>JAZDLR010000009.1:0-6245 GCA_043801745.1 Candidatus Komeilibacteria bacterium | reverse complement strand
AAGACCGTGACGCAAGCGGAGATGGACGCTTTTACAACTTCCGATTTAGTGAGAGCTTTGGGTGATGCGCCAGTGTATAAGTTGATTCCGAACGGCGATGTGGGTAGCAAACAATGGGTTAACATGACAGCCGAAGCGTTTACCGCTGCCGGTTATGATTGGGACTCCATTTATGTTATCAACAACGTTGACAGGGATAACTACACTACCGGCGTTGACATCACCGGCGGAACTTCAGCTTCTCCTTCCACCCCGGGTGTGGCCGGCAGCTTAACCGTTGCTTTGGCTTCTGACACTCCGGCGGCTGGCGTGGCTGTTGAAAACGCGGCTCGGGTGCCTTTCACCAAGGTTGCCTTCACCGCTGGCGCTTCTGATGTGACCATCACGGCTATCACAGCGCAGCGCACCAGTTTGGCCAGCGATTCAGCTTTGTCTTCAGTTGCTTTGATTGACAACGCCACTAATTTACAGGTTGGCTTGAACCAGACATTGAACGCTGATCACCAAATCACGGTTCGCGAAACCTTTACTATTCCGGCTAACACCACCAAGTACTACACTTTGGCGGCTAATATGCCGACTACTTTAGATTCCTACGCGGGCCAAGTGGCCGCCTTATCTTTGGTCAGCGTGACCACCACGGCGACCGTTTCCGGCGCTTTGCCTCTGACCGGCAATGGCCAGACCATCAACGCGACTTTGGCTATCGGCTCATTGGCCGGCAGCACTGGTTCGTTGAATGTGGCGACTTCCACGAAAGAAGTCGGCACTCTTGCCTTTACTTTCTCCGGCATCAAATTGACGACCGGCTCAACTGAAGACGTGACTGTTTATTCCATTAGGTTTAATCAGTCCGGTTCAGCCGCTTCTTCCGACTTGGCGAACATTGTGGTTTCAGACGGAACGACCAATTATGCCACGACTGTTTCAACAGACGGCAAATATTACACTGCTTCTTTTGGCACCTCGGGCTTAGTTATTGCCAAGGGTTTGTCCAAAGAATTTACAGTGAAGGGCGATATTGTCAGCGGTTCAGCCAGGACGATTTCCTTTGACATTTATCGGAGTACCGATATCGTTGCCAAAGGCAATATTTATGGTTACTATCTGACCTTGGACACCAACACCACTTTCCCATTCAACACCGATTCCAACCCGATCTTCAATGGCAATAACATTACCATTGGCACGGGTTCTCTGCGCGTTGATAAGAGCTCAACTGGCGCTCCGGCCGCCAATATCACTATTGGCGCGACAGGACAATTGCTTGGCGCTTTTGATTTCGTGGTCGCGGGCGAACCCGTCAATGTGGCGAGCATGATTGTAAACATTGCTACTACTACAGTAACCAACAATGGCGGCGGCTTGACCAATATCAGTTTGACGAAAGCCGACGGCACGATTTTAGCTGGTCCGGTTGACTCGACATATTCCGCTTCCGGCGTGCAATTGGCGACTTTCTCCGGCACGGTTACTTTCCCGGTCGGCACCACGCAAGTTTTGGTCAAAGGTAATTTAGGCACTACTTGGAGCGCTAATGACACAATTATTGTCAGCTTCAGTACTCCGACGACCAAAGTGACAAGCATCACTGGCGGCACGACCGGCAACACGATTACTGCTACTCCGGCTTCTAATGTTTTGGCTAATACCATGACTATCAAAGCCGGCTCTTTAGTGGTCTCGGTTTCCGGCACTCCGGTGGCCCAGACGGTTATCCGGGGTATTACTGGCTATACTTTTGCCAATTATCTCTTTGACGCGTCAGCTTCCGGCGAGGATATAAAAGTTACGACCATTGCTTTGCAGGATACTGAAGGCGCGGGCGCGAGCGGCGCGGAGCTAACCACCATGCAATTGTGGGATGGCGCCACCGCTTTGAACACCGGCACAAATGTGGTCAGTCCTTCTAACGGTTCTACCGGCGCGAACGCCTATACCTTTACTTTGGATGTTCCTTTGGTGATTACTAAAGGCACTTCAAAGACGGTTGCCTTAAAAGGCAATATTTCCGGCAATGCTTCGTCCGGTTCAACTAATACCCATGGTTGGGGTTTGATTGCTTCCGCGGCGGTAACCGCCACTGGCATGTCAACTACGCTGGATGTTACTGAAACCGTTAATGATGCGGTCGGTCAATTGATGACCATTGCTTCCGCCGGCCAATACAGCGCTGTTTTGGATTCATCCACTCCGACCGGTAAATTGATTGCCGCCAACACCACCGGCAATGTAATGACCATATTGAAGTTCTACGCCACTTCCGAGCAAATTAACGTCACCAAGATAAGACTTGTTTTGACCAACGCCAGTTCAACTGGCAATGATATGAGTCAAGTCTATATCTATGACGGTTCAACTTTGCTGGGACAAGGCGTGTTGGGTATCGGTAATGTGCAAGGCGGTTCGTTGCAGAATGCGTCATCAACCTTTACGTTGACCACGCCGTTGCAGGTTCCGGCCAACACTTCTAAGATCGTGACCATTAAGGCTGATATCGCGCCGATCTACACTGCCAGTACCGTGGCGACAGCAGGCCATCGGATTGCTATAAATTATTATGGTTCAACTGATTCTTCTGAAAACGTTGGTACTGGCGTATCGTCCGGCACGCAAATTGCCGGCTACAGCCCGACTACCGCTCAAACCGCGGCCATGATCCTTAAATCTGTGCCGACAGTAGCCGTAGTGGCTTTGCCAACTACCACGTTGAGCAATTCAACCTTGGCGATGTACAAATTCAGCGTTACTGCTGATGCTAAAGGCGATATTGATTTATACAAATTCACCTTTAAAGTTGCTACATCTGGCCCGGCCGAGACTACTCCATTGGCGATTGATAACATAACCTTGGTTGATGTCACTTCTGGCGCGGAGGTTACTTTATACGCCAGCACGACCAACTTCTATGTTTCGATTGGCAGTTTTGTTGAAACCGTCTTATTGGCTTCGCCCGGCACGCCGGATCTGGCCACGACAACCAGAACTGTTTCGGCCGGCACGACCCGCACCTTTGAGCTAAGAGCGGATTTCACCGGTACAATTGCCAACTCGTCTGTTAGCGTCCAATTGGAAGGTGATTCGGCGAAGGTGGTTAACGCTAACTATGACTTGTGGACCAGAGATAAAGTTGAGCTAGACGCCGAAGATGACTTTATCTGGTCTGATTTGAGTGATGTTGATCATGTTAGCGGCATTACGACTGCAGTCGGAGCCGCTGTGACCGACTTCACCAATGGCTGGTTGGTTAGTGGTTTACCATCGTCCAACTTAGCTTCTCAGACTCTTAGCAGATAATCTCTGGATGAGATAACTTCCTCGGCTTTGCTTGTGACTTAGCTGTTGGATTTGAAAACCCCCGTTCCGCCTTTGCGGAATCAGGGGGTTTTCTTTTGGGGAAAAAAGTGATAAAATGAAAAAGATAAAGCAATTTTAAATTATAAATTTTGAAATTTTAAATCAATTTTAAATGGCAGAATTTTAAATTTATGGCGGAGAAAGAATATAATTTAGAAGAAAGAACCGCTAAATTTGCTGAGGAAATTTTAAAATTTGCCGCAAAAATTGATAAAACTTCTGTTAATAACCCGCTTATTACCCAGATAGTAAAATCAGGAACAAGCATCGGGGCTAATTATTGCGAGGCTAATGGAGCTGACTCCAAAAAAGACTTTTCTCACAAAATAAGTATCTGTAAAAAAGAAACAAAGGAAACGAAATACTGGTCAAGAATAATTGTTAGCGCTAATCCACTCCTAAAAGATGAAGCGCGTAAATTATGGAAAGAGGCAGAGGAATTTAACTTGATATTTTCAAAAATTGTCAGAAGCTGCAGAATTAAAATTTAAAAATTTAGTCATTTATTTAAAATTGAAAATTTATAATTTAAAATTAAGTAATCATATGTCTAAAAAATCAATCATCATTTTATCCTCCGTCATTTTTATCGCCGTTATTGCTGCCGGCGTTTTCTGGGCTTTTCAGCAAGGTTATCTTTTTAAAAAAGAAGTTGTTTTGACGCCGGCCAAATTATTAGCCTCTTTTGAAATTAAAAATTCCAGCTTAACGCCCGAGGTCAGGCAGCTTTTCCAGCAGCGTTTTGAAGAAACAAAAGTGAAGCTGCAGGGGGATCCGGAAATTTTTAGCGAATGGTTGTATTTGGGCGTTCTGAAAAAAGGGATCGGAGATTATGAGGGCGCCAGAGATGTTTTTATTTACGCCGGTCAGCTTCGGCCGCAAAGTTCAACCCCGTTTGCCAATTTAGCCGATCTTTATACTTATTTTTTGAACGACCCGTCAAAAGCTGAAGAGAATATAAAAAAAGCGATTGCTAATGATCCAAACGATTATAACCTCTATTTATCCTTGGCGGATATTTATCGCTATAAGTTTTCGGAACGGCAGGGAGCGTATGAGCAAACAATGCTGGACGCGATTGCCAAGTTTCCGGATAACGCTAATTTGATCGCGCCGCTGGCCGGTTATTTCCGCGATACCAACCAGACCGCCAAGGCGATTGAGTGGTATGAAAAATTAGTAAAATTATTGCCTGATAACGAGGAAGCGAAGAAAGACCTGGCGGAATTGGAAGGAAAACAATCAAAATAAGGTGTCGTTCTGAGGGAGCACGTTCGCTTTGCTCAGTGTAGACTCTGCGACCGAATAATCTTTTATAGATCCTTCGCTTCGCTCAGGATGACGATAAAGTGTTACAGGATCTAATTTCCAAAACCGACGCCCGCATTTTACGGCTACTAAAGTTTCTCCTCGCGGCTTGCCTCGTGACCCCTCTTTTGGCTTGGAGCGGAGTAATTTTTCCTTACACCACGCCTAAGGCTTTGGCGTTTCGCGTTCTGGTTGAAATCGCCGCGGTTTTTTATTTTTATCTGGCGTTGAGACATCCGCAGAGATTTTTTTGGTCTCTCTTTTCTTGTCATTGCGAGCCCAGTGTAGCAGGGCGAAGCAATCCCGCGGGCAGCGGCAATAGTTCGGGATTGCTTCGTCGTACCTCGACAAGCTCGGGACTCCTCGCAACGACAGCCGTCGTGTTATTTTTTCTATTAGTCAATTTTCTGTCGGCATTATTCGGCACTGATTTTTACGCCAGCTTCTGGGGAAACCTAGAACGAGGAATGGGCGTTTGGTCTTTGGTCCATTTTGTCGCGTGGTTTTTGATGTTATTGGCGGTTTTTAGAGAGAGAAAAGACTGGCAACGGTTAATTAAGCTATCGGTGGCGGTCAGCGTGTTAGTCGCCATCACGGCTCTTATTCAGCGATTTGGGGGGTTTGGCGAGCTTTTACCGACAACTGACCGCATCTATGGCGTAATTGGCAACGCGGGCATTTTAGCCGGTTATTTAATTTTCAATATTTTTTTGGCGGGATATCTGTTTTTTGAGTCAATTGGATGGAAAAAATGGTTTTTTGCCATTAGCGGTTGTCTTTTAGCGATTGGTCTTTTGCTGACTGGCACTCGTGGCGCTTATTTGGGACTGATGTCAGGGATTATTGTTCTTTGTGCTTTTTTGTTTTTTACCCCCCTTTTTAAAGGGGGGATGGGGGGATTTAAGGAATTGAAAAAATGGCCAATAATTTGTTTAGTGATAATTTTTGTTTTTATCGTTTCTTTATTTTTATTCCGTGATAGCAATTTGGTGAAAAATAATGCCGTTCTGGCGCGCTTAACCTCTTTTTCTTTTTCAGATGCCACCATTCAAAGCCGTTTGATCCTATGGCAAGATTCCTGGCGCGCTTGGCAGACAAGGCCGTTATTGGGGTTTGGACCGGAAAATTTTGAGTCGGCTATCAGTAAATATTTATCGCCGCGGCTGGCCAGTTTTGAGGCCTATGGGACTGACCGCAGCCACAATTTGATTTTTGACTATGGCGTGGCCATTGGGTGGCTGGGACTGTTAAGCTATTTGATGATGATTGGCGCGGCGGGCTGGAGTCTGATTTTGTTTGTCATCCCCGCCCCGCAGCAGCGGGGTGAGCTCCAGCGGGAATCCAGTATTTACACCTCCCTTTCCGTAAAAGGAGGTGGGGAGGGATTTAGTTCCGAACCTGGATTCTGGGTCTCTCCTTCGCTGGAAACTACGGACGAGCAAAGCAAGCCCGGGATGACAGAAAAAGAAAAACCAGTTTTTCCTTTTTCTGTCATTTTTATTTCTCTCCTGGTCGCTTATCTGGTCCAAAACTTTTTTATTTTTGATTCTTTTGTTTCTTATTTAATGCTGTTTTTTGTG
>JAZDLR010000016.1:0-156579 GCA_043801745.1 Candidatus Komeilibacteria bacterium | reverse complement strand
GTTGCCCAGGCCGATGCCATGGTGCTGCGTACCGTGGGCGCTGCCCAAGGTGCCAAGATCACTGCTGTCGGTTCGGCTGAAGCTGACGTCATCAAGCGGAAGATCGCTTCGATGGAGTCCGGCAACTACGCCATGATCGAGGTCGCCCGGGCTCTGTCCAAGAGCGGCTTCAAGCTGGTGCCGGATGTCATGGCTGGTGGTGGTGGCGACAACGGTGGAACGCTGGTTCAGGTTCTGCTGGCTGGCATGATCCAGGACAGTCTGCGCCGCAGGCCGCAGGAAGTCCGGAACATTCCCGCCGACGAACCCGACACCACCGCCGAACCGGAAACTTCTATCGAGGCCGCCGAACCGGATGCTCCCACCGATGCTCCTCCGAGCGCCGGTGACGCCTCTGCCCCCATGGCAGAAGGCAAGTAGTCTCTAACAGGTAAGGAGAACGGCCTGGCCATCAGCCAGAGGCTGATAGCCAAAAAGTTCTCGAGCCCGCCGTCCACAAGACGACGGGCTCTTCTTTTTTTCCAGAGATGAATTTCAATCTTAAAAATGTATTTTCCCTAATATTTTCAGCTAAACATAATAAATTTTATTAACTATACTTGACATAAATTATATTATATGACATACTACAAAATCACCCTAAAATACTTTTTTTTAGGGTTAGTACCTACGACACATAATCTGCCATAGGCAGTTAACGACTCTTGAACGAGCTTTAGTCAAAGTCTGTCACCCTCACTCATCAGGAGGAATTTCCAATGAAGCCCGCTATCATGCGTTTCCTGCTAGTAGTAATCCTCATCATCAGCTGTCTGACCCTGATGCCGACTGCATCCATGGCCACGGTTTTCGAACCGGACAGCATCGTCTTCAGCGCCGGCAAGGGTATTGTCGGCAGCGGACTGACGGGTGACATTATTCTGAAATCCGGAAAGCAGACGGTCACACTGACCGGCAATGAAACTCGATTCTACGGCAGCTACAAGATAGATCTCGGGATTTTCCGTCCTTCCGTCAACCTGGGCGCCTACAAGAATACGCCCTTTGCCGGAATCCAGTTACAGACCAAGTACGGACCACTCTGCGTGGTCAACTGGCTGAATTTCTCGAGCGACGAACTTACCAAGACCGGTTGGCATCCAGTGTTTTTCCTCGGGTACAACCGGCTGGACTTTACCAAAGGAATGTTCACGCTGTCGGGAACAATCAAGAATTATGTGACCGACAAGCCCGCCTACTATGCGGGGTTCACGATCAAGAAGAACGTGAGGCGTGCGAGTGCACAGCTGCTCTATGAGCACAACGTCCAAACGGACGAGGTGCTTTACCAGATCAAGTTCGGTATGAAGCTTGCGGCGGACAAGAAGTAGCCGCCAGAACATCAACATCCTCGGCTAGCACCACGCTAGCCGCAACCATAAAGAGCCTCGTTTGCAAAGTCCTAGGACAATGCAGCGAGGCTCTTCTTTAATTGGCAATACTATCTTACAACTCGGCGTCAATCAAAGCCTTAACCTGCGCCAGAGGTAATGCGCCAGGAATAATACTCTTAGCCTTACCATCAACTACAATTATTGTACCCGGAGTTCCGGTAATACCAGCGGCCTGTCCTTCAGATAAATCCGTATTAACTTTGGCGGTAAATTGACCGGAATCTAAACAGGTCTGAAATTTATTTTGATCTACACCTACCTCTTTGGCTAGAGGACCCAAAGCCGTTAAAGCAAACCCCGTGCCATTAGAAGTGGTCCGCTCATATAGTTTTTTGGAGAATGACCAGAAAGCATCGTTGCCGCCCAAAGAGGCTACACACTCTGAAGCTTCAGCTTCTTTCTGGGCATTAGCGTGAAAAGACAGAGGGAAATGACGGTAAACCCAAGCGACTTTATTACCATAAGCCTTAACCACCTGCTGCATCGTAGTATCAAAATTCTTGCAGTACGGACATTCGTAATCCGAGTATTCGATTAATACTACCTTGGCATTAACCGACCCAGTAATATGTTCATCTTTGCTGGCTGCCTTAACCGTGCCGAGCTGCGGTTTATTCGGATCAGTATTATCTGTCGGAACATTGACTACATTATTATTTTTAACAGTCCCGTTGCCCGTTAGGAAATTACCCCGGGCGCCCAACATGTACACTCCACCCAAAACGGCAACGATTAGGATGCCGGCCACCAAGCCTTGGATGAAAGATTTTTTATGAAATCCTTGCATATTTTTAGTTACTTATTAGATTAAATTAATAAATGAGGTTTGGCTATTATACTACTAGAGACGATCCAAGACAAGAGCGAAATAAATTAATCTGCCGGCGGTGGGGGCGTCCGTAAATTTTCCGCCGCAGCCCGTCTCTTTCTGCTGCGGGCGATCAAAATTGGGAACAGGTACATGTATAAACCACTGAACATCATAGCGGCCAAAGTAACGGTAAAAATTAAGCTTAATTGATTATGCAAATACCTGATAGCCGAACTGTTCAAACCAAAAATGTTGGCGCCGACGAAATATTTCATGGCCGAACCGGTAATAGCCATAACGATAGTTAAAAAAGTTACTACTAACAGAAAAAGACGATGCAATTTTCTACTCCAAATAAATAATTTCGTCGTCAGCATGAAATTATTGATTGATTACAGCATTAAGATTACCCAGATAAAATTGATTCAACAAATTATAAGCCTGATTAGAATGACTGCCTCGGCCGTCCTTGGTAACAAAAGCCTGCGTGGCATCAGCGCCGCACCAGGAAATCACCGTGCCGACACCACCCGGATGCGCAACTAAATAATTGGTCATGTCGTATACTTTATTATCAATGATCAGCCAGCAATCAGCGGCGGAATTATGTTTAGCAATGGTCGATTTATTTAAAGTAACTTTTTTCTCCATCACTGCCGCCTGATTAGTATTGTTGGTATTAATTATCGGTACCATCTGAACTGGTCGTCCCTGATTATAATTAACCAGAAAATAAATCAGCGCTCCCACTGCGATTAGAAGCAATAATATACCAATTGTTAATTCTTGTTTCATTGAAACACCTTAACATTAAGTTTAAGCAAAATCAACCTATTAATTGCTAACAAACGCCAGCAGCACAGAGGCGACAATAGCTGCTAGGCCACCGATAATCTGATGACGTTCTAATTTCTCATGATTAAACCGTAAACCTAAAAAAGCAGCTAGAGCCACATAGCTCTCGGTAATACCAATAGTCAGGGCCATAGGAAGAGATAAAACAGCATAACCATAGGCGATCCAGGCGCTGGTATCAAAAATCGCCACCGCAATAATAATAGCGGCATGACTTTTAAAATCTTGCGCTAAAGTTTTAACCGATCCGCCAAGCCAAATCCAGATAAAACTGATTACTGCCAAAAGGGCATGAACAAACCAGATTGTCACCAGCGGTGAAGTACCGCGACTGGCCAAACCGGTCATAATATTAGTGCCGGCCATAGCAATAGCACTAAAGCCAGCCATAACTACTCCTGCTTCTAAGACAAAATGACGCGTCTTCCTCCGCCACCACCAATGTTTTTCATGACGGTGCAACGAAACACCCAAAACACCGACAAAAACTACCGTCATTAATAATAGTTGCCAAACATTCAACCGTTCACCCAGTAATAAAACTCCGATGGCGACGGTCGCCGGCAACTCCAGGCTCATGGCCGGCTCCACAGCCGCCAATTTGCCTGTCTCGAAAGCGCTGAACTGCATGTAGGCAGCCACAAGAGTAATTAACGCGGCAATCCCCAACAAAAACAGGGCCCGGGATTCAAACAAATAAATAGTCAACTCATCTTTAACCCAAGGAAACAAAACTATAACGCCAAAAATGGTAATAAAAAATAAGGCCTCCATCTTTCCAATGGCGCGGATTGTACGCTGCATAAAAAAATCGCCAAAGCCCCAGCAAAAAAGTGCGATAAAGGCAGCAATCAAACCAATTGATAAAAACATGATAATTAAATTATACCTGAACTTAGTGAAAACAAAAAACAGCTCCCAAAAGGAAGATGCTTGTACAGAATCAATAGAAAAAACTATCTAAGACCGGCTTCTGTAATTGGCCGAATCCCCTGTCTTACGTGCTCTGTCGCTTCTTGTTCTTTAACTAAATTAATGCCCGTGCGAATATACTCGTCAAAATTTGAGCGATTAAGAAAGGGTTCTTTGAGTTTTTCCTGCAACTCAACCAATTCCGGATAGTTATGATCCGTGTAGTAACCCGTCTTATCTTCCGGCCAAAACTTTTTGAGGCGAGGTTCTAGGCCGGTTAGGGCAAAAGACGATATCTCAGCTAACTTCCAGATTTGCTCGTCGGTAAGGCCGCTGTCCGGATATTTATGACGGTGAATTGAAAAAAAATGGGCCAGTAATAATTCGTGCGCCGTAATCCTCCGCTGCTCCGTCAGGTCTTCTTTCCAACTGCGGGCAATTTTATTACCGTGCCAATTGCTTAAACCTTTACAGAGCTGGGTAATGACACAGGTGTATTCCTGAAAATACCAAGAGGCTGTCAGTTCTTCAGCTGTTTGGGAAAATTCATCGATAATTGGCTCCCATGATTCTTTATACCCTTCTTTAGCTTTTTCAATCGCCGCACGATTTTTTTCATACTCTTCCATAGCAATCGATTCAAGCTGGCTATAAAGGCGCCCGAGCTCTTCTTCCGTAGTAGCCTCGTGAATTTGTTTAGCCAGATCTAACGGAACACCCGAGCCAGGTACGCGACTGGCCCAATGTTCCTGCCGTAACAGCTGAAAAAACATCTGAATGTCGTACTGTGGATCAATTTCAAAATTTAGCTTCATATGATGATTATACCTATATCGAAACGGTACCGCAAACTCACTATTGCCCCTTGTTTGTAACGTAAAACAGCTCTTTTAGGGAGCTGCTTTCACGATAGGTCGAGCTGAGCTCGATGGGGCGATCTAAGGGAATTGAACCCTTGTAACTAGGACCACAACCTAGTGTTCTACCATTGAACTAAGATCGCCATGGATGATCTAATAGATTAATTGAATAATTGATTAATTGATAAGATTATTATTAATACTTTAAATTTTCTTTTGTGCCTTTAATCAAACCATTAAGCTCCTTTGGTAATTCTAGCAGAATACTGTCGATTTCCTTTTGTTTATCACTGACGATTAATCTTCTATCTACGGCCTTTAAGATCCAGCACTGACATTCAGCTAATGACGAGCGAGCGTAGTTAAAGAATAATATTTTATCTTTTTTGTAATACCTTGCCCAACCTTCAGCTATATTACTAGATATTGAGTCAGTCGATCTGACCAGCTGATTACCAATGGTTTGCTTCTCAAATAATTTCCAATCAGCAACGATGGACCAAATAATATTTGCTAGTTCATAACTTAATTTATAGGCATTATGTTCGGAGTGATGCATAAAAAAATTTATGTAATAATCACCCCGTTTTTATTTTCTTTCAATTATTCTATTAGTCTATTATTCTATTATTCAAGCTGGTGGCTCCGGTAGGAGTCTCCGCCAGAGGCGGATGGGCCTTTGGCCCAGAACCTCTTCAGAAACGCTCGTCATTTTTTAAGAGCTGGTGCCCCGACCAGGAATCGAACCTAGATTTGAAACTTAGAAGGTTCCCGTTCTATCCATTGAACTATCGGGGCTCGCTAAGGCGGGCAGGGGAAGGCTCCCCTTTTATCCGTTGTCGCTCACCTTAAAATTTTGCCTAAAGAGCGATCCGCCTCCCCCGGCCCGCATTTGCGGAGCCTCGCCCTTGGTGGGGCGTGCTGGCGGAAACTACGGGGACGGGGAAATTGCTCTTTTATGACAAACAGCCAAAAAATAACACTTTTTGTCATCAATGTCAATTTTTGATATCTTCCAATCATAACATTACAATATTTGACTTTTTGATAAAAATGATGTATAATGAATTTATATATGGCTAATAACAGCCACATAAAAACCAAAACAAAGGGTTGTATGTTTTCAGTATTGAGACACTCGCGGTTAATAAAATTTCAAAGGTTATATTTGTTTATAATTGGTCTTCTGTTCCTTAGCGGAGGATCATTTTTTATTGCTCACCAGGCTCAAGGTGTAGCCACCACTTTATCCCAGACAATTAATGCTGGAACTCTAGCTGTTGCTATTGTTGATGCTGATGGCGCCACAGTCGGATCACCGAGCGTAACATTTGGCGCCATGACCTATTCTTTCTCCGCTGCCACTACTACCGGTACTTTAGGCGCCAGCGCTCAACGAATTCGCGTCAGCAATCCTACGGCCACAGCTGCCTGGACGGTTGCTTTAGCTGCAACCAGCGGAGCTACAGCCACCTGGAGTGATGGCGGATCCAATACCATGGATTTTAATGACCCGGGTTATTCCCAAGATGGCGATGATGATGACACAAAAGGAGGGCGATTAGCTGTTGATCCGTCAGGGGGAAGTTTATCCGGCGTCAGCGGCTGTTCAACTGATAATGTTTCTCTAGGATCATCTTCGGCCTTTAATGAGGGTCCCACGAATTCAATTACAATTTTTTCTTCTACTACTGCGGCTACTTATTGCCGTTGGGATTTGACCGGCGTGGCCTTAACGCAAAGCGTTCCGGCCAGTCAACCACCGGCTACCTACACCCTGGGTCTAACTTTAACTGCGAGTTAAAAAATTTATTTTTCACTATAACAGATCTTTAGCTGTTTTTTTATTGCAACTAATAACCGACAACTTAGGGCTTTCAACTCATTCGTGGTATAATATTGCCATGAAAAGACTTTTTGTAACTGCAAATTTTTTTGTACTATTAGCAGTTTTTTTCTTTAGTCAACAAACTGTTCAAGCTATTGAATATGGTGGCTTGGGGGCCAGACCGTTAGCTGGCAACCCCAACATTCCCAATTCACAAAACTGGTTTATCTACTCTTTGGCTCCCGGACAATCTAAGGAGGATGTTTTGATCGTACAGAATGCCAGCGCGGCCGCAGAAGACGCTATTGTTTATCCGGCTGATTCCACGCCGTCTTCTGATGGCGGCTTTGCTTTAAAACAATTAGCCGAACCCATGACTGCCGTGGGCAACTGGATTACTTTATATCCCGACGAATTTCCGACTACAACTCCCAAAGTGTTGAAAGAGCTCTATCAAAATATTGAGCCGCAATCCATCACCGACCGCTGCCAACCACTAACCAAGGTTTCAGACAAGACCATTAATTTGGAGAAGCTTAGCGGAGAATCCAGCTCCTATCTTGATCTGCTTGGTAAGTGGTGCCAAGGAACCAAAAAATATGCCGTGACAATTCCCTCACAAGAACAGCGGCAAATTCCCTTTGTCATAAGCATACCCCAGAACGTTGATGTCGGTGAGCACACCGGGGGTTTAATGATTCAGAAAGCCGCCAAAGAAGCAACCAAATCGGGCGATACCGGAATAATTCTGTCTACACGTGTGGGGGTCCGTGTCTACGAGACAGTACCGGGTGAGATTCTCCGCGATTTGACCCTAACTGATTTACATTATACTTTTGACGCTAAGAAAAAAACTTACTCCATCAGCTTAGCCTTACAAAATAAGGGCAACGCCAGCGCTGACGCCGATATCATTTTACATATTGATGATAAATTATGGCCGCAGAGATCAACAGAAATTAAACGAACCATTCAAATTTTACGCAACGATACCATGGTCACAAATTTTGAATGGCAACCGCCTTTTATCGGCTGGTTTACGGTGCAAGCTGAAGCCAAAGGTTATGACAAATCTTTCACCAGCCAAACTCTTACTCTCTGGGTAATTCCCTGGTTAGAAATCGCCATTTGTTTGGGGGTAATTTTACTGGTCATCATCATCTTGCTTTATCGCCGCTTCCTAACACGCCGAACTATGAAACATCAGCAGTGGCAGACATATAGAGTGAAACGCACCGATTCATTAATGAATTTGGCCGAGCTTTCCGGTATTTCCTGGAAAAAAATTGTTAAAATTAACCGTATTAAAAAACCTTATATCCTCACTACCGGACAAACTATTTTATTACCCCATCGTTTACATGAAGAAACTCCGACTGCTGTCCGCCGGCCACGGGCTACACGGCCGCGTACGACCAAAAAAAATAAAAAACTCGCACCGGAAGTTTTACCAGAATAATAATTTCTGGAGATTCCTGGACTCAAGCATTATCGTGATTCTGATTCTCGATATTGTTTTTTGTGGCTTAATTTCTAATTTAACTCCCTGGAAAATTCCCCTAGCCCAAGCGGCCATAGCACAGGTGCAAACTAAAACTGCCACTACTTATACCAGCACCAGCGTATCCGCTACTCTCACCTCCACACCAATAGAAAATAATTTATTAGTGGCTGCCGTCAGCACCTATTCAAACCTTACTATTACCGCACCTAGCGGTTGGAGCACAGCCATTAATCAAAGTGGTACTCCGTCACAGGCAATATTTTATAAAGTTGCCGGAGTTAGTGAGTCAAAGACTGTTACCGCGACAATATCGGCAACTGATGTAGCAGGAATTCATCTTTACGAGGTCAGCGGCCTAGCTACATCAGCCCCCCTGGATCAAACAAGCTCTTCTGCGGGTTCAGCTAAAGCAGCTGTTAGTGGCACCATCACTACCACGCAAGCCAGAGAATGGATCTTTGTCGCCACGACAGCTAATGATACCGGCGGAAATTCTTATACTAAATGGAGTAATTCATTTACTGAACGAAATGACTTTAGTGCCACCAATGGTGACCTTACAATAACTGCCCGCGACGGCGGCGCAACGCGTACAGTTACTGCTATCGGCAGCTATTCCACCGCCGGAACTATATCAACATCGAATGTTGCCTATCGCGGACAAATTGCTTCTTTTAAACAAGGCCTGCCGACTTTTACTCAATCAGGTTATCGTCTCTATGCTAACACCGATACCACCGATGTAGGTGCGGCAATGGCCAATTTAAATACAGCTGCTACTCTTAGCAATACCGGTGATGCTTTTCGTTTGCGTTTACTGATTCACATGACCAGTTTCCCCTTAGATGCCAGCGCTGATAGTTTTAAACTTCAATTTGCTCAACAATCAGGAACCTGTGATACAGCTTTTAGTGGTGAGAGCTATGCTGATGTGACTGCTGATACAGTCATTGCCTATAAAAACAATGCCACTCCGGCTGATGGGGCTAATCTGACAGCTAACGCCAACGATCCTACTCACAGTAGTGATACTGTGGTAGCTGAAACTTATGAAGAAGCTAATAATTTTACTAATAGTCGCGCTGCTGTACCAGCCGGCCAAGATGGTCTATGGGATTTCGCCCTTTATGATCATGGTGCTACTGCCGGTACAGCTTATTGTCTGAAAGTTGTTAAATCCGACGGCACCGCTCTGGATACTACTTCAGTAGTACCGCAAATTACC
Organism: Candidatus Komeilibacteria bacterium; assembly: GCA_043801745.1. Classification (GTDB taxonomy): domain Bacteria; phylum Patescibacteriota; class Patescibacteriia; order UBA1558; family 2-01-FULL-52-15; genus JAZDLR01. Next base: position 147,151 of record JAZDLR010000016.1, on the reverse strand, counting down.
ACAGCCGCATCAGCTGGTTCCTTGTCAGTAGACATTGTTGATGGTAGTGGCGTTTCTGTTGGCAGTCCTTCAGTCACGATGAATGCCGCTACCTATTCTTTTGCTTATCAAACTGTAACCGGGACCTTAGGAACAGCCAGTCAAAAAATTAGAGTCACCAATACGACAGCTACTGCCACCTGGACTATGGCTATTGCCGGCAGTGCCACTACCGCGGTCTGGACTGATAGCTCTCATACTTATGATTTTAATGATTCTACGGCCAGTGCCGGGGACGGTGCTGATGCTGACTCTGTGGGCGGACAGCTGACCATTAACCCTTCGGGTGGCACGATTACGCCGCAGGATGGTTGTAGCTCCACCGGTGTGTCTCTGGGATCTTCCAGCGCTTTTGTAGAGGATACGACTAACTCTATTACTTTGGCTTCAGCCGGCGGCACGGCCAGTACCAATTGCTACTGGGATTTTACCGGCATCAGTTTATCGCAGACTGTACCCGCCAGCCAAAACGTCAGCACCTATACTATCAGTTTAACTATTACTGTCAGCTAAAATGTCATCCAATTTAGGCTCATTTAATCTGCAGGAGGCACAGCAGCGGTGGAAACAGCGGAAAAAATTATACCGCCACCATCAAACCTTGTTTATCTTGGGAATTATTCTGGCATTTTTGACTTTGGGAATTTTTTCTTATTCCTTGAGTCGGGCGCGGGCCGGTACTGTTAATTTATCCCTGGCGATTTCGCGCGCTTATATTTGCGGGGACGGAATCCTTGACATTGGTGAAGAATGTGATGACGGCAACCGTGTCAGTAGTGACGGCTGCAGCTCTGATTGTAAAACAGAAAACGCTGGCGGTAGTAATAGCGGTGGTAGCACTAGTGGTGGTGACAGCAAAAAAACAATCATACCCCTGCCTCCATTGCCCCGTGTCATACCGCCCGATCTCGGGCCAATACCCCCGGCTCAAACAGCAACCACCACCTTGGTAATAGAGCTATTTTCTACTGCCACTGGTCGGGCGGATGCAACTTTCACTAAATCCAATACCGCCGACAACCTGCCGATTATTGTTAGCAGCCGTCCAATTTTCCGTGGTAAGGTGAGTGTGCCCAATGCCCTCATCCGCCTGGTATTACGCTCAGACATTATAGCCACAGTGATTCAAGCCGATGCTCAAGGTAATTGGCAATGGCAACCCAGTCAAAATCTGGCTGATGGCGCCCACGAACTACTAATCACCGTCTATGATCCCACCGGCTCACAAGTGCTAATTGCCGAAGTCACCATCAAATTTCTACTTGACCCAACCAATAGTGGACGTTATAAAGAGCCGTTACAAAATATTATTACCAAGTTAAAGCCCAATGAACAAAAGAACCAACAGTTGTTGCAGGATAATCTAGGTTTTGGTCCGCCCCTAACATATTATTCCTTAAACGATTATGTACCCTTTGATCTGCGCGTCAGCGCACCAAAAAATATTAAAACCGGAGAGGATTTACAGTTGCGGCTAATCCTTAATCAGTACCGCAGCGAAATAGCTCCTAATAAGTTATTTACCTATACTCTGCGTGACCAGAGCGGTCAAGTTATCTGGCAACAAACCGAAACGCATTCCATTCAAAATCAAACAAACATCCTAACTAATTTACGTCCGGAAATAAAAATTAACCCCGGCGTTTATCAATTAGAAGTTTCCGTTCCCGAGGGTAATACAACGGTCGTGGCTTCCACTTATTTACAGATTATCGCGCCGCTCTCACCCCTGCTGCAAACCTTGGAAATAAATTGGCTAATGGTGGCACAGACAACTGCGGCGCTCCTTATCCTTTTTCTGCTGGCAATCTTCTTTGAGTACCGCTATCTCCGGGGAGTCGGCCGCCTAGATCATCCCATTACAGAAAAAGATTTACAATCAATTGGCTATTTAACCTAAAAAAATATGTCTTTTACCCTGCATCTTATAAGTTTACTCTTAGCCTTACTGGCCCTGGTTCTGGCCCTGGGTATAGTCTGGCAGTCAGAAAGCGGCTTAGACCGCTCCTTCCGCTTCCTGACAATATCCCTGATAGTCACCGCACTTAACGAATTTCTGCAAATAATTAGTCTGCTGGGAGCCTTTAACTGGTCGGTTTATTACGGCTATTTATCCATTGTCGGACTATTTTTCCTTACCTTGTTTCTTTTAAGCTTTACCCGGACACTGCAAAATGTCTGGCGAAGAAAAAGATAAATTAATTATACTCATTATGAAGTTATTATTACTGGGCTGTCTATTGTTGCTGCTAACTGGCTGTCAGATCAAAAAAGATATTAACGCTACAGTTGACGCCACCACTGGTCTCGGTGCTATACCTCAAGGTCAGGCAGCAGCCAAAGATCTGGCTATTGCTCAAGCCAAAACTATCTGGCAGCAGAAAACTGTTCTGGGTGAGGATTTAACTGCCGGTCCCTGTTTGTCAGAAAAAATAATACCTGACTGGGCCGCTGACATTGCTCACAATCCGCGGCAAGAAAGCGATAACTTGTCAGCCAATCAATGCCGGTCTTACCTTCAAGGACAAACTCATCATTTTGTCGAATTAGATCCACAAGGTAATCTAATCAGGGCGGAATAGTGACTTTATTTAATTGACACAACGTTAAACCTGACAGTATCATTACATTTATGTTATCCGCTTTCAACTCCAGCCTCTTAGCCACCGTCATTGTCAGTTTGATTTCGCTTATCGGCGTTCTGACCATCCGCTTCAAAGGTAAAACCATGAAACGGGTGGTTTTATTCCTGGTTTACATGTCAGTGGGGGCCCTGTTTGGTGACACCTTTATTCATCTGCTACCAGAAGCCTATGCCAATAATCCAAGATCGCTTACTTCATTGGCTATCATCGGCGGTTTATTACTTTTTTTTATTTTAGAAAAAATCCTCAAATGGCGTCACAGTCATGAAGTAGATGAGCCACATCATCCTCAGCACCAGAATACACCAGGTATTGAACCTTATGCTTACACAGTTATTGCCGGCGATGCGCTACATAATTTTATTGATGGTTTATTGATTGCCGCCTCTTTCCTGATCAATCCCACGACCGGTATTGCTACTACTATAGCTGTTGTCGCTCACGAGATACCTCAAGAGTTTGGCGACTACGCCATTTTATTACACACCGGTATGCGTCGTGGACAGGCTTTATTATGGAATTTCTTATCCGCCTTGACGGCCATTATCGGATCATTCATCCCTTTTATTTTTGTCGGACAGCAAGAATCATTTGTCGCTCTATTAATCCCGATTACTGCTGGCGGTTTTATCTATATAGCCGGCAGCGACTTATTGCCGGAATTAAAAAAGCAGACCCGTCTGCGTGATACCTTAGCGCAGGTCTTCGCCATACTGTCAGGCGTTGTTATTATGTTGGTCCTACTTTTGCTGGAATAATTAACTTTTGTGCTACTAAGAGCTGACATTCGCCGGTTGCTGATTTCCGCTGGAATAGTATTTTTTTTATTGACAGCAACGATTACAGTCAAAGCTCAAGACCTTGCTGCTGTAGATACCGATGGCGATGGCCTGACAGATCAGCAAGAATTAACCGTTTATCATACTGACCTACTAGTAGCCGATACCGACAACGATGGATTTTCTGACGGCGCTGAAGTTAAATCTGGTTACTCTCCGCTTAAAGGTAATAAAATGAAATTACGGGATATCGATTCAGATAAGGACGGCCTGACTGATGACTGGGAGATTATTTTAGGCACTGACCTGCTCAACCCCGATACCGATGGTGATGGCCATAAAGACGGGGAAGAAGTTATGGCCGGTTTCGGTCCAACCTCGACCTCCACTTCAAAAGTCAGTAAAAAAATTATTGTCAGTTTGGCCAAACAAAGTCTTACTTATAGTTTTAACAACAAAACTTTAGACAGCTTTCCGATTTCTTCCGGCGTTAAATATTTGCCCACGCCCAAAGGCGAGTACACACTACTGAAAAAGGTGCCGGTTGTAAATTACGTTGGCACCGATTACAGTTATCTCAATACTAAATGGAACCTGCTCTTCCTGCGGAAGAAATACGGTTACTATATTCACGGCGCCTACTGGCATAATAAATTTGGCCAGCCTATGAGTCATGGCTGTGTTAATGTCAGCTATAGCAATATGGAACGACTTTATAACTGGGCCGATACGGAAACTCAAATAACTATTCAATAATAAAAACAGTCCACTTTTAACAGTAGGCTGTTTTTATTTTTGGACCAAATTACATGGTCTTACCAGGTTTCTTCGTAAACAGAAGATACAGGGCGGATAATCCAACTAGAATGTAAATCAATTTGACTAGCCACATCCAACTACCGAATAGAATATCCACAATATTCCAGTCAAAAATACCAATCAATAACCAATTCAGACCACCTATAATCAATAGGATCCAAGCTATCATTGCTAATCCCTTCATGCTACCACCCCCTTTCGTTTGTGGGTCATAACTTAGTAATTATAGCACAAATTGTTCTTTTGCTGGAGCAGACTGTCGATACCCCGTTTTTATAGCTTAATAGCTCAAACAAATTAATTGGTCGGTTCAATAGTCACATTGGGTTGACGCGGAGTTGGTATGCGTACAGGAATTCTCGTTGAGGTTGGAGTGGTGGTACTCGTAACCGGAGCTAAGCCGCTACAGCTGGAATTACAATGTCCTGGTTGGCCATTTAAAGTTGCCTCATCACAAACTTCGGGATATTCTATCACGCCATTGCCACACAAAGGGCCATGATAAATTGCTGCACCAGGAATATAATAATATCTTGCTAGTATCTTGTCTCCGTCATTGGGAATGCGCGGCGAAACAGACGTCGATTTACATCCCACCATAATTGTATTGCTGTTTAAATCAGTGGCATTTAACTGCTGCACACAGCCGTAAACATTCATATCAATTAACACCCGAGGATCAAAACTAGTAGCCGTAAACAACTGATAACTCAACACATTAGGTACGGGGATATCGAGACTAGCACTAACATCGTAAATACTGGTACTCGTCGCCCGCACAAAACTGGCGGTCGCGATATTTGTGGCAATTACTCGTGAACTGGAATTAAACTGCACATCACCAATACTTACTTGCCGGTCATAACTATTAATAACGACTGATGCCATAGCACTGGACATAGAGGAAACAAACACAACTGCCATCACCAGTGCGGCTAAAAACCAAATTACTGATACGATACGATTATACGGATCCATCTTCCGGCATTTACATGGACCGGTACTACCGCAACACAACTTCTTACTCGTCTTTGTTTTGCTTTTTCTCATGATTTTTTTAAATTGTAAATTAAATTCACAGATATTATACCACCTTCTTCCAAAATACGGCAATGGTTCTACTTTTTTCGCGCCACTACCTTCTTAACCGCAGTCACAATATCGTCAACTTCCAGATGATAGGCGCGCAACAATTCCTCCGGTGTACCAGATTGTCCAAAAGAATCATCGACAGCCACAAATTCCTGAACTGTCGGCAGGCGCCTGGCCAGCATTTCAGCAACAGCCGAACCCAGTCCACCGGCCCGTTGATGCTCTTCCACTGTGACAATGGCCCGCGTCTGTTTAGCCCATCTGACAATCGCCGCCTCATCAAGCGGTTTGATGGTATGACAATTGATCACGGCAGCGCGTAGGCCCTCTGCAGCCAGCTGGCGGGCTGCCAGTAGCGATTGATAGACCAAAGGACCGCAAGCAATAATCGTCGCATCACCGCCCTCCTGCAAAATCTGAACCTTACCAATAGTAAAATCAGATTTGTCAGTAAAAATAACGGGCGTGGCCGATCGGGTCAGACGCAGGTAGCTCGGACCTTTCTTGCGCGCCAAAGCCAGAGTCGCTTGCTCGGCCTGCCTACTGTCAGCCGGAACCACAACTGTTAAATTTGGCAGAACCCGCATCAAAGCAATATCTTCTAGAGCCTGGTGCGTGGCACCGTCAGCACCAACATTCAGTCCGGCATGAGTACTGACAATTTTTACATTGGCCTGGTTATAAGCAATGCTAACGCGGATCTGGTCCCAGTTTCTACCCGGTGAAAAAACAGCATAAGAAGTCATAAAAGGAATCTTACCGGCCAGTGCTAATCCCGCGGCCACGCCGGCCAAATTCTGTTCCGCCACCCCGACATCAAAAAACCGTGCTGGGAATTGCCGAGCAAAAGCTTGTACTTGAGTTGATTCTGCTAAATCGGCCGTCAAAGCAACTACCCGTTTATCTAATTTAGCCGCCCGAAGCAATCCGCGGCCAAACCCTTGGCGCGTTGATTCTGATTTAATTTTCTTCTTGTCCCACCAATTAGCTACTAACATAAAATTAGGAAATTTTATTTCTAGCCGTTTGTAATTCGCGGAGTGCGCGCTTGCCCTCTTCAGCTGTCGGCACCCGACCGTGCCAGCGGTAATCATTCTCCATAAAACTTACACCCTGACCAGGAACAGTATTAAGAATAATTACTGTGGGTTCATTGGTAAATTTTTGAGCCAAATTAATGGCGTCAATAATTGCCTGATGATCATGACCATTAATTGATATGGCCTGCCACTGGAAGCTCCGCCACTTCTCCCGCACCGGATCTAGTGGCATAACATCGTCTGTTGTACCGCTAATCTGAATATTATTACGATCTAGAAATGCCGTCAGATTACCCAAACCATACTTGGCCGCTGTCATAGCTGCTTCCCACAGCTGTCCTTCCTCCATTTCCGCATCCGAACAAACCACATAGATGCGGTGTTTAGACTGATCCAGTTGACCGGCTAAAGCTAAACCCACAGCCACAGAAATTCCTTGTCCTAACGGTCCGCCAGAGGTTTCCATGACGGGAAAATCTACTAAGCTGGGGTGGCCCTGAAGTGAAGAACCGAAACGCCTCAATGTCGCCAGCCGTGAAAGCGGAAAATAGCCGGCCCGTGCCATAGCTACATAACGGATCGGTACCACGTGACCGGCGGAAAAAATCAAACGGTCGCGTTTTGGCCATAATGGTTGGCGCGGACGCTGGTGCAATTGCGAAAAATATAGAACCGCCAGGAGATCAGCTAAAGCCAATGGTGAAGCTGTGTGTCCTGAACCGGCCGTTACCAGCATGGCAATCAAATCTTGACGCAGCTGATTAGCTATTAGGGCCAGCTCTTTAATATTATTGGTTGGCTTCATAAACCACGACGCAACTGATTAATTATCTTTTCCCAGTCAGCGTGATGCTGCAAGAAGCTGCCAATAACTAGACTGGTAGCTCCGGCGTCAATTGCCAGTTTGGCTGTTTTAAGATTAATACCTCCATCAATAACAATGGGAAGGCGCTTGTCCAGTCGCCTCAGCTGACGAATACGATCAATAACTGTTGGTAAAAATTTTCCGCCATTAAAACCCGGCTCTACGGCTAGTAATAATATAGCGTCAACCTGCGATAAATATGGCCGCAAACGTCCAACTGCTGTTTCTGGCCTTAGCGCTAAGGCCGGCGACAAACCTTTACGCCGAATTAAGCTGATCATCTCTTCTGGCTTAACGTCTGATTCTAAATGCCAGAATACGCGATATAGTCCGTCAGTTTTTTTAACCCTTTTTAACCAGACATCCGGACGGCGGACCATCAGATGAAGATCAAAACTCATTTCCGAATGGGTCCGGTCAATCGTGGTCCAATCTATCGCCGTACTATTAGGCACAAAATCTCCGTCCGCCACATCAACCTGCGCCAAAGAAAAATAATGCTCTATCTTATGTACCCGGGCCTTAAATTCCGTTACTGAAGCCACTAAAATTGAGGGAATAATGTCAACCAGTGGTTTCTGCTGCTGCTCAATAGCCAGAACTTGTTGTAAACGGCGCTGGAAACGGACTGTCCGGGCATAAGGAGTCTGCAGCCAAGTCTGAACAATGCGCCAGGCCATGGCTAATTTTAGAACTCGGCCAGCTAAACAGAGAACATTGGAATCATCATCACTGCGTGATGTTTTAACGCCGTAAACACTGTAACCGACAGCCGCCCGCACGCCAGCGACTTTGTTGGCCACCATCGCTACTCCTTGAGCATTACCGCAAACAATTATACCGACCGTACCGGGATCACCCGCCACTGATTGCGCCACGGCATAGGCAATAATAGGATAATCGTCAGTTGGCTGAAGATTACCACCGCTAACATCAATGACCCGCAGACCAGCCCGCGTTAATTTTTGCTTAAGAATTTGTTTTAAACTAAAACCCGCATGATCACTACCGATATAGATTGTTTGATTTTTGCTTTCTTCTACCATCGACGCCAACTTACTACTAATAAAGTACCGCCGATAATCAGAGCAGCTGCAATTAACCCAATGGCCAGAGGAGTAGTAACACCGAAACGGTCATAGGCCACTCCTTTAACTATTAGCTGTCCGTCGGCTATTTGTTGTAAAGTTACCAACTGTTCTTGCTGCCAATATATGGTCGTTGGTTGGCTTTTGGCAGTAATTATTCCTTGATCATTAATCAGCACGGCATATATTGTATACTCATTGTCGCGCAGCTCCCGGTTAAGATAATAATCCCACTGTCCATTCTTATCGCTCATGACAGTGACAACCAGCGGTAACGGTTGACCAATAAAAAGGCTGACCGGTTGCAGCACTGGTCCGGTGCCATGAAAATGCAATCCCGACCCAGCAATAAAAGCACTGACCTGGCTAATAGTAACTTTGTCGCCGGATACGCCGTAAGTCCAGGGCTGTTCAATACTTAGACCATTAATCAGGGCCTGATCAATACCGGCCAACGCTCCGGGTAATTTACCAGTACCGGCCGGATTGTAATGGTGCTGTAATTCTTCTCCATCCAAATAGCCGTCGTTATCACTGTCAACCGCATCTAGTTTAGTGCCATAACGGATCTCGGCCTCATCAGATAAACCGTCGCCGTCGCCGTCAAATTGGATACCGGCCGACCAAACCATTTGCCAATCCTGATTGGCATCAATCACTGCCCCGGCCTTCAAAGGAAGCAAACGTACTAAAGGGTTATTATCACCAATATTTACTGGCCTAACCTGATCCAGAAGCTGACTACTATCAATCCTTTGCAGTAATGTCTTCCAGTCAATGGTCTGCTGTAGTAAGGGCCGCAGCGCCAATTCTAAAGTATCGGAAATAGCTAAATAACTAGCCAGCTCGCCCTGATAGGCACTACCGATACTGGTAGCACAAGCCAGCGCCGGCCAGTCGCCACAAATTTTACGCTCCTGAGCTTGCTGTAATAAATAATTGGAACAACTATCGGCATCGGTAGCGGAAACATTTTGACATAAAGGCTGCTGATACATCTGCAATAAATACTGCTGACACTCAGCTGTAGCGGCAATCTGCTGCTGACGGCAGACAGGATTTAGCCGGAAGCTTTCAACTGCCTGACAAGCCTCAGCGGTCGTCAGGGAATGACGGGCACAAAAATCGGTTATTTGCTCATCGTTAATAGCAACTGGCGTTGAAGAGGCCACCACAATAGCTGGTGCCGGCTTAACCGGTGGTAAATTTGTGGCTGGAATTTCTGCTGTTGGAGTAAATTCTGACTTGATAGGTAAAGGCTCGACCGGAATAGCAGCTCGGCTGTTAACAACCGCAGCCCAGTAACCCTCGTCCCAAATTATTGGTTCCGCCCCGCGCAGCAAACGGTAACCCACGGTAAAATGATAGCGGCCGTTGGCTAATCCGCTAGTATCAAAGTTGGCTTGCCAGCGCCGGGCATCCGGTGAAGCTTGAAGATTAACAGTTTTGACTAAAGTTTTATCTCCAGCATAAATAAAAACCGCCAAAGGAACTTCAATTGGCTGATAGCTGCGTACTATAAAACTAATCTTTCCACTATAAGTGTCCTGATCATCTGACTCAATAAAAAATATCAGCGGCGAGTCAGCAGTGATGTCTACCGGCGCACTGGTAGCATCAACGGTTTCCACTGGCGCGTCAGTAGGCTGCAAACTTTCTGTCTGAGCCAAAACCACCGAACCAATTAAACTTAGTCCGAGTACTGCTAATATTAAATAGTTTCTACTTGCCACGCTAAAGGATTAGTTTCTTTTTTATCGGAAGTGAAGGTAATCTGCTGACCGATTAGTGATTGAGCCCATTTCCAATCACCTTGAGTGACGACTAAGATTCTCGCCGTGATTCCTTTCTTCAACTCCTCCATTTCTTCGCTGCTCTCGTCATACAACCTTCTGACAACAATCATATGCTGATCACTGACCGCTTCCATACCCGCGCGGATAACGCCCTTAACCACCGAACCGGAAAAATAGGCCTCCCCCTGTTCTTCCTCTATTCCGGTAATAACAAAAACTCCCATAATCATTGTTGTAGATTGGTTATATTATAACACGAATAAAAACATCTTGTCTGTAAAAAAAAAGAAAACAGGCGAAGTGTTTCCCAGCTCCCCTCAGAACTGGTGAATTCTTCGCCTGTTGTGGGCCCCTCTTCAGGGTCCGAAAAAGTGAGCGCTCGCTGCTGCTCAAAGTGTCTTTGTGGAGGGAGGTACCCCACAGGAATAATCCGACTCCGGCCATGTGTGAGTATGTCGCGCCGGTACCCCGATAATCAAACTATTCCCTTTCGTTGAGCGCCCAAATGCAAATAACGAATCATCAAAAGCCTAGCACCATAGCTTAAATATAGCAAAACCCCGTCCGCTCATGCGCTTACTCGCTGAGCGGACGGGGAGTAGTGCTCGGGCAGGACAGAAAGCCGTGTTGGTCATCCCACTGACACCCCCACCACGGTGTGTCATATCACGACTCCTCTGCCTGCCCGAGTTTTAGAACGCGGCGGTTCCAGTAACAGGACTGAATATGCCCCCTGTGTCCCAAACAGTGCCGGAAGCAAACGGCCTTTGTTGCCGTTAGTTCGCTCCGTTTGTCGGACCGCCGCGTAAATTTTCGCGGCCTGCCGTGTCCAGTCACAGCACAGTTGCTGTACCGCCGGTGACTTAGAAACAACAGGCCGCATTTCTGGTAAGAACTTTGGTTGGGAGGGAAAGCTATTAGAGAAGGCCAGCCATAGCAACCCCAGACAGCTCCCCCTCCCGGACAATTAAATATACTAGCGCTAATACAGGAAAAAGCAAGAAGCCGGTCAGAACCGGAAACTCTATCGAGCTAAGCTCGACGAAACACTAAATCCGAAACAAACCTAAAATTTTAAACCCAAAATCATAAACGCTCAATATTAAGTTTACAGAAGGATGTTTTGGATTTTGAGTTTTTAGTTGGGAGTTTCCTCAGAGTTTCGGATTTAGGGTTTTGGGTTTATAAGAACATTGACACTCTTCTCCTTTCCTCTACAATAGTATCTATGCAAATCAAAATTGACCCCGAACTCTGCGTCAGTGTTGGTTCCTGTGTGGCCATTGCCGGTCAGACCTTTGAATTAGACGAAAACGGCATTGCCCAAGTAAAGTCCGGTAATCTTGATGCTGAAGCCACTATTATTGCTGCGGCCGAAAGCTGTCCCACCAAAGCTATAACTCTGCTGGATGACGACGGTAATCAGATCTATCCCCAACCATAATTTTTACGGCTGGAGAAATTCTCCGGTCAAAATATACGCTCTTTGCTTGAAAGGAGGTGGGCGACCATGAGCCTGTCGGCACTACCACGTAATCCGGAATTAGCTAATGATGATCACCGGCACTTTAGTGACGATGAACTGCGCTATGTTCCGGAAGTTCTTCATCAGCGTTTCGAGGAATGGCCCCCAGTGATCATTGAGACCTATCCCGATCAATCACCCAAACGCGGTCTCTGCGGTCGTGACAACTCCGGCAATGTCATCATACCAGCCGGCGCAATCAGAGCCCGCACCCCCCTGACTACGGGTAATGACCTGGCTGATGAGAAAATTGGCTCAGTTCTCCGCAGCCATGACGTGCACTGCTGGCATATGTTTGAGGCTGATGCCCCAGACTCCACTCCGGCCTACTAACCGCCCAGCACCACTTTATCATCCTGAAGATGAAAAGTGGTGCTGGGCGGTTCTCATTTATACCTCTTGGCTTTCATTGACCCTTTGCTATACTAACCGTAATTAAACAACTATGGACAATGAAGCAAAAATACCTCGCAATCCAGAGCTAGCCCTAGATAAAAAAGGGGGCACTGACGAGGAAGACGGTTTTAACGAAGATCAACTGCGAGACACTGGGAAAAGGGAGATTTTAGTAACTCCTTTCCTGCCGATAATCTTAGAATATTACGAAGCCACAGCTGACCAACCAGCTCGTCCTAAAAGCGGAATTTGTGGCCGTGATGAGCATAACAATCCAACCTGGCCCGAAACTATGGCAGAAACACCGCTAATCCATCAGACAACTGGTGAGGATATAGCCAATCCTACTGTGGCCTCAGTTTTAAAAGAACACGACCTTTCTTCCTGGAAAATGTTTAAAAATCCTCCGGCCAAATTAGTAGAAGAGCGAGATTTATGGTGGGACAAATAAAACACTTAAATTTTGTGTCAAAACCCGGCGCAAAGTCCTCGATATAGTCCCGGTTGACATTATTCCCAAATTATAGTTATCTAGCAGCACTGAGAAACTCTCAGTGCTGTCCTTTTTACCCTCTGCCACTAGACCATGGTCAAGTGGCCTATGGAGGACCAAACCATGAAAACTCCCGAAAAAGGGCTAGAGTCCCAATATCCTAGCCCGGCTGTTTGGCGCCACTATAATCTAGCCGCCGCCGCCGACCCTACTGACGTACCACCACTAATTCGAGGATTTGCTGAATTCTACAACAATGAAGATGAGGCACAGCGGTCAGCCGCGGTTATGGGTCTACTTCTGCTACACTTCGACCTTAGGGACTCAACCAACTTGGACTACTGTGAAGTTCACCTGTGCCGCGCGGCTGAAAAATTCGCCTCCACCTTGGGGGGTGAAAACAGTGCTCATTTCCGCGCCACCGAAGCCTTGGTCAGGTTCTTCACCCAACGCAGCAGGTTTACTCCCAACCAGCAACAACTCAGACAAATTACCCGCTTTCTGTCCACAGTACTTGCGAAAAGTACATCGCGGCCGTTGAAAGAGCCGGTGTATGAGGCTGCCATTCTTCATGGTATACCAGAAATACTGGCTAAGGCCGGAGCCCTTGACGCCATACCTCTGCTGGCAAAGGATGTAAACGTTCCCCACTTGCAGTATCCGCACTGGTCCAGACTCCCAGCCATGAAAGATGCTCAGGGCGATAATAACCGGTTTGTCATGGTTGATACCGACCTAATGGATCTCGACATTGTGGCTATGCGAGCCGGTTGTGCGCCGATTCTCTACGGAGGATTCGGGGAAACAATCCGTAGGAAAGAATATGACTCGGCCGTTACGCTCTTGACCTTCCTCTCCTTCATGGAAGGCTGGCGTTGGTACGCCAACCCCCCTTCCGTCAAATAAACCCTCACCGCCCCGTGGTCCTCTGGATCACGGGGCGGTATCAATTATCATAATGGTCAGCACCTGACTTAAAAAAAATCACTTGGCCAGATGCTGCCAATAATATTCCAAACCCTCTTCTTTGGTAGTAAACTTGCCCTCCAACTGCGCCCCTTCTAATTCTTCCAATATCCGCCCCATTTCCGGATTTCCCGGCACACCTTGATTAATCAGATCCTTGCCTGTTATCAAACGAATGGGCTTGGCCTCATTAATATTTAAGGCTTTAGCTTGAGCCAGAAGCTCATCGCCAGAAGAAAAACCTTTCCAGGGCAGGGCCCGCCCGTGCATATCTGCTTCTGCCAACCACACTAACATCTGGATTGAAGTTTCTCCCAAGCGGCGCGATAACCGTCCCAGGGCTCGGTTAGTGAAATTACTCTGAACCTGAGGAAACATATGCTCCCGCACCAAAGGCACAATTTTGGCAATATTCTTTTCCTTAATATTCAGACTGCGCAGAAAATTAACAGTCGGCTGTACGCCTTCTTCGGTATGGCTATGGGAAATAACTCGCCCCCGCTCATCAACTGCCGTTGTGGTGGCTTTACCCGTATCATGACACAGACCGGCCAATAATAATATTTGCGCGTCATCCTCATCTAAATTTTCCCGCTGAACAATCTGGGCTGCCTCATCTACTGTCATCAAAGTATGCGTCCAGACGTCGCCTTCAGGATGCCACTCGGGATTTTGCGGCAATCCGATTAATGCCTGTAGCTCAGGGTGTAACTTTTCAATAATCTTTAAATCCCTAGCCTGCTCTAAACCAATACTGGGCCGCGGAGATTTCATTAGTAATTTCAACCACTCCTCACCAATGCGCTCTTTGGGTAAATCATCTAAGGGTAGGCTACGGCACAGTTCAGCGGTCTGCTCCTCGACAGTAAAATTGAAGCGGCCGGCAAATTGCGCCGCGCGCAAAACACGTATAGAATCTTCGGAAAATGAACGGGCATCAATCGCCCGCACCATTTTCCGCTTAATATCCTCCAAACCTCCGTAATGATCTATTATTTGTCCGGTAAAAGGATCCAGAGCTAGGGCATTGATGGTGAAATCCCGCCGCCGACCAGCTTCCTTAACTGACATCTGGGGATCGCCCTCGACGGTAAAGCCCCGGTGTCCCACCCCGGTCTTAGAGTCTCGTCGCGGCAGGGTAATATCCAAACCATTTAACTTAATACCAACAAAAGAAGCACCAACAATATTGGGCTCGCCATAGTCTTGGAGTATAGTCATCAACCGGTCAAACTCCAGACCATAAATCTCCAGGTCCAAATCCTTTGGTTTAATTTGATAGCCAAACTTTGACAGAGCCAAATCACGGACATAACCGCCAACCACCAAAGCCATACCACCTTCGGCCTTGATCCGCTGAGCTAGTGTTAGAGCTAAATCTAGCTGTTCCCGGTCCTGGCCTTCGGCTCGGCCGGCCAAAGTATCTAGTGTGTCGGCGTGCAGCAATTCTGCCTCGCCATAGGCGGCAGCCACCAGCTGATCGCGCTCTGGTCCTGTTTTGGCTGAAAATTCACGCTGCTTAGCCGCATTCTCCGGCCGATTATGAAGATCAAACCTATTATCCATAGGCCTAGTGTAACAAAATTACATTAACCTCACCAGAATAACCCGGAAAAATGCACTTTAACCGGACCTATCGCCGGGCCGATTCAGCCCCCAAAAAGCGCTCACGGCCGTTTTCTTGATAAAATCTGCCATTTTTGCCAGTTTGTTTGAACCACAAGATGTAGTGTGCTATACTCGTTTTAGACACAATATCTTGTGTTGTTGTCCACAAGCCAATGCGTCCCTGATTCTCTATTTTTGACCACTCACCAACGGCCGTTTTATGGTCGAGGGTGACTTTTTTTCGCCAAAACCGCCCACAGGGCGGTCGCCCTATGGGCGAAATTAACTATTAAATAACCCCGCCCATGCCTCTCTCCTCAATCAAAAAACGCAGCGGTCAGCTCGAGCAGTTTGATGCCCTTAAATTAGCCCGCAGCCTGGAGTTTATCCTGGCGGCTCAAGGTCTTCTCGAACAGCCCTTACCGCAACAATTCGCTTGTGAGGTTATTTCCAAACTAGAAAAAGAGGCGGAAAAAATAGCCAACATTACTACCGAAGACGTCCGTAATGCGGTGGCTTGGGTTTTGCTGCAAAATGAATTACCCGAAGTAGCCCGTTTTTACTCTTTACATAAAGACAAAAAACTACCCTTGGAGCCAATACAACGGGCGGGACTGGGCCTGAAGATCAACCGGTTATTTACCAAACAGGGCGTTGATCCTTTGGCGGAAATCGATTATGAGCTGCGCACCTCTATTATCCGTAATGCTGATGGCACGGTCGTTGCCGAAATGAAGGATATTGAAGTACCGCAATCCTGGTCACAGGTCGCCTCTGATATTTTGGCCCAAAAATACATCCGCAAGGCCGGGGTGCCGCAAACCGATGACCAAGGTAACTACCTAACCGATGCCCAAGGCAAACCAGTGCTGGGCCCTGAACATAGTGTGAGGCAGATAGTCCATCGTCTGGCTGGTTGCTGGCGTTTCTGGGGTGAAAAATATGATTATTTTGCTACTCCGGAAGATGCCCAGGCTTACGAGGATGAAATGAGCTATATGCTCGTACATCAATTGGGTGCGCCCAATTCACCCCAGTGGTTCAATACCGGTCTACACTATGCTTACGGCATAACCGGCACACCACAAGGTCATTATTTTGTTGATCCTCTAACCCGCGATCTGAACCAATCAGCCGACGCTTATACTCATCCCCAACCGCACGCCTGTTTTATTCAATCTTTAAACGATGACCTGGTTAATGAAGGCGGCATCTTCGATCTGGTTTTGCGCGAAGCCAGACTTTTTAAATATGGCTCAGGTACAGGCTCAAATTTTTCCAGCTTACGTGGTGCTCAAGAAAAACTTTCCGGCGGTGGCCGCTCCTCGGGCCTAATGTCCTTCTTGCGAATCTTTGACCGGGCAGCCGGCGCTGTCAAAAGCGGCGGCACGACCAGACGCGCGGCTAAAATGGTGGTTGTCGATATTGACCACCCCGATATAGAAGAATTTATTGAGTGGAAAATGAAGGAGGAACAGAAAGTCGCCTCTTTAGTAACCGGTAGTCAAATTAATTCTCGCCAGCTCAATGACATTATGACTACAGCCATTGCCGAGAAAACTACTGATTGGACTAAAAGTACCAAAGTTAAACGGGCCATCCACGCTGCTATCATTGCCGGCGCACCACTTAATTATATTGAACGGGTTCTACGACTAATCGATCAGGGTTATTCCTCTCTTTCTTACCCCATACAGGATACTCACTTTGAAGGTGAGGCTTATTCTTCCGTAGCCGGACAAAATTCCAACAATTCGGTGCGGTTGACCAACGAATTTATGCAAGCCGTGGCCCAAGGTAAAGATTGGAAATTAATTAGGCGCACTGATGGACAAGTAGCCAAAACTATACCGGCCCAACAATTGTGGGATAAAATAAATTATTCTGCTTGGTCCTGTGCTGATCCTGGCCTACAATTTCACGACACCGCCAATGAATGGCATACTTGCAGCAACGATGGACCCATCACCGCTTCTAATCCCTGCTCGGAATACATGTTTCTAGACGATACGGCCTGCAATTTAGCTTCCATCAATTT
Source organism: Candidatus Komeilibacteria bacterium (assembly GCA_043801745.1). Classification (GTDB taxonomy): domain Bacteria; phylum Patescibacteriota; class Patescibacteriia; order UBA1558; family 2-01-FULL-52-15; genus JAZDLR01. The sequence goes on along the minus strand of JAZDLR010000016.1, from coordinate 129,962 downwards.
GGCGCATTTTCTGGATGAAGACAGCGGACAATTTCAAATTGAAAAATTTCAGCATGCTGTCCGTCTCTGGACTATCACCTTAGAAATTTCCGTTCTTATGGCTCAGTTTCCGTCCAAACAAATGGCCTGGAACAGCTACCTCTACCGCACTCTCGGCTTAGGCTATGCCAACTTAGGTACTATTTTAATGACCCTGGGCATTCCTTATGACAGTTCGCCAGCTCGTAATATTGCCGGGGCAATAACTGCCATCATGAGCGGCGAAGCCTACGCGACTTCAGCGGAAATGGCCGCGGTTCTCGGACCCTTCGAGCGCTTCCCGGCTAACCGCGAAACCATGTTACAAGTTTTGCGCAACCACCGCCGGGCCGCTTACAATGCCACGCCGCAAGAATACGAAAATCTCACGGTCAAACCGCTGGGCTTGGATCCAAAATATACGCCCGGAGATCTGATTGCTGCGGCCCGGGAGTGTTGGGACCGCGCTATAGCTTTGGGCGAAGTCCACGGTTATCGTAATGCTCAAACAACTCTAATCGCTCCCACCGGTACCATCGGATTGGTGATGGATTGCGATACCACCGGCATTGAGCCTGACTTTGCCATTGTTAAATATAAAAAACTGGCCGGCGGCGGATACCTGAAAATTATCAACCGTAGCGTACACAAGGGCTTAAAGCGTCTTAATTATAATCCGGAACAGATCAAAGAAATTGAAACTTATGCTTTAGGACATAATAGTCTAAAAAATAGTCCTCACATCAATAATGAATCCCTGAACAATTTAGGCTTTAGCGACAAAGATCTGGCTAACATCGAGACCGCTCTAGCTTCAGCCATGAATTTATCTTTTGTTTTTAATGCCAGTATCCTGGGCGAACAAACACTACTGCGCTTAGGCTTCACTCCGGCAGAAATTACTGATCCCAAACTTAATGTTTTGCAGCATTTAGGTTTTAGTCCCGAGCAAATTCAGCAAGCCAATGAATATATCTTTGGTACTATGACTTTAGAAGGCGCGCCTCATCTGCGACCGGAAAATTATCTGGTTTTTGACTGCGCCAATAGATGCGGCTCCGGCGGTACCCGTTATATTCCTTATGATGCCCACATTATGATGATGGCCGCTACCCAACCATTCTTGTCCGGCGCCATTTCTAAGACCATTAATATGCCTCATGAAGCTACGATTGCTGAAGTGGCTTCAGTGCATGAAAAAAGCTGGACCCATATGTTGAAAGCAGTGGCTCTTTACCGCGACGGCAGTAAACTTTCCCAACCCCTAAACTCCACTACTGATGAAAGCTCCTTACTTCAGCTCGCCATGGCCGATGATGTGGACGAAACTGTGGGACCCAAAGAATTTCAGCAAATGGCTGCCGGCCGCGGCGTTCAAGAAAAGCTGCCGCATCAACGCCAGGGCTTTGTTCAAGAAGCAATAGTTGGGGGACATAAAGTTTATGTCCGTACTGGTGAATATCCTGACGGACGCTTAGGTGAAATTTTCATTGATATGTATAAAGAGGGCGCCGCCTACCGCAGCTTGGTTAATATGTTTGCCATTTCCATCTCCAAGGGACTGCAATATGGTATTCCGCTGGAAGAATACGTTGATACCTTTACCTATACTAAGTTTGAACCGGCCGGCGTTATTCAAGGTCACCCTAACATCAAAATGGCCACTTCCATCATGGATTATGTTTTCCGGCTTCTGGGCTTCGAGTATCTCAACCGGATTGATCTAGTACAAAATAAACCCGAGGATCCGCAGCCAACTCTGCCTATGGATTTAAGCCATACGACAGTAACCCTCCAAACTAATGGACATAGCGAACATAAGAAAGTGGCCGACCTGGATGTTAAAGATGCGGCCCGACAACAGGGCTTTACCGGCGATCAATGCGGTTCCTGTGGTAGTATGAAAATGAAGCGTAACGGCTCTTGTCTGCTGTGCGCTGATTGCGGCGAAACCACCGGCTGTAGCTAGCCCTTGCCGTCGCCGGGTAATCTGTAGCGACACACAATTGTGTGTCGCTACCAAAATCATATGAATCAATCCAACAAAAATAAAAAAAATCGTGGTCAAATCCACGTCTACACTGGTAATGGTAAAGGCAAAACCACCGCCGCTTTAGGCCTGGCTTTGCGGGCAGTAGGCGGCGGGAAAAAGGTGGCAATTATTTTCTTTGACAAGGGTGGAGCTAATTATGGTGAAAGAAAAAGCTTACTTCAACTGGCACCTAAACTAAATTTCTTTGTTACCGGACTAAAACGCTTCCGGCCGGGTAAGCCTTTTCGTTTCGGTGTCAGCCTTGGAGATAAAATTGAGGGACAGAAAGGTCTGGATCTGGCTCGTGAACTCTTTAAAAAGAACTACGATCTGATAATACTAGACGAAATCAATGTGGCGGCCGGTCTGGGCCTGGTCTCCACCCATCAGGTAGTTACTTTATTAAAAAATAAACCGGTTAAAATTGAGCTGGTTCTGACCGGCCGTAACGCTCCCAAGGAAATCCTGGCTCAAGCTGATCTAATTACCGAAATAAAGGAACTAAAACACTACTTCTATCAAGGCGTGCCGGCGCGCCAGGGTATTGAATACTAATAAGCTATAATCATAAAAACAATTTAACAAAACTATGAATTCTGAGTCTTCCTATCGAACTTTTCTAAAAAAGCATCAACTGGGTGTCACACTAGGCATTATATTAATTTTAGCCGGTTGTTTTCTGCTAACAAATTTGGACCGCTTCCCCTTAGTAGACTATGACGAAGGCACCTATGCCCGCGTCATCCATGATACTATGACCAGCGGCGACATAAGTACGCTAAAATATTTCGGACAACCCTGGTTCGAGAAGCCCCCACTATATTTCTGGTCTGCCATCCTGGCCGTGTCAGCCCTGGGAGAAAATGAGATAGCTATGCGTCTACCGGCAGCTATTTTTAGCCTTCTAACTCTGCTATTTACCGCACTGATCGTTGCGCGCTTATCAAATTTAAAGAATGCTATTTTTGCTGCGTTTATTTTACTCTTTTCGGCCATGTATTTTTATTATTCAAGGGAAATTCGTGTGGATACTGGCGTCTTGATGTCAATGATGGCAGCCCTCTGCTTTCTAATTAAAGGCTGGGAAAGAAAAAAGAGTTTACTCGGTTTTTGGCCGGCGATTGCCATTGGTTTCTTATTTAAGGATGTCATAGCTTTGCTGATTATTCCCGTAACTTTAATTTTTTCCCTGATATATAGAAAATGGTGTTGGCTGAAGTCAAAATATTTCTGGCTCGGAACCATACCGGCCTTAGTCATCGCCGCCCCTTGGCACATTGTGCAGCATTTAAAATATGGCACCGCCTTTTGGAATGATTATCTAGGATATCATGTTTTTGACCGGGCCGTTAAAGGCTTGGGCATAGGTATTGAAAAAGCTACCAACAATCATTGGGGCTATGTTCAATATCTCTGGGACTTTGCTCAGCCGATCTGGGTTATTTTTTTGGTTGCGGCTAGCGGTTATATCATTCTATTAATTTTTAAAAGAAAATATTACAACCCCTTAATAATTTCTTGTTTAATCACCATCGTCTTTTTTCTAGTAATTTTTACGCTGGCCAAAACTCAGATCATCACTTATCTCTTACCGATATTTCCTTTCGTGGCTATAGCCGTAGCGATTATCGGTGCCGAATTTACGAGTCGTTGGCGCTGGCTACATTTTTCTGTCATGTTTTTACTAATCGGAACACTTATTTATACTAATCACTACTATCAGTTCGCGCTCCTGCCTTATCATTATGAACAAAAAGAGGTCTCGCTTAAATATCGGGATAAAGTAGGAACAACCGGCATTCCACTCTATGTTATAGAGTGGCCAATTCATGAGTCTATACGCTATTATAGCCAAACAAAACCCACGTTTGTTACTTTTCAAAAGGATCGTGATGTTCAGATACCCGGACCCGCCTATATGATAATTAACAAAGAATATCTCAATTATTTTTTTGATTCAACCGGCCAGGCCCTACCAGAGTATAGATATCTTCAGGTTAGTTATTTCAAGCAACTCCTAGCTTTAATCTATACCGATAACTCCATTGTCCTTAAAAGCTCCGGTTACAAAGAGCGGCAATAACATTGATCTAATAAATTTATCAAATCATAAATCTTTATGCCAACGCTGCGTTATACCTTGATCGTTGTCGTCATCTTTTTAGCCGGTTTTCTGGCTGGCCAGAGTTTCCAACCGCAAACTGTTCAACAATCAAACTTAGCTACTGTTCCTGCCGTTAAAGATACCCAAGTCTTTCTTAGTATTGAGACCGAACCCGGCAAAGTTATTTTTTCACCCCTGGATTTTACTGCTGGTCAGAATTTAATGACGGTCACCCAGCAATTGGCTGCAAAAAATAATCTCAACTGGGTGACTAAAGATTATGGTTCAATGGGTGTACTGGTGACTCAAATCGGGGATAAGAAAAACGGCGACCAAAATAAATATTGGCAATATTGGATTAATAAACAGCAAGTGCAAACCGCGGCCAATGCTTATATTTTACGGCCTAATGATGTGATTGAATGGCGCTTTTCAACTTCGCAGTTTTAATCTAATGAATAAATTTCCGCAAATACTGGCGGGACTGGGACTGATTAGCTTAATTATTGCCTGCCGTTTAGGTCCGCATCCGGCCAATTTCGCGCCGGTCAGCGCTGCCATGATTATTACCGGTTTATATTTTACCGGCCGTTTTCGCTATTTAATACCTTTGACCGGTCTAATTATTTCCGATTTACTCTTAGGGTTTTATGCCTGGCAAATCATGCTGATTGTTTACAGCAGCTATGGCTTGATTTATCTAATTTCTTACCGCGTCAAACCACAGATTAATAGTTGGCTGACCTTGGCACTGAGCTCATCCATAATATTCTTCATTGTTACTAATTTTTCCGTCTGGCTATTTAGTTCTCTCTATCCGCCTAATTGGTCGGGTTTTTGGCACTGTTACTTAATGGCCATACCATTTTTCCGCTGGACTCTGGCCGGAGATCTGTTCTATGTTCTAATTTTGGCCGCTTCTTTTGAATTCGCGCGTTATTATCAGCCTTCCTCTACGAAAAATCAGCTGCTAGACAAATTGCCTAGTCAGGACTAAAGTGTAGTTGTTTTTCGTTCCCCTCAAAACAAAGGAGAAGGACAATGATAGAGCCAATGAGTTGGGTGATCGACCGTTTCAATCGCCTACTGTGGAATCACGGACCAATCCCAATCGTGATTCTGTTCGGTCTGATATTCTTGTTCTTCTACTGGATACTGCATTGAGCTTGCTTCAGGCGCTAAACCGAAACCGGCTCTCGCCCTGCCCCGACCCGGGTGTTCTCGTAAGAGACCTCGGGTCGATTTTTTTATCTCCCGTCTTGATTTTTCTTCCAACAACCCACTTCCAACAACCCACAACCTATTGTATAATATGCTCATGAACATCAATGAGCTATTTAAGATTGCCAGCGAAAGAAAAGCCTCTGATCTGCATCTGATAGTTGGCAAGCCACCAATTCTCCGTGTCGATGGTGAATTAAAAATTATTTCTGACATGCCGGTTATCAAAAAGGCCGACATGGAGTCCTTATTACTAAGCATCATCACCGATACCCAAAAAGAAAAATTTCTCAAAGAACGGGAACTAGACGTTTCCTATGAATTAGGGGGCTACTCCCGCTACCGCATCAATTTGCATTTTGAAAAAGATAATATGGGCATGGTCGCCCGTGTTATTTCCAATGTTATTCCTTCCATGGAAGAGCTGGAGATGCCGCCGGTGGCCCTGGATATGATTAGTAAACCACAAGGTTTAATTCTGGTTACCGGACCTACCGGCTGCGGCAAATCTACTACCTTGGCAGCTATGATTCAACGCATCAATGATACTCGTTTTGCCAACATTATTACCTTAGAAGATCCGATTGAATTTATTCACGCACCGATCAAAAGTATCATCAAACAACGACAGCTGGGCACCGACATGATTAGCTTTGGCAGCGCCTTAAAACACGTTCTGCGTCAGGATCCCAACGTTATTATGGTCGGAGAAATGCGCGACCTAGAAACCATTGCCGCAACCATTACCCTAGCTGAAACCGGACACTTGGTGCTGGCAACTTTACACACTCATAATGCTGCTCAAACTATTGACCGTATTATTGACGTCTTTCCACCACACCAACAAGCCCAAGTCCGCCTACAATTATCAGTATCTTTATCAGGTATTATTTCGCAAAAGTTGTTACCTCGTAAAGGTGGCGGTCGTGTAGCTACCAGAGAAATTCTGGTTAATAACGCTGCTATTGCTAACTTAATCCGGGAAAACAAAATTCCTCAAATTAGAACTATTATTCAGACTTCAGCTGACCTGGGCATGATAACCATGGATCAACATTTACGCATGCTTTTAGAGCAGGGCCTCATTGATGAACCGACTGCCATGGCCTATTCCACCGAATAATTATGCTCGTATCGGAGCTACAAAAAATTCCCTTTTTCCGGTCTTTTAGTAAAACTGCCAGTAAACAGCTGGCTAGTTTTGTCAAAACACTGACCCTTAATGAAAACGAGATATTGTTCCGGGAGGGGTCCAAACGGGATAAAGTCTATCTGGTTAATACCGGGGCAGTTCTGATCGAACAAAATATTTTAGGCCAGGCAGAGCCGCTGGCAGTTTTCCAGCCCTATGATGTCGTCGGTGAGACCAGCATTTATGCTCCCGGTACTAATCATACTCACACTGCCCGGGCGCTCTACCCCAATACTACTGTTATAGAATTGTCACTTTATCAACTGCTTAAGGTCTTTCAAGATCACCCAGCGGCTGCTCAAGCAGCCCAGCTCTATTTCATTCGCATGCTCAATGAGCGCTTAAGCCGGACCAATCATAAACTTCTAACGCTTTTCGCTCTCAGTAAGCTGGCTTCCAGTTATCATAACCGTCCAGCCCTGATTGAGGCTCTGCTGGCTGATCTAAAAAAACTCTTCCGTGTTAAAAAAGTTTTACTGGCTTCTTTCGAACCGTTGACGAAACGTATCCGAATTGAAAAAACTTTAGGCTACCGCAATTCCCTGACTCCTGAATTTAGCAGCCTAATGAGTGATACTGTTATGAGTTTAGTTTACAATACCGGTAAACCGGCAATTATCACGCCCCAAAATTGGGAAAAGAAATTTTCTACTGCCAAATACGCCAGCCAAGACATGCTTCTCTGTCCTATCAAACATCAACTAGAAATAACCGGTTGTTTGCTAATTGCGGAAAAAGATAATGGCCATCATTTTTCTCTTAACAATCAAATTTTATTGCAGGCTATCAGCGAACAGATTGGGCCCGTCTTAGAAGAATTAAAACAAGAAGAATGGGAACGTAATAAGCAACAATTGAAGCGGCCCTATATTGACCCTTTCCGCTCCTAATTAAAAAAGTCCCGAGAGGGATTTTTTTGGTGGGTCGTGCAGGATTCGAACCTGCGACCGTTTGCTTAAGAGGCAACTGCCCCGCCTGCCATAGCTCGCTTGAGACGCATGACAACTAGTGATAATGGTGGGTCCAGTAGGATTCGAACCTACGACCGTTTGCTTAAGAGGCAACTGCTCTACCAGGCTGAGCTATGGACCCATATTTAATAAAAACAAGTTTTTTAAATAACAATTGGCGAGCGGCGGGCAGGTCTACCAGCTGAGCTAACGACCCATGCGATAAATTATCAGCCTTTGGCCAGCCTTTGGCTGATGGCGCGCCCTGAGGGACTCGAACCCCCGACCTCTTGGTCCGAAGCCAAGCGCTCTAATCCGCTGAGCTAAGGGCGCATGATAGGATGACAATAATCTCCATTTTCTATTGGCCCATCTGCGAAAGTCGCTTCCGCCAAAGGCGGATCGCCCTATGGGCGAAAGGGCGCGAATTTGTGATAAACGCGCTACGACTATAACACAAGAATTACGTATTATCAAGAGAAAAACACTACTTAACACTAAGCAAAAAAATCTCCAAATCAAGTTCATTTCTGATAACGTTTATTCATTTGCTCAAAAATATGATAAAATTCTCTCCATATGGACAACATTGAATTGGCTCAATCTCACCAAGAAGAGAAAAAAGCTATTTTCCCCAATATTCCCGAGGCCTTTCCGGAATCCTTTCCCCCAGGTTACCGGCCCTGGGTAGTTGGCTGGTCTTTTTCTGTTGACAAAATGAAAGAAAAAACTAACGACGGTACCTATAAACTACTGACACTGGATTTAAGCATTAGCGATGCTGAATATGTAGAAAAGGTTAATGAGGGCCCGCTAAATACAATCAGTGAACGGGCTGAAACAGAATATAAATGTGATATTGGCTGTAAACATTGTTTTGAATGCCGCACCGATACTAATAATCCGCTTATGACCTTTGAAGAGGTAAAGGATGTCGTGAACAAGGCTAAGGAATTGGGACTAGAGAGCGTCAAATTCTTAGGGCCAGGAGAGCTCATGCACAATCCGCAACTATTCGAGATACTGGACTTTTTCGAGCAGGAAAATGTAAAAATCTGCATCTTTACCAAGGGCATTATTTTAGGAGATGATGAATTAGCGCAAAAAAACTTCGGCCTGACTGCTAAAGAATTATGTAATAAAATTACTACTTATAATAACGTGCGCTTACTCGTGGGTTTTACCTCAGCCGATCCCGAAACTGAACACGCACGCATCGGATCAAAAATTGAAAATTTCAGTCAAAAAAGAAACGCCGGGCTGGAGAATATTATGGCTGCCGGCATCAATAAAGATATCAATTTGCAGAAACTGGCTCTAATTTGTGCTCCTGTCATGCGCGACAATATTGCTGAGGCGTTAAAAATATATATCTGGGGAGCCAAACGAAACATTCCTGTTATTCTAGCCCCGACTATGGTCAGCGGCAAAGGACTAGAAATGCCCGAAGTAACTGATCCGGATTTTAAAGAAAGACAATTGGTTGATTTATATGCCGCAGTTTACCAGTGGCTGATAGCTAATAAAATCATGACCCTGGATGATATTAAAAAAGAGGGCGTTTCTCCTTATGCCGGCTATGCCTGTAATCAATTCATTAGCGGCATGTTTATCCGTAAGGATGGCCGGGTTCAAGCCTGCCCCGGTAATGAAAGTTTTCTCTTCAGATACTGTGACGATATTAGAACAGCTGATATGAAAGACGTTTGGACACGCAGTCTGGGCTATAAGAAAAGAAAGAAACTGGCCGAGGACGGAACCATGTCTTTAACGCAGCCTTGCTATGCTAAAACTGAAGGCGGTGGACTGGTAGAAACCGGCCAAGGATCAATTGCCAAAGATTTTTATCAAGATGTTTTGGCAAAAATTGAGACCACCGCTTAGTAATATATTTTAACTACGGTAGACGCGGCCTTTGCTAAATAAACGAAAATTATTTCCAGCCGAATTAAAGAATTTCTACTAAATACCCCGGAAAAATATTGGCTAGTCGTTGGCGGCTATCACATTCATAAATCATTCTGGGGTGTGTTATTTTTTTTGCTGGGCCTTTTATCGACTATCGGCTTCAATTTCTGGCTCGGACTGTTGCTGCTCGTCTGGGGCAGCTTGCTGCTGGCGCTATCGGTCATTGGTCAGAAATATACTCACAATAAATACAGGCTGGAAATTTGGGAAAAGTATCAACGTTAATAATGAGCTTTTCTACTGACCCGTTCTAAAGTCACATTACGATTAAGCTGTGCTATAATAGCCTCATCTATGAAATTCATCTATTCGCAGCAGGGCAAAAAAAGGCTAGATACCTACTTAGCGGAAAACCTGGATACCAGCACGCGGTCACAAATTCAAAAAGCCATTAAACAGGGCGGGGTTTTGGTTAATGACAAAAAAACAACCGTACATCACTGGCTTAAACCCGGTGACGTAATAGAATATACCGTTGCTGTCAAAGAATCCCGAGTTGACCGTTCATTGGTGCCGACCATTGTCTACCAAGATGACCATTATCTGGTTCTGGATAAGCCGGCCGGTTTACTGGTACATCCTACTGAGCGGGGCGAGGAACACACGGTCATTAGCTGGCTGGTGGAGCACTTCCCGCGCGTAACAGAATTCGGTGACCCCTTGCGGCCAGGACTAGTACACCGTCTAGACCGCGATGTTTCTGGTCTAATCGCTATTGCTTTAGATGAACCTAGTTATTTTCATCTCAAAGAACAATTCCGTGACCGCACCATTGATAAGCACTACACCGGTCTAGTCTACGGTGTAATTTCTAATGATGAAGGTACAATCAGCACTCCGCTGGAGCGGGATAAAAAAACCGGAAAAACCAAGGCCCAATCTGTGCTGCTTAAACAAGACCAGGCGCACGAAGCTATCACTCATTATGAAGTTATTAAACGGTTTCACAATTTTACCTTACTGGATATAAAGTTGGTAACCGGGCGGACTCATCAGATTCGCGCTCATCTACACTCAATCGGTCACAGTTTGGTCGGCGACTCGCTATATGGCACCAGAGATTTAAAAAATAAAAAATTGCCATCCTTGCCCCGCCCCTTTCTGCACGCCTCATCACTTTCTTTCCAATCAATTACTGGCGAAATGATTGATTGTCACAGCGAGTTGCCATCAGAACTTAATAATCTTCTGGCAACACTTAAATGATTCCCCCTATTATTGTCATTAATGGGCCGACAGCAGTGGGCAAGACGTCAGTCATTAACCGACTATTGCAGCGAATGCTGATTTTGCAAACTGCAACGACCTATACAACGCGCGCGCTACGGCCGGGCCAAAAAGAAGATAAAAAATTAGTCTCCATTTCGGAAAAAGACTTTGCAGCTAAAGTAAAAGGCGGCACAATACTTGAATGGACTCGGTATAATGGCGACTGTTACGGAACGGCCAGTAAAAGTTTAACTGCTACCAAGGGCAAACCCCTGCTACTCAATCTTGACGTGCGAGGTACTAGATTTATTAAAAGACGCTTTACTCGTGCCTGTCTGATTTTTATTCGTCCGGAATCAATGAAGCAGATTAGGCAGAGGTTACTGGCTAGAGGGCTGACACCAAGTCAATTCCGACGCCGTTATGGCGAGGCTGTAGCGGCCATGAAAGGGGCGCATATTTATGATTATCAAGTGATCAACCATGAAGGCAAAGTCAACCAAACAGTCAGTCAAATCCAAAACCTTATAAAAAACTACCTAAAAACGCAAAAAACCGCAGCTATAATTGACAAAAAGGCCAAAAGACGGTATTATCCCCTAGCTTAAGATATTACCTTCTTTAGCCTTATTTTTTAGCCAGATAATAATATATGCCCAATCAACTACCAGAACTACGACCGGGAATGACCGTGCGGGTTCACCAAAAAATCAAAGAAAAGAACGCCAAAGGTGAGGAAAAAGAACGCATTCAGATTTTTGAAGGTATCATCCTAAAGAAACGCCACGGAGCAGAGGCCGGCGGAACTATTACGGTACGCAAGATCTCTGAAGGCATCGGTGTTGAAAAAATCTTTCCGCTTAAGGCACCGGTGATAGATAAAATTGAAGTGGTAAAGATTGCCAAGGTTCGCCGTGCCAATCTAGGCTACTTACGGACCTTCAAGAAACGTCTCAAAGAACGAGCCGCCTAAGCGGCTCTTTTGCCGAGGCGATGAAACCCTGAACTACGTGGAGTTCAGGGCTCTGTACCCCGGGTGGTACAGGGTTGGTATATCGTACTTCCAACAAAACGCATTGGCCACGACGAGCCGAGGTGGTGAAATTGGTAGACACGCAGCCTTGAGGTGGCTGTGGCCGAAAGGCCTTAGGAGTTCGAGTCTCCTCCCCGGCACCACACTTGGGCAGTTAGCTCAGCTGGTTAGAGCGCCTCGTTTACACCGAGGAGGTCATATGTTCGAATCATATACTGCCCACCATTCTTCGCGCAGCGAAGAATGTCCTGCGAAGCCCAGTGGGCGAAGCATGGACATTATACTTAAATAACTATATAAAACTTCTGCGGCTGCGCTACGAATGGCACAGCCCAAAATATTCCTAATGTATTACGTCTATATAATACGAAGTATCAACTTCCCCAAACGAATATACGCTGGCTTTTCAGAAAATATTGATACGAGACTTAAGGACCACAATGAAGGAAGGTCTGTACATACCAATAAATTCAAGCCGTGGAAGATGGTTTACTATTGCGCTTTCGAAGACAAGAAGAAGGCCTTAGAGTTCGAAAAATATTTAAAAACGTCCTCTGGGATTGCTTTTAGAAACAAAAGGTTGATAAACTAAATCAATACAAATATGCTTACTAGAATTCTCATTAGCGCCATTATGTTAGTTGCCGGTTATATCATGGTTTGGAAATCTGATTGGTTTCTCAGAAATGTCGGTGGTATTGAGAGCGCGGAAAAATACCTAAGCACTGAGGGCGGCAGCCGCTTGATGTACAAGTTAATTGGCATTCTTATCATTGTCATTGGTGCCCTTTATCTCACCGGTCTTCTGGAACCTATTGGCGCCTCATTGATCCGGACATTTATTCCTGCCTTTTCCCTAGGAACGACAAACTAGGCTGGGGGCCGTTAGCTCAGTTGGTAGAGCACTACATTTGCAATGTAGGGGTCGCCAGTTCGAATCTGGCACGGTCCACCATTTAAAAAAATATGGCCTTCCCGGTTCCCCGCCACGAATAATTGCATCTAATGTTGGCGGGTCCGCCTGATGGCGGAGAGCCCGGCAGGGTCCACCAAAGTATCATTTGGCTCACTCGGGCCTTTTTTTATTTACTTGCCAAAACAACCCTAAAATAGGTACATTAGCAGCTGTAAGTTCTAAGAGATTAATTCGTCCTATATTACAATGAGTGACCTCGAGAAGCAGTTCATTGCTGGTTACGAAGCCTACTCAGATGCCATTTTCCGGCATTGTTATTTTCGTGTTGGCGACCGGGGCGAAGCTTTTGATTTAATGCAGGAAACCTTTACCCGAACCTGGGACTATCTGGCTGGCGGTAAATCAATTGATAACTTACGGGCCTGGCTCTACCGTGTGGCCACCAACCTCATCATTGACCGCAGCCGCAAACATCAGGAAAGTTCACTAGATCAACTAATGGATCAAGGTTTTCAGCCGATGAGCAATCACTATGAGAAATTAACCAGCTCTATAGATGCCAAGGCAATACTCGTCATTCTCGATAAACTCGAGGCCGGTCATAGGCAGGTGATTATCTGGCGTTATGTGGAAGATTTACGACCCAAGGATATAGCGCAACTGACCGGAGAATCCGAAAACGTCATTTCTGTCCGTCTAAACCGCGCCCTGAAACAACTAAGGCAATTATTATATGAATAAAATCTACAACTCCATTTTTTCGGCCTTAGCTCAGCAGCAGTTAACGGCCCAAGAGAAACAATTTGGCAAAGAACAACTGCTTTCCTATATTCAACAACACCCCCTAACCGGCCAAGCAATTATTGGATCTCCTAGAATTACAACTTGGTCTTGGCCGCGCTTACGTTGGGCTTATTTTTCTTCGGGAATCTTAATTCTGTTAGTTGCCGTTAGCGCCAGCGTCTCTTACGCGGCCGAAAATAGTCTTCCGGGAGACATACTTTATCCTATTAAAATTTCCGTCAATGAGGAAATTAGATCCGGTTTGGCCATAACTCCTGAAGCCAAAACCCGTTGGACCGCCGAACAAATTACGCGCCGTCTGGACGAGGCAGTCACCCTAGCTTCCCAACAAAAACTAAGTCCTGAAATCGAAAACAATCTTAGCAATCAAGTGACTACTAATACGGCAAAACTTAATCAGCAACTTAAGGATTTAGAAAAATCCGGTAAACTCCTTACTGCCGACGACGTTAGTTCGCGGGCACAGGCTGATCTGGATTCGCGCAAACAACTATTTCACGATCTACAAAAGAAAGGCAGCCAGCCTTCGATTTTGACCAATACTCTCAACGAGCAAGCCACCTCTAGTGCCGTTTTGCGCCAACAGATGGAAAATCATCTGGCCAGCTCTACTGCCGAAACAATTAAAGAGCGACAATTCGAACAAAAACTTGGGCAAGTGAAGAAGGGTCTGCAGAAAGCCAAGGACATACTAAATAAATCCGCCAACAAGCTGAGTCTGGATAATCAAAAGAACATTTCAACGTTATTAAAGCAAAGCGAGCAAAGCTATCGGGAGGGCCAAGAAGCCGGAAAGTCTGATAAATTTACCACCGGGTATCTGCGGCTTCAAGAAGCACAACGTTTAAGCGATCAGGCTATAGTATCGGCTAAAGACCGAAGGCGTTTCGTAGCAGAAAAAAACAATCCGGAGGATCCATCAGTCAATAGTAATGCGCCTGACAAGAAAAAGGTTAACGACCAATAATTGACGCTGAGCTAACGCTGGAGGTGAACGGGAGCTCAGCGTTTTTTGTTACTAAAAAACATTGTTAGAAAAAAAAATTCGTTGTATAATATAGGTAGTTGATGAAAATAATTTTGTAAGAAATTATTTTCTCCAACACAAACAAAAAATAATCTGACAACAAAAGGAGGTGACGATATGGCCAAAAAGAGAAAGGCAGCTAAAAAGACCAAAAAGACCGCTAAGAGAAAGACCGCTAAACGCCGCAGGTAATAACCTGTTAACGTTTTGCGAGACAAGTTTTTTTCTTGTCAGTCGCGGCAATAGTTTGAGTTAGAAATCTACAGCTGTAGGTGTCCCCTCAAACAGAAAAATCATCCCGGTAACTTGCCCCACTTCGGTTGTGAAGTGAGCTAAGCACAAGGGATGATTTGTTTTTAGAAAAAAGGCTAATCTTAGAACAATTTTGACTGTTTTGAAGCTCGTTGTTCCGCGGCGGAAAATAATTCTATCGTGCCATAAACGCCATCATAACCCGGATGTAAAACAACTTTTTGCTCGCGCACGCGGATAATTCCACGGGCCAAAGCCTCGGGTATTAGAGCTGTTAATTCCTCTAGCGGAGTATCCAATAGCACAGCAAATTCGTTACCAAATTTCTTTATAATCAGATTAAACATGGCCTCAACTTTGCCACTACCCCTACCTTGCCCGAAATAATTAGCAATAATTTGTGATAGAGGGATTATTTTTTTAAAAGGGATTGTGCCGGCTGACAACTGTCCAAATTGACGATCTTTTAAGTTATCCACACGGTGCAAGACTCCGACTGTAAGTGGCTTTTTACATACCGGACAAATATTTTTTAATTTCCGCGTCTCTTCGGGGCTAAGAGAAATATTACACAGACGGTGACCGTCATAATGATACATGCCTTCTTCAGGAAAAAATTCTATGGTGTATAAAAATTCTTTGGGGTTTTTGTTTTTTATGGCGCTGATAATATTATCATAACTTAACTGATCTAATTCAAAAACATTGGCCTCGCGTCCGATATTCGGCCCGGAATGAGCATCCGAATTAGAGATCAATGTGTACTTATCCAGAGCCGACCAAGCCCAGTTCATGGCCGGATCAGAAGACAGGCCGGTTTCTAAAGCAAAAATATGCGGCGTCAGATCTTCGAAGCAATCTCCCACTGAATCGTAACCCGACTTCGAACCGAACAAGGCAAACCATGGGGTCCAGATGTGCGCCGGCACCATGACCATTCTCGGATCAGTATCCAAGGCTATTTGCAGCACATCTTTCGAACTCATACCTAAGATCGGCCGACCATCGCTGGCTAACTTACAGCCCCTATCAATTAACGCCTGATTAAAATTGGCTACTGCTTCAATAGAAGGCGCGAACAAACATAAATGTAACCGCCGCGTAGCATCCTTGTGTCTATAAATACACGACACTTCGGTTGATAAGAAAAACTTAACTCCCGATTTATCGTCCCTCAAATCAAAAAGTCCGGTACCGTCGGCAACCAGATTATCCTGAATATCTGTAAATTGTTTAGGGTGAGTAAAATCACCACAAGCAACCACATTGACGCCTTTGATATTGGACCATTTAGCCAAGTCAAATAAATCTAAATTCTTAGAGGTCGCTCGGGCGTATTTCGTGTGAACGTGGAGGTCGGCGATGATTTCCATAGGACTATCCTAGCATATTTATAAAGTCCCCGACCAGATGCACTGGTCGGGGACTTGGGTCGCTCTAACCGCGAACTACGAGGCGAAGGGATCAGGAGTATCAAGAACCATGGCAACAAGACCTCTCAGAATGATCTGATTGATCGTTCCATCGTCTTCGGTCGCCAGATCGATGGCTTCACGTACCAAAACCGATGGCGGCTTCTGACTGCCGCCCTTCAGACTCTCTACCCACCCCCTGAACCCAGGTTTGCGCAACGGTCCGCTGGGACGCAAAATCTGGGACAGCAACCATCGCCTGATTTCGCCCAAGCTCCCGAAAGGCGACGGCGACGCCATCAGGGTTTGCTCCAGCTGCATCCTGAAAATCGGCTCAGAGACCTTACCGCCACTAAGCGTCGCTTCCTGCAGGCAAGCTTTGACGTGGGCCGAGAACGGTGTGGCCTGAACTAGCGCCAAGCGATGCTCTTCCGTCATCACGCCAGCCTCGATCACTTTCTCACGCTTCTGAATTTCGGGAGTATACCACTTCTGGAAATCCTCCGGGCCATCAAAGCTGGTCGAGGTACGGCAACCAGTAAACCCCGGAACCGCATCGGTGTATTCAAACACGACCGTATAATCATCCGCCACAGAAAACCTCCTTGGTCAGTGGGAACAACTACAACGAACAGAAATCAAGTGATAATAATACAAAAAGATTAGTTTGTCAAAAAGTCTATTGTTTCTACCCCTTGACAAATAATTCAAAATATGATACATATTAAACACCTTCTATCTGCAGGAGTTATAGGCCAAGATCGTCTTGGTTCGTTCTCCTGCACAACGCGGGAGAAATGAATCATGGCGCACACCGCCGGAGGAAACAATGTAGTTGAGTGGACCAGCCGCACCCTGACCTTGGCGGAAGCAGCCGCCCTGCTAGCAGGTGCTCACCGTGGCACTCTTTCAGACAGCAGCTTCGGTGATGCCGAAGTCTGGTGGATGATGGACGACCGGCAGGTTGCTGAGGGATATTTCGGTCGAAGGTCATACGTGACCTTCCTGGCAACCCCCGACTATGCCGTCACCAGCTTCGAGGGCGAGCAAGCCCTCAAGCTCCGCCATCTCTGCTGCAGCAGTGAGCATCATTCGAACAACGATCCAGAATGACCCCTTGGATCCTCCGAGCCCCGGGCTTTTCCTGCCGGGGCTCTATTTTTTTATCTGAACTTATTGAACCGTCACTGATTTAGCTAAATTTCTCGGTTTATCAATCTCGCGTCCTAACAATTTTGCTAACTCATAACTCAAAAGTTGTAGGGGAATAACCGTATACAAAGGATAAAGAAAATTAAAATTTTTAAAAGGCACGGTAATAACTTGATCAGCCACCTGACCGATGGTTTCTTTGGCCGCTGTTTCATTGGTAATTAATATAACTTTACCGCCGCGGGCCTTAATTTCATGAACGGTATTACTGGCCTTATCTAATAAATTGCCTTCCGGTGCAATAACAAAGGCTACAAAATTTTTATCTACTAAGGCTAGGGGTCCGTGCTTAATCTCGCCCGAAGGATAAGCTTCGGTTGGCAGGTAAGTAATTTCTTTCACTTTAAGAGAACCTTCCAGCGCCACCGGATAACTATATTTCTTGCCGAGAAAATACAAAGCTTTAGCTGATTGCAGCTCTCGAGCTAAATTACTAATTATTGGCTGCAGTTGTTTTAATAGCTTCTCAATATCATTGGGAATTTTTTCCAGCTCCCGCATTAGTTTCTGGCCTTCAATTTTACTCATAGATCTTTGTCGGGCCATAGTAATACCCAGAAGCAACAGAGCGGCAATCTGTGAAGTAAAAGCCTTGGTAGAAGCCACGGCTCGTTCCACGCCGGCGCGGATATAGATGCCAACGCCGGCTGCGCGGGCTATACTGCTGCCGGCCACATTTACCAATCCCAAACAGAGGAAGCCGCGCCGCTTAAGCTCAATTAAAGCTTCCTTGGTATCGGCTGTTTCTCCGGATTGACTGACAAAAACCACCAGCGTTGATTTGGGATCCTCGTTAACTTTTTCTACTAATAATTCCGAGGCAATTTCCGCGCGCACCGGAATATCTAAAATTTGTTCCAATAAATACTTACCATAGAGAGCCGCGTGATAAGCCGTACCGCAGCCAGTTAATATTACTTGTTTCACGTCCTGCAATAGTGGCAAAATATCGCGCACACCACCCAA
This sequence comes from Candidatus Komeilibacteria bacterium, assembly GCA_043801745.1. GTDB lineage: Bacteria > Patescibacteriota > Patescibacteriia > UBA1558 > 2-01-FULL-52-15 > JAZDLR01. Next base: position 111,646 of record JAZDLR010000016.1, on the reverse strand, counting down.
AACAGGTATCCCCTCGGCCAAATCCAAGCGCCCGCTAAAAGCAGCCCGCAGCGTATGCGCCTGTTCCATAATTTCTTCGATCATGAAATGGTCATAATCGCCCTTACCATTATCCCCATCTTGGCGTTCAAGCTGATACGCCCGCTTATCGACCAGATGCGACTGTCCCAAACCATAAACATAATAACCGTCAGCCCGCAATTCTACCAATTCATTGTCATCCAGAAAAACCACGCGGTCACAATACTCTGTCAGTGCATTCTGATCGCTGGCTACCATGAGAGAGCTTTTACCTAAACCAATAAGTAGCGGACTGCCGCGGCGGGCCGCAATAATCAAATTCGGCTCCTCAGTTGACACCACAGCCAGACCATAGGCTCCGACAACTTGTGCCAGGGCGCTTTCAACGGCCGGACGCAAACCCTGATTGCTTTTTAATTCCTGCTCAATCAAATGCGCTAATACTTCGCTATCGGTTTCCGAGGTGAAGATGTGACCTTGCGTTATCAGTGCCGTTTTAAGTTCGCCATAATTTTCAATCGTCCCATTATGGACCACGGCTACTTTTTGGCAGCAGTCCAAATGCGGATGAGCATTGGCCTCGCTAATGCCACCATGTGTTGCCCACCGCGTATGACCGATACCAACAGTACTTAGGTCACTACGCTCAATACTTAAATTACCCGGACCACCGATGCATTTAGTAACGATAAAATTATCGCCAATTAAACAGGCCAAACCGGCACTATCATAACCGCGGTATTCTAAATTAATTAAGCCAGTCTTCAATAGCCTGAAGAGGTCCGTTGGTTCTTTACCAATGTAACCGACTATGCCACACATAGGGTTACCTTACCTAACTAATAATAAATTGGCAAATTAAAAAATAATGGCAAAATCCAGCAACGCAAAAGTCGCCAGTAACCTGGCGACTTTGTGCCGAATACAGAGTCACTAGTCAGGACTAGCCCGCCACCAGCGAGCTGGCCTTGACTAGTGACTCAATGGCCAAACGATCGATACGACGGATGGCCTCATCGGTACGTCCGGCGTGCCGCGTTAGCCATTGCTGTACCTGTCTATGATTGACCCGACGAACAATGACCTCGCTTCTTGATGTCTGAGTATCCCTATGCTTCGGCATGACATATCTCCTTTGAATGAGGAACAAAGAGCAAATTCAGATTACAATAAAATAACTGGAACAGCAACCTAATGCGGGCCGGATCTTCCAAACCGAAAGTGCTCGTAAAGGTCGGCAACAAATTTCATAAGTTAGTCAAATAACTTCAGATTCAGCGGTTCGATACAAACATCACCTTTATAATCATTATCGATCATTCCAATACCAATATGAGAAGAGACGTCGGCACTATTTCGATCTAAATGAATGGTATATTTAAAATTTTTTTTCTTAATTAAAGATGGAGAGTCCGCAGGTATATAGGAAACGACCAGCTCGACGTTTAATGTATTGGTATTCTTTACACCCTTTACACTTACTATTGTAGTTATAGCCGTTTGTGGTGCGACCCCAATATCTCCATTAAGACGTGGAGTCTCAATTTTGCTATTATCCTCACGAATTCTGTGATAATTTTTTTCACGTGGTGACCATTCCTCACAAGCAATATGGAGATAATTGCCATCTCCAATAATACACCTAAATATATTCTCATACTGAATTATTATATTTGAATGTTCTAACGACCGAGGAACAGCGGTTAACTCTACGCTGTAAGGTAGCCCCAGGGAACAATCTAAATAGGTGACCCTTACCGGATTCTTTTCTGTGAGTTGCGGGCAATAAGTGTGAGAGCCAGTTTCTTCGGGTATAAAAAACCATTGTTCAGCAATCCACCTAGAATTGTCACTAAAATTTGTTTCTAAAGGCAACTCACAATCACTTTGAACCCCAAGAACCTGAATTGTAGCATCATCTTTAGATGATGAACCATCACCATTCAGCGTAATGCCACCGGATACATTTGAATTTGTCAGTTCGACCTTCTGCCCATTTTTTTCACTAATAAATAACTGATTCGCCTCGTTAGGCATTAAAAATCTCACGTAGCCGACCACTATACCAACACAGAGGATAACGACGCCAATAAAAAATCTAATTTTCTTTGGAATTTTGCCCCAAAAAAAATTTTGTACGGCATTCATATCCTTTTTAAAATCCGGTGTCATATTTACATTGGTTCATCTAGATAAAAATCATGTACTAAAATATTCCTTATGTCCATAATGACTCTGGGATCTAGTTTAGGATTTATAGCCCATACTGGCTCGGCTCTTTTTTTTACAACCTTGCCCTCCCAATTAGTAATGACGTAACCCAATTTAATAACCAAAGGAATGTTTTTACGCTTAGAAAATGAACCCATAACTCCGCCCAGTGACTTACCTTCCTTTTTTAATACTGACTCAAACTCCGATGAAAAAAAGACTTTCTTGGAAGGGTAGTGATAAACCATATAACGCAAAACCCTAAGGCTATCCCTCGAATAATCTCTCATGGCCTCCATCAACTTTTCTGTGGATATATTACTCTTCATAGTTTGTAGTATAGCACAAGTCACGAAGGACGTATACTCCCTGTTCTATACATGTTCGTCTAAACCATAATAAAATGACTAATACTAGCTAAAATACTACATTAAAAATCCACTAATCTAGTCTCGCTCAGGGTTGTTTTGCGCATTAGAGCAAAACAAAAAAGAGTGACAATGTCCCCCCGCCAGAGGCAGGGCGAGCAGTGGCTGATTATGGTTCCGCTGGCGGTGGCTAGCTTTCTGACTTAAAACAAACTAAAAAAGAGTAACAATGTCCAGGCACTGACCTACTCTTGCGCCCCGCGTTGCAGGGAACTATCCCCCTTCGCTAAAGCTACGGGGGACTCAGCCACCCTCCTTCGTCCCTCGGCAAGCTCGGGACTCCGGTGGGCAGGTCGGCGCAAATACTTTTCTAACAAAAAATCGAGCGCACTGTATCCGGCACTGACCTACTCTTGCGCCCCGCGTTGCAGGGAACTACCATCGGCGCTGGAGAGCTTAACTGCTGAGTTCGGGATGGGATCAGGTGTTGCCTCTCCGCGAAGAGTACCGGAAACACTATGCTCGATTTTTTAAAAAGTACCTACTTGCCCGCCGTAGCTCCGAGTATAACGAGGAGCGAAGGCGGGGACACTGCTTGCCCCGCTCGGCCTACGGCCGATAGCGGGGTCACCCTTTAAATAATTATTTAATGCAGCAGGCTGGGATCAATCGGGGTCAGTAATAATACTGCCCCCACTAAAACAACCAGGCCAATACATACAACAACTAGGGTAATAACTCCAGTGTTTCGATTGTGAATATTCATGAGCAATAACTCTCTATATATAATATGCTAATTACCGAACTAGTATAGCGGACTATACCCAATCGGTAAAGATGGTGAATCAATCTTCCCCCTTCGTATAAAACTATGGGGGACATAAAGCTTGCAAAGCTTTAGATAGTTGTCTCGACATATTAGTACTCCTCAGCTTAATCCCTTACGGGACTTATACTTAGAGCCTATCAACCTAATGGTCTCTTAGGTGTCTGATAATGAATCCTAATCTTGGGAACGGCTTCACGCTTATATGCTTTCAGCGTTTATCCGTGCCGAACATAGCTACCCAGCAATGCGGCAGGTGCCACAACTGGTACACTAGAGGTTTGTCCTTTCCGGTCCTCTCGTACTAGGAAAGAGTTCCCTCAAGATTCTGCGCCCGTAACAGATAGGAGACCGAACTGTCTCACGACGTTCTGAACCCAGCTCGCGTACCGCTTTAATTGGCGAACAGCCAAACCCTTGGGAGCTTCTTCACCCCCAGGATGCGATGGGCCGACATCGAGGTGCCAAACCACGCCGTCGCTGTGGACGCTCGGGCGTGATCAGCCTGTTATCCCCGGAGTAACTTTTATCCGTTGAGCTTCCGCCGTCCTATATCGTACGGTCGGATCACTAACTTCTGCTTTCGCAACTGCGCGAGTTGTCGCTCTTGCAGTAAAGCTGGCTTGTGCGTTTGCACGACCGCGTCCTGTTTCCATCAGGAGCTAGCCAACCTTTGTAAACGCCTCCGTTACATTTTGGGAGGCAACCGCCCCAGTTAAACTACCCACCTGATACTGTCCCTGCTCCGGGTAACGGAGCGAGGTTAGAATTAAAATCAATCCAAAGTGGTATCTCACTGTCGACTCCACGGCGACTAACGTCGCCGCTTCAAAGTCTCCCACTTATGCTGAATAAGAGTAACCCTAATTCAATACCAAGCTATAGTAAAGCTTCACGGGGTCTTTTCGTCTAGTTACGGGAAACGAGCATCTTTACTCGTCTTGCAATTTCACCGAGTCCTTCGTTGAGACAGTTTTCAAGTCGTTATGCCATTCGTGCAGGTCGGAACTTACCCGACAAGGAATTTCGCTACCTTAGGACGATTATAGTTATCGCCGGCGTTCATCAGAGCTTCGGTTCAGGGCTTGCACCCATCCCCTTAACTTTCTGACACTGGCCAGGCATCAGCCCCTATACATCAGCTTGCGCTTTAGCAGGGACCTGTGTTTTTGGTAAACAGTCGCTTGAAATCTTTCGCTGCGTCCTCCTTCGCTCCGCGCTACGCTTGAGCTTCGGAGGACAAGTCCCCTAAGTTATTAAACCAAAGGGACCTGTCCTTCGTAGTTCCGAACGTAGTGAGGAACGAAGAAGGAAGGCCTTATCCCGAAGTTACGGCCGCTTTTTTGCCGAGTTCCTTAACGAAGGTTCTCTCGTACACCTGAGGATACTCTCCTCACCCACCTGAGTCGGTTTCCGGTACAGATACTGTTGCCTTAGCTCTAGAGGTTTTTCTGGGTTGGGTCTCATCGTTCATTGTCTTTGGCCGAAGCCGCAAACTTTTGACGCACCCGGACGCTTATGTCGTACGGATTTACCAATACAACACGTCAGATGCACCAACGTGCATTACCTTATCACGCGAACAATTACCCCCAACGTCTCCCCATCGAAAAACAACAGTAGGGCAGGAATATTAACCTGCTCTTCCATCGGCTACGCCTTTCGGCCTCACCTTAGGATTGCCTAACCCTGGGACGATAATCGTTGCCCAGGAAACCTTGGGTTTGCGGTGTCCAGGATTCTCGCCTGGATTAATGCTACTTATACCAACATTTTCTCTTCCATACACTCCACGACTCCTCACGGTATCGCTTCAGCGCAGTATGGAATGCTCCTCTACCACTCCCCCGCCAAAGGCGGGGAAATTCTCATCTTCGGTACCAAGCTTTAGCCCCGTTAAATTTTCGGCACAAAGCGACTTGACTAGTGAGCTATTACGCTATCTTTAAAGGATGGCTGCTTCTAAGCCAACCTCCTAGTTGTAAAAGTCACAATACCACCTTTTACACTTAGCTTGGATTTGGGGACCTTAGATTGAGATCAGGGCTCTTTCCCTTTTGACCAGTGGAGCTTAGCCCCCACGGTCTGACTCCCGTATGGTACAGAATGGCATTCGGAGTCTGATTGGAATCAGTAGGATTGCTCCCCTAACTCCATCCAGTGCTCTACCTCCAAACCTTAACATACGAGGCTAGTCCAAAAACTATTTCGAGGAGAACCAGCTATTACCGAGTTCGATTGGAATTTCTCCCCTAGCCACAGCTCATCCGAAAGTGTTGCACGGCTTAACGGTTCGGGCCTCCACCTGGTTTTACCCAAGCTTCACCCTGGCCATGGCTAGCTCACCCGGTTTCGGGTCTAATATCTGCTGCACTTTGACCTAATAGTTCATTCCGCCAAAGGCGGAGCAAACTAATAAGTCAAAAACGGGCTATTCACCCTCGCTTTCACTACACCTGCCCCCCAAAGGGGTTAGATTAGCAACAGACAATAACTCGTTGGATCATTCTTCAATAGGCACGCCGTTACGCGGGTCGTGTAAACACGACATAGCGCTTCGACTCCTTGTAAGCATATGGTTTCAGATACTATTTCATCCCCCTTAGCGGGGTGCTTTTCACCTTTCCCTCACGGTACTAGTTCACTATCGATCATTAAAAGTATTTAGCCTTAGCGCATAGTGACGCTGGTTTCCTACAAGATTTCTCCGGTCTTGTAGTACTCAAGAAAATTACTAAGAGCTATAATGCTTTTCGCTTACAGGGCTGTCACCTTCTATGGCCGACCTTTCCAGATCGTTCAACTAAGCAAATTATATTTCGTATACTCCTATCCAGAGCCACAAGCTCTGAAACGTAACCTCTTACAACACTTCTAGCAGCGTTAGACTTGTGGTCATTGCAATACACTCTACGACAACCTTGCGGCCACCGCTTCATGTATTTTATCTTACTATAAGTTTGGGCTCTTCCCCTTTCGCTCGCCACTACTTAGGGAATAGAGGCACCCATTAATCCTACTCGTCACCGAAGTGGCAAGTAAAATTAATAGATGCGTTAATTCTTTCTCTTCCTCTGGGTACTGAGATGTTTCACTTCCCCAGGTTACCTTCTACCATCCTATGAATTCAGATGGTGATGATCGAGGTTTGCTCGACCGGGTTACCCCATTCGGATATCTCCGGGTCACAGGTTGCTTATCACCTCACCGAAGCTTTTCGCAGATTGCTACGTCCTTCATCGACTTTTAATGTCTAGGCATCCACCATATGCCCTTAGTGACAACTATCTAAAGCTTTAGAAGCTTCTTTGTCCTCCCTAGCTCGAAGAGCGAAGGAGGAAGATACCACCGGACTTGAAGTACCCGGCGGCGTATCACCGTCTCCCTACACCTTACATGGTATAGGGCAAGCATATTTATATATTTTTTACGAGAGAGTCTCTCTACAATTGACACCGTTAGTAAACGGTGCGAATTAAGATGCTCATGAATATTCAGTTGTCAAAGTTCACTTCGCCCCAGCGTTAACGATTACGTTAGCGGCAGGACTGAAACATCCAGAAAAGTGGCTTGAATCTGGGATTCTCAACATTTTTCTGAAGATTTCTAGATTGTAAGGTGCTGCAGAGGAACAAAAACCGCGGCAGACGCGGATTCCGAGGCCAAAAAATATCCCCAAAATCCACTACATGGTTAAGCTAGTTACTGATAAAGCCATTTTTTTGACTAATATTAGCTAATTCTTATCAACTTGGGGAACTTTCTGAAGTTCGTAAGGTATTATAGAGCGAATTACTAGCATTGTCAAATAGCTAATTGGCCCTAAGTTAGGGACAGTTTTTCAACATCTTCTCCCCGCTTGTTGACAATACTACTTCGTTATGCTAAATATGAAATTCACAACATTAGTACTTTACGAAAGCCAGCCCGCTGGCATGACGGCAACAGATAGGGAGGACATCGATGAAGATACACGATCTGAATCAGGACAAATCTTTTCCTGCTCGGGAACTGCAATTAATAGTCAGGGCCAGTGAGGTTCTGTCGGGTGATGACAGCCGCACCATAACCTGGAAACTACGGGACAGTCTGAATTTTCTTTTCCGCGCAGGAATGACTGAAAGTGTCGTGGAAATCACCGGTAGTGTGCAGGGAGTCACGATTATCTATCACCACAGTGGCAGTAATCATTCTAGGATTTTCAGTCCGGAGGAGATCTGGGACATCAAGAGTATACCTCCGGAGGCCCGCCATGCCATTGGCTAAAAACTGCCTGAGAAAAAAATCGCCGCGTCGTTGAACATCGACGCGGCGATTACATTTAAAAAATTATACTGCTAAATCAAGCTGCTCATCAATCACCAAACTCTTGGCTTGCATCACAACGCGCAAACAGGAATTTAAGCGATCCAGTAAACGTCTTTCAGTCTGATTACCTTTAAGCTTGATAAACTGCTCTTCTGCTTCACCCAATATTTGCTTAGCCCAGGCAATTTGCTGCTGCTCTCCGTGAGGTAAATATTTGGTAATGGGAATGGACTGCAACTTGCTCTGCATAAATTTCTTTTCTGATAAACCTTTTCGTCTGGCTGATTGTTCAATATACTCCACTATGGTCATTCCTTGCTGTTTGGCCTCTTTCTCCAGAAGCGCATCCCGTCGGTTAACCAATTTTTCATAGATATCCTGATAATTCTCATCCTCGTCAGGCAAAAAGAAACGAAAAATCGCTCCTTGTCCAGCTTTCTCAGCAATATATTTAACCGGATTACGCCTGACTTCATCCAGCTTATTTTCAAACGAGCGCTGTATACCAATATATATGGGGGTCCCGGATTCCGTACCGTTTGTTTCCATCGCTATTGGGTCCAGAATTAAATATTCATCAATCTCATCGAGATAATCTTCTTTCGGCGCCTGCTCTGCCTGAATACCAGGAATACCTAGATCATTGATAGCTTTACACACTAACAGTGAATGCTCGTGACGCGACACAGCTTGATTCTGTTCAGCTTTTGACCCTTCTTTGCCAAACTTTCTCTCAAGTCTCCTATAAGCTTCGTGGCGTTCTTTAATACCAATTTTATGAAGCTTAACCATCATTTCTCCGAACGACATGTCCGGTTCTTGAGCCGTCAATCGTTCGTATTCAATATAGTGAGATCCGAGATTACGCAGGTAAGTCGCGAAATTCATCGTCTCCAAACGCCGAGGAGCATAAGAAACTTGGATTAGGGTTTCAGCTTTCAAAACCGTACCGCTTGGTATAACGCTGATAATCTCCGGATGTTCAATTTTAATATCTTCTCCACCAATAACTTCATTACTGCCAAAAGCCGGCAGTTGATAATCGGGTGGTAATTCCTTCACAAGAGGCCAAAGTAACTCCTCGTCTTTAGTGGTCAAAAATGTGGCATCTTTAATATCCATGCTAATAGAATAGCTAATATCTTAGGTGCTGTAAACAGGGAAAAATTTATATATAAAAGAAAACCCCGTGGCGATGTTCTGCCACGGGGCGTGTTTCACACGGGAGGCCGGTTCTGCTAGTAGCAGTGCCGGACCAGCTCAAGCTCGTCCAGATTGCCAGCCTTGATGAACTCGGCGCAGATCCGGAACCGGTCGTCGATCTCGCCGGCGGCCTCGAACTTGGCGATGACCAACTGCAGATCCGCCAGGTGAGGACGGATGTCCTCGGCCGTGAGATGGCCGTCGCAGATGGCGTGGCCGAGCTCGTGCTTGGTCGCACCACCGGCCTGCCCGGTGATCATCCAGGGATAACGCCAATCCTTCGACTCCGCCCGATCCTTGCGGGCGAGCTGGCTGATTTCGGCAATCTGCCGCAGCCGCTGAGCCCGACTCTCGGCCGCGTACTCGTCGGGCTTGGCCGTCTCATCCAGAGCGGCAAAGATGCCCATGGGTCCGGACAAGATGAGCCGCTGCTCCTCGAGAGCCCCGTTGAAGGTCTCGATGAACTTGACCTCATTCTTCCGAGTGGGCTTCTCCATCTGACTCACGCCCAGATAACCCATGTAAGGCTTCTGGTCGTAGCCACCGGTCCAGCGGATGATCGGCAGCTGGGGAAACCAGCTCCTGACCACGCAGATCAGCCGCGTGGACGTGATCCCAGCACCGAAGTCCTTGTCGACCAACAGCACGTCGGTCTCTTGAAAGGCAGCACCAACCGACTGCAGCAACGATTCCGTTGTGAAGAGGTTGGGATCGCCGACCAGCACACCGGCCACTTCGTGACCGGCCGGCTCGAGGAGCTTCTTGCCCTGCTCGATCCAAAGGCTACTGTCGTCGATGATGAGAATGCGCATGGTTTGATCCTCCGTTGGTTTGAGTTGTCTTTTTCCGTCCGAAATGGGTAGTGCGCTGAGAACCTGAGTAGGCGCCCAAAACACTACCCACATGGGTGGAAATAAGAAGGATTCCGCTTATTTTTCTCCCGTTTTATAAAAGAACCAGGATAACGTAAAAAGCCAATATTTACCGTAATACTTAAGTATAGCATATAATATATTATCTGTCAAGTAGCATATTAATATAGGTAATATAGGCCATAAATTAACAAAAAACAGCGTCAAATAACCCTGCTTAATGCTTTGGTGGACCTGGAGGGATTCGAACCCTCGACCTCTTGCATGCCATGCAAACGCGCTAACCAACTGCGCTACAGGCCCATATTTTTAATTAAACTTTTTTGTATTGCTTTTAATTCATGAAAGATATCTGCAGAAAAGTAATCTATCCTACAAACGCCTTTATAGTTTTTCTTTCTTGAAGTTTTGCCTGCTGACCGCGGATCAATTCGTGCCTTATAGAATTGTGACAATGGTATTTCAGTGACCGTTGACCAATATTTTTCCAATTCCCTAATTCCTTGGTCAGCTCTTCCTTGTAGTGTGCAACGAAACTTTGCTTCATCTATGTCGTAATTCTTTCTAAGAACTGATAAGAATAGCTTAATAATTTCTGGGTTTGAGTTACCAAATGTTAAGGAACTGCTTTGCGAACCCTTCCCTTCGCACCAATAAAGTATGGACAAAACTATTTTTCCCACGCTTCTGTTTTTTAGGTGAGAACCCAAATGTGAAACCCGTTTATCAACTTCTTTTAAATACCTATTCCTCCTGGCAATATTAGCTTTTAACGCCAAAACCCTTTGCTTAGCTAGATGCGTTTCTACACGATGCTTTAGTTGTTGCTTCGATTGTTTGGTGAGCTTCACATCCTTACACCAATAGGAGATGGTGCTTTTTGCAATCGGAACCTGTAAATGCGCACAAATCTCGGCGTACGTTTTCCCTCTTCGTCGTAAAGCCATAACTGGCGCCTTCAAAGAGTTGTATGAATAAGGTCTCATAAGACTATTGTACTATAGACCGCTTCCATGTCAATACCGTCGAGTTGTTAAATTACATATATCGGCTAATGGTGGGCGATGTCCCGCCAGCGGCGGAATGACCTCTACAATGTCAATGTAGCGCCCCGCCCGCTTCGCCATGCTGTGCGGGCCAGACTACCAATGGTGGGAATGACAGGAATCGAACCTGTGACCTCTACAATGTCAATGTAGCGCTCTAACCATCTGAGCTACATTCCCATGGACAGTTGGTTAATTTTATTAATTATTATTTTAAGCAGCGAAGCATGGCGGGCGGGTCTAACCATCTGAGCTACGAACCCAAACTAATATTGTGCAAAAGAGCTTGCTTAGGAAGACGAATTCTCCTGTCCTGCACAGACATGGTGGGCGAAGAGAGACTCGAACTCTCACGGCTTGCGCCACTAGCTCCTAAAGCTAGCGTGTATACCAATTTCACCATTCGCCCTCAAACTAAGTACGAAGTCAATTTCGCCCCTGCCCGCTCCGCCAGTTGGCAGACGGAGGAACTCTGGCCGATTTCAATGAATAGCCACTATTTTATAATGTATTTTGCGACAGAAGTCAATTATCTATATTGCTGCTCCAACACCAACCTGTTACAATTGACGCAGATTTAATAAATTAATAGATTTTATTATGACAAATCATGAATGGAGTACGGATGAACTGCTAAAGAAAGCGCCCGAATTAACCCGCGAGCGTCTGGCCGATATGCAAACCCTAGAAATAGAAATACAGGCAGATTTCACGCCGGCGCTAGAAGCCGTAAAGACTATTACTGGCGCTGACCTTCAGCCCAGGGCCGATGGTTATCATTTAACAATTATTAGTCCTACCGAGAGCAAAATTTTGAGCACGTTAGATGATGAAGCACTAGCTGAACTTCAGCAAATTAATACCGACCTACAAAATGGCCAGGGTATTACAGTAATGGGGCTTGGTTTCATTGACGGAGCTGCTACCGAACAGCAAATGCGAGAAGTAGATAAGGTGAAAAAGACTACTTTTGTTTCCTTCGAAATACCCGCGCTGCAAAAATTTCGCTCTGAACACGGACTGCCCCCGAAAGATTTTCACGTTACGCTTGGCTTTGTCGGTGGAGACATCCATATACAAGTAATCAGGCAGGAACCAGTAAAGCCCGGAAGCCCAAAAATGAAAGACATAACTGCGCCGATTCCTAAACAAGCCGATCCTAGATTTAACGAGATCGCTCTTCCCGCTATAAATTACGGCGGATTAGATGGACAAATAAAAGAAAAAAAATAGAGTCCCTGACTTTTTTTGTATTTTAAAGCGGCCACCCGGTAAACCGAGTGGCCGCTTACTTGTCACCTCTTCAATCAGCGTGCCTTCCAGGCGCTGATCAGCGCTTCCAGAAGATCGCCCATGTCCGAAACCCCACCGCATTTCCAGGTCTCGATCGCGCCGGTGATGAGACCGTCGTCGATGGCGGACCGCAACTCGACTTGCTTGCGGGTCTGGTCACAATCGCAGGTCAGAACATACACCTGCGCCCGCGGATGCTGGGAATGAAGCCTTTGGGCAAACTCCAACGCCGCATTGAAGGCACTGTAGCCCGCATAGACGATGGCGAGGATATCGTCAGTCGCCTCTGCAAGGACCGTTTGCGCTTCCTGGCCCACCTCCTGCTGAATTTCCGCAGCCTGAGCGTGGGAGGCATCGAAGATCGCATGGGCGATGGCCCGGCTGCCGGCTTGCATGGCAGTAGTGGCTGCCATCAGCGATGCCAGACTCATCTTATACCCCCCAGCCGAAACAATGACCGACAGATCGGCCATTCCCGTCTCAACCAGACCATCCCGATGGCCGCCCACCGTATTGTAAGTGCTGAACAAAGCAAAAAGCGAGCGGCGGCCAGCCACCAGAGTCGGCAGCTGAGCAATGAAACTCCCTACCGAAAAAAAACCGGGTTTCATGGCGTGCTCCTTGGTTAGAGAAATATCAACGTACGTTTGCTGTCTATTAGACCAACAATCCTATAACCTTTCACCCTTTAGCTTGTGCCTTTGGGCTCGTCAGTGCCGAAATAATCGACAGAGGTTGGGGGAGATGGTGATAAGACCATCCCCCCCGGTAAATACAGCGGTTTACTTTTCGGCGCGCAGGATATCCCGCGTGACAGACGCAAACCGCACCACATCAGCTACTGTGTTGGCGTAGCCGAACGACGCGCGGATAGCGCCGATTGGCTTTCCGTCGGAAAACTCCCGGAGCTTTTCAATGGTGATGGCCTCCGGCAAGATGGCGTCGTTGTAGAGATTAGCGTAAGCCTCGATGCCGTACCCAAACACCTTTTCATTCACACCCGGGTTACAGAAGCAGCCCGAACGAACAAACACTCCGCGCTTACTGGCTTCCTGTTCAAATACCCAAGCATCCACGATCTGGTCACCGCTCTTCATACTGAAGGTAACGGTATCGGTTCCACGCGGGCTGTGAACCAGCAATGAACAACTATTCTCTTTCATGTTCACGAGTTCATCGTAGAGGGCGGTAGCCAAATCAACAGCATGCCCGCCAACGCCATCCCCCAGGTCCTCCATGAACTGAAGACCGGTCTGAATAGCCGGAATCTGACCGAAGTTGATGGTACCATGTTCAAACCTCGCATACCCCAGAGATTCCGGAGCATAGAAGTCCTGCATGACAGCCACCAACAGAATAGACCCACCGGCGAACCACTTGTGCGCCAGCTTGGCAAAAGCGCTCTTGCGGATGACCAAACAACCAAGGCCGGTCGGAAACCCGAACATCTTATAAAAAGAGAACGGGACAAAATCCGGCTTGACGACTGAAAGGTCCAGTCGCTTATTGGCGTTAAACGCCGCAGCATCCAGAAGCACTTCCCAGCCCAGACTCTGAGCCAGACCGACCCACTCCAAACTGTGCAGCACACCGGAGTAGTTGGACTTGGCCGGATAGGCAAACAGCTTGTTACCAGTAGACCGCGGAAATCGCAGCATCCGTCTTAGCATGTTGCCATCAATGACCAGATCGTCAGTAATGGGAGCATACCTGACGACTGCGCCATTGCGTTTGGCCATTTCACGTACTCCGTTAACGGAATTGTGGTTGTCGGCAGTCAGCAGATACTCGCCGCCCTCCCACTTATAGTGCTGTCCCACCAACTGGATGGCAGCAGTCGCACCAGGACCGAAAATCACCTCGTACTCCTCGGGCGAAGCATGGAGATAACGCAAGATCGCTGCCCGAGTACTCATAACCCGTTCCATCGCCTCAGCTGACGGTCGGTGATGAGAGTGCGGGTTACCGATCAGGTTCTCCCCCAAATACTTATGATGCTGATCGATCAAATGGATCGGCGGAATAGCCGACCCAGTCCAATCAGCGTACACTTCCCCAGGCTTGATCTGAGGAAACATTCCCGGTAGAGCCATTGTATTCATCGGCCAGTCTCCTTATGAGGTTGGGAGGTAGAAACGGAAAAATTGAATAGAAAATATGGAAATGTACACCATTCGCAAAGGCAAGCGCCAATGCAAGAGTAATATGAGAAATTAACATAACTAATTGAATTTGTCAAGATACAACCCCAAATCAGCTTGTCTTGGAACTATTTTACCGTTACACTTGGTAAGGATAAAAAAATATACTCGAATTACGCATGCTGACATCATTGTGGACCTGCAATTATGAAAAAAATTAGATTAATCTGGTATCTCTTTACCTTGGCGCCAATTGCTCTATTGATTATTGGCTATATTTTCCCTTCGCAATTTTTCGGAAGCCAGGAGACCATCAGAGATTTTGTCAATCATTTTGGAATATTTTCTCCCCTGGTTTTTATACTTCTGCAAATCGCCCAGGTCGTCATTACGCCGATCAGTCATTATTCGGTCTCATTGGCCGGTGGTTTTCTCTTTGGTACCTGGCTGGGTTTTCTTTACAACTTTATTGGGCGGGTACTGGGGACAGCCATAGCGTTCTATCTTGGTAGATATTTTGGTCGCAAAATTATTCAACACGTAGTCAAACCGGAAACAATAGCCAAGTATGACTATTATTTTGATAAGGGCAAACTGCTACTGTTCCTTGCCTATTTTCTGCCGTTGTTCCCTGATGATGAAATATCATATTTAGCCGGACTGTCGGCCATAAAACCTAAAATCTTTTTACCGCTAATGGCGCTTGGCCACGTCAGTGGCAGTCTATCTCTGGCCTATCTTGGAAGCGGCGTTAAGTCGGCCACCGATCCACTTTTTATTTTCTTGTCGGCGGTCACTTTAATCGGGGGGATTTGGTTTGCCTGGCATTATAGAAAGATAAATAAAGAACTAAACAATATCTAATTCCACATTATGATTGCTGACATCATTGTAGACCTGCAATACGGCGATTGCGCCAAAGGCAAGGTCGCTCATCATCTTTGTAAAACCGCCGGTTATACTCACGTCCTCCGCTACAATGGCGGCGGTAATGCCGGCCATACTATTTTTCACGAGGGTAAAAAATTTATCACGCACCACATTCCAGTTGGTGTTTTTTTCGGTATCAAGTCAATTATTGGTCCTGGCTGTGTAGTCAACCCGAAAAAATTTCTGTCTGAGTTAAAAGAATTACAGGGCGGCGGCATAAATACTGAAGGTAAAATTTTTATTGCTAACAACACTCACGTTATTACCGAGGAACATTTAAAAGAAGACAGCGCTGACAGTTCCATTGGCACGACGAAAACCGGCAATGGTCCGGCTTACCGTGATAAATACGCCCGCACCGGAATCCGTGCCGAAGCAGTGCCGGAATTACAACCTTATTTGCTTGATTTGTATCAGGAGCTGCATCATAATCCTAAAGAAGTTTATGTCTTAGGTGAGGGCGCGCAAGGTTTCGGCTTAGATATTGACTGGGGTGATTACCCCTATGTCACCTCTTCTCATGCCACTGTAGCTGGCGCGCTAATGAATGCCCTTCCTCACACTGCCATCAGAGATGTCTGGGGTGTAGTGAAAATTTATGAAACCTATGTGGGAGCCAAAAAATTTGAGCCGGACGATTCTATTTTCGTCAAAATCCGTGAAGCCGGCGAAGAATACGGCGCCACTACTGGCCGTGCCCGCCAATGTAATTGGTTAGATTGGAATCTTCTGGAAAAAGGCATCCGGCTGAACGCCGTCAATCATCTAGTCATCAACAAAATGGATGTCTTACGCAGCGTTAACCGTTGGACAGCTATAGTTGACGGCCAGCCAATTAATTTCGATACGGAAATTGCCATGAAATCCTGGCTGATTGATAAATTAACGGTACTGGGATTACCTCAAGACAATATCTATTTTTCTGAAAGTAAGGACAAAATTTAGTCGTCTCAACTGCTCGCCCCTTGAACTTTTGCAGAAAAAGATTATTCTATGATAGTCTCAAAGAAAATGCGTCCTTTCTCTCAACAGGAGACTACAATAATGCCAAAGTTTCTGGAGTGTTACCCCTTTTCTAACCCACGAGTGCGGCTAGTGGAAGGATTTCCTGTTTACGATGGTGTTCTGGGTGATCCGCCAGGGGAGATACACCGGGGCATTGACTATGTTCTGCCGGTTGGCAAAGGACTCTCTTTTGCTGACGGTGTCCAGCTGGCGCCCGGCTCTCACTTCAATACCCAAGGCTTACGGGCTTTAGGTTTTGAAGTTTTTGGTATGCATGCCGGCACAGCCTACCAAGGGACCAGCTCAAGCTGGGGCCGCTTCGTAGCCGTAACATCCGAGCCGCGGCGCGGTCAGACTACTGTTTACCGCACTATCTATGCTCATCTCGCCACGGTCAACAAAGCTATCCCTCACCTGCCAGCTGATGAAGCTGACCGTTGGCAGTTTAAGGAAGCCAAGATTGATTGCGGCGACTACCTCGGACGAGCCGGAAATACCGGGCGTACTAAGCGTATCATCCAGCTTCACATTGAGGTTTTCGAGCACAAAGGCAAGGGTGCCAGCTGGCAAAAAATTGACCCCTACGGCATCTACACTAAACCCGCTAGTAGTGGCGCCTACCCACAACCGGGGGAATCACTCGGACACCTACGCCATCACCGTTGGATCCTGAACGATCCTCCATTTCCTATCTCCACCAGAATCGGTAGATGACCAAATATCCCCGCCGGGCTCAGCTCGACGGGGATATAATTTTTATAGTTTATCCACGGCTTCTTTGAACTGTCGACCGCGGTCTTTATAGTCTTTAAACAGACCGAAGCTGGCGCAAGCCGGTGACAGCAGAACCACATAACCGGGTTTAGCTGCCTTTCTCGCCGCCTCAACAATTTCCTCCATAGTAGTTAAATTTTCAATCAAATGACTGGTAGTATTCCACAAAACTTCTTTGATCCGGGGCCATTCTTGCCCCACACCAATAATTGCCCTAACGTCATTTTCTTTTATCGTCTGTGCCAATAAAGAAAAATCACTCTGCTTACTTGAACCACCGAGAATTAATATTTTAGGCTGACTAAAGGATTTAATGGCCGCGATAGTTGATTCCGGTGTAGTGGAGATAGAATCATTGTAATATTTAACGCCTCTCTTTTCGGCCACGAATTCTAAACGATGCTCCAAGCCCTGAAACTTTTTAATCGCGTCAATGATAAATTTATTATCAATACCAATGAGCTTAGCGGCTAAAATCGCCGGGCAAACGTTTTCCCAATTGTGTTGGCCTACCAAAGCAATATCTGCTACCGGCATAATTTTTTCTTCCGTTTGACCGAGACGCATCATAATCCAACCATTATCTACGAAACACCCCTCGCCTTCTAACTTCTTTCTACTTACTGCTAACTTCCTCCCTAACGATTGTTTGGCAATAGTCACTGAGTTAGGATAATCAGAGTTAAAAATTATAACATCATCAGCTTGCTGAAACTTGGCAATACCGGCTTTGGCGTCAATATAAGATTCAGACGTCGGATGATAATCCAAATGTTCCGAGGTCACCATTAAAACAATAGCTATTTGCGGACTTTTCGTCACATCAGCTAACTGAAAGCTGGATAATTCTAAAATTGCAATCGACTTATCATTCAATTGAGACAGAAACTGTAGCGGCGATTGTCCGATATTGCCGCCGAGAAAAACATTGTCCCTACTTGAAGAAATAATGTTATACAAAAGTTGCGCCGTGGTGCCCTTGCCTTTAGTACCCGTAATACCAATTACTTTGCCCTTGGCTTCATCCAAAAACAATTTAGTATTAGAGATAACCGGTACTCCGGCGGCACTAGCTTGTTGAATTTCTGCTCGGTCTAAACGCATACCCGGTGTACGGCTGATAACGTCAAAACCGGTAAGATCGCCAAATGGTCCGGCATGAAAAATTACTCCCCGAGCCTCATACTTCCGCCGCACTTCCTCGTCTAATTCTTTATCATCATAGACTGTAATATGACAGTTGCGGTTTAATAAAAAATCGGTCATTGCCTGGCCCTCAATGGCAAATCCTAGAACAGCTACGTTTTTATCCTGATAATTAAGTTTCATCGGTCTTAGCTTAGAAAAAAACCCAACATTGGTCAATGCTATTGACCCCGTTAGAACATTTCAATTAAACTTCTAACGGGGTTGACAGTCTGGCCTCCAAAAAGTATATTCAGCACACTCGATCGTTCCTATTAAGTGGACGGCGAAGAGCTTTGAGGTGTTACCGGGGAGCCCACCGCCCGGGCTATGATCCGGTAGTTTCCTGACTGCGATGACTCGCCATCCACCCCCATTCTACGACCCAAGGAGGTAGTGATGTGCCGTTGTGGAAGATCTGCGGTTCCTAGTTCAGGCACT
This sequence comes from Candidatus Komeilibacteria bacterium, assembly GCA_043801745.1. Taxonomy (GTDB): domain Bacteria; phylum Patescibacteriota; class Patescibacteriia; order UBA1558; family 2-01-FULL-52-15; genus JAZDLR01. The sequence continues at coordinate 93,022 of JAZDLR010000016.1, read as the reverse complement.
GAAGCGAGCAACTGGCAAACCAGACTTCGACCACTAGCTCTGGAGAGGCTGCGATCGGGAAATGAACTGGAGGCCCTTGGCCTGGCGTTCCCGATCATCATGATGCTTGCTGTTATTGAAATTCGGTGCCTCCAAGATCTGCTCGCCAAAAGGCGGACGGATCTGATCCGTCAAGGTGTGCACGGTCGCACCATAGTCCGCATTGAGGAGAAGCTTTCCCCTTGGGGTTTGGCTCTAGGAATGTCACGACCAGACATCACCGAGGTACTGAACGCCCTGATCATACCAAAGGAAGAACTTCAGCGGATGGGGCTCATTTAATCTGAGTCGACCAGAACACCTACGCCGTCGAGCTTTGCTCGGCGGCGTTTCTTATTTAACAAACCACCATTTATATCCGGCGTAAGCCAATCCACCAAACGCGGTTACTATTCCGGCAATCCAACCGGACCAGTCCTTGGTTTGGGCCGGAAGGGTCGTGGTTGTTGATGTTGTTGTCTGCTGAACGATCCCGACCTGTTCATCCAAAGTGGCGTCATTGTTAGAAATCAACCGCAGATACAAGCCGGTAGAATTTTTCTGTAAGATACCGTGGATAGTCGCGCGTACATTCTTGGTCAATGGGACCGTATTATTCGGCGCTAAAGTAACCTTAATAGTTTCGCCTTCATCATCAACCAACGTAAGAGATGACTTGTTGCTGGTATCAATCAAGCCGGCCAAGGTTATTGTGCTACCTACATCATTATCAGACAGGCTGGAAATATTAATCGGTTCATCCCAAATAATGTCGTCGTGACCGGTGACCGCAATCTGATCTGCTCCGGCTATTTTTAATCTGGGTGTTCCGGAAACACTGCCAATTACCGCATCACTGACAACAATTATGTCGCCTGATTTAATTTCTGGGAACTGTCCTTTATATTGATAAACCTCGGCCCAACTGTCAGCGCCAACTAAACGCACAAACATTTTCTGCTTAGCCCAGGTTCCGGGCGGAACAATAACCCGCGCCATGATACTGTTGGCAGGCAAAATCAAATCCGATGAGGTGGCCACTGGCTGACTGGTAGTTTCTAATCCTAAAACTTCTATTCTAGGTAGTCCGGGCGTAGGAACTGTTTGCCACTGCCACTCGTCATCAGCAAAATTTTTTTCGTATGATTGCCCCTCCTTCTTAGTCGCATCATAGTCAATAGAATCACTCACCTGTCCATCAGGCCAGAGTAATCGGACACCATCGGTCGTATTATTCAATACCAGTTTGGTTGCTGCTTTGGACCAAACTTGATATTCGCCCGGTTTAATGACTGTTCCTTGAGGAAAAATAAAGGGCCGGCTGCCACCCTCAATATCATCCAGCTTCCAATTATCCAAAATAACGTCCGCGTCCCCGCTATTATATAGTTCGATCCACTCACTATTATCGTTGCCAACAGGGTCGGGTAAAAACTCGCTAATCTTGACTGTGTCAGACAAAGAGCCGGTTGTAGTGGCGCTGGTGGTTTGGCTGGTTATCTGGGCGGTCTCCATAGATTTGGCGGCCGAAACAGCGGACATAATTGTGATTTTAAAAGTTTGTTCTGCTAAAGCTCCGGACGAATCTTGTACTCGTAACAAAGTAAGATATTCACCTTCATCGGCATATTTATGACTGATGCTTTTCCGGTTACTAAAATCATTGTCGCCAAAATCCCAATAATAAGTCAGTTCGTCTCCATCCTGATCACGCGAGGTTGAAGCATCGAACAAAATACTTTTTTTAGGCTCGGCCGTCAGAGAACTAATGGAATAGCCGATCTCTGGTTTATGATTAAGAGGTAAAATATTTGCAGCACCTGGAGTCGGCTGCCGCGACCAGATCCAACGATTATCAATCAAAGCCCAGGATTTACCTTCCACGCTGCCGGTATAAGAAACCGCATCAATTGTGGCTCCCTGCGGATCTTTCAATGTTAAAGTGTCGCTACTATTATTTAAAGCAATGTCAGAAATGGGCCGCGATAAGAGCCAATAATTTTTTGCTGCTATGGTACTGGAAGCAAAAATATAGTTTGATCCTGAACCGTCTGTAATTATTACTCCAACCAGGGGCAAGTCCAGATCAGAATTATTTACCAGTTCGATCCATTCTCCGGCAGCATCATCACCGACCGGATCAGGCAACATTTCGTTGATCCTCAATCCTGAATATTCAATGGTGGTGGTTGCTAATGATTCCGGCTTAACCGACGAAGCCCGCCCTGGAGTGCCACCATTAACGAACGATTCCTGCCAATTACCTTGTTCATCGCCACCATCAAAGTTAATTTTTTCTAGAGTCATGCCATTGCCTGCCGCGCCCCAGCCAGAATCAAAGATTAGACTGGCAATTGGTTCGTTATTATTTTTCAGGGCGATAGTGGAGGAGTTATTGTTGATATTAACAACCGAATCAAAAAGATTACCGGAAAACACCGGGTTAGCGGTTAAAAAATTCGTGGCATTATCAGCGATTATAGCAAATTGACCAACGGCGATTGTTGACGTGCCTTGAGTTAAATTCAAAGTATGGTTGCTGCTATCTGTAAAACGCCAACCAGAGTCAAGAGTTACCGGATCAGCGGCGTTGTTATAGACCTCTACCCATTCATTACCGCCATCTGCCCCCGCCGGATCGTACATAATTTCAGTAAAGATCATTTGGGCTTGAGCTAGAAAGGGAAAAAGTAGCAGCCAGAAAATAATAATTATTTTTTTCATAATTCTTTATTTCTAATTATTAAACCTAACGCCTGTCTTGAGCAAAAACCGGAAGAACAGGGACGAAACTTCCGGCTCAAGCTCAAAACAACAACGTTGCTGATTATTCCAAGTCCTCGACGGCCGGTTCTTCTTTGGCTAAAGCCTTAGCTGTGCTCTCTTTGCTTTCTTTATTTCGATGACCCAGCATTATTAAATCTTCGGCCACCACTTCCGTGGAATATCTTTTTTTGCCGGTCTTATCCGTCCAGTTACGGCTCTGCAAACGGCCCTCAATATAAACCTTGGAGCCCTTTTTCAGATATTCGCTCATGATGTCGGCCAACTTGCCCCAGGCCACGACATTATGAAACTCCACTGACTTCTTAGTTTGTTTGGATTGAAGATCTTTCCAAACATAATTAGTGGCCAAACCGGTGCTGACCAGTGATTGACCGCTTGGTGTTTTACGTAACACCGGATCTTTGACCATATTGCCGATCAAAGTGACTTTATTTAAGTCCATAATCGCTTTTCGTTAATGCCCGCAAGGGCTTAATTAGTAAATATTAGGACCGGATTTCTCCTCCCTCAGGTCTCGATTGAGGGAGGAGAACCGTCCTTTGACAAAGAACAACGAATATTTTAGTATGCAAATGAGGGCTATCATAAAAGATAGTCTTCACAATCGCTTTTCCCAAACACCCCGTCTTCGGATAGGGTGTTTGGTTATTTACCCAGCCGAACGCGGGTTATCCCGAAATTATTCCGCCGTCTATTTTCCTGTCTGACGGAAAAAATTCCCGCAAATTAATATTTTCTTGCTGATGCTAAATATTTTGCGCCGTCTTCAGCAGCAAAAAAATACTGCTTTACAACTGTATTTTAGCAAGCTGATTTTTCGCGCGCAAATTATTTGTCAAATTCGGTAGAAAATTTTGGTCAATTTCTAATGAATTCAACCGCATTAAAAATTTCCACATTAACATCTTTGATATGATCGTTTTTTCTAAATAATATAAAAAAAATGACCCCACCGAGTAGTGCTCGATGGGGTCACGCTCCGACCTCCCGATGCTATTAGAGAGAGCCAGCACTCGCACTGGAAATAGCCCGAAGAAGTACAAGTAGACCATCCCTAAACGCATGGTTACCCATGATCTCGTCAACTGCTTCTACAAAGCGAAGGAGCAGCTGGGTCTCTTTGGGCAAGATTGCCAGTATCTTCACCCTTCCCACTGCGTAACTGGGGGCAATCTGTTCTCCTTCAGCAGGATATCCGGCGGTCAAGCTCTCTCCAGTAGTAGCCCGAAAAACCTCTGGTTCTGTACTATCCTTTCTTATCCCTACAAAATAACGAGTTTTCATAGGCCTCCCTCCTGAAAAACGAACTGCACACACGCCATCTTATCTCACGGTAGTTATTTGTCAATTCTCCAAACAGAAAAGTTATCCAGCGTCGTAGTGGCTAATGAAATTTTTAATCTTCTTTGAATATCTCCGGCTTTAGTTAAATCTAAAATTTGCGGCTGACTATAATTTTCAATCTGTGTGGGTAAAAGAACAATATCATTAACACCCTGATCATCAAAACTGATTTCGGCCATTAATCCTTGGCGTGTCTCGGTAGAAAACATCTGATCAAAAATAAAATTACCCAAACTATATAAAATGTACTTGCCCTGATATTTTTCTATACTCTGAACTACATGTGGATGATGGCCAATGACTAAATCCGCGCCATTATCAATGGCCGCGTGAGCAAAATCAATTTGCCGCTGATTCGGAACAGCCGAATATTCCGTGCCTGAATGCATAGACACAATCACATAATCAACTTGCGGCCGTAAACTGGTTACGGCTTGTTTCAGAGTATCTACATTCATTAAAGCTGTTCCGGCGTTTTTTTTAGTTGCGCCATAAGCTGTCGGTACTACATCGCCGTCATTAAAAGCCAGAAAGCCGAACTTTTTACCGCAAACTTCCCTAATGGCCGGTGTTAAGGCCTGCTCAATATTAGCACCGGCACCGGTATATCTAATTCCGGCCTGATCTAATAAATTTCTGGTATCAGCAATTCCTTTAGCACCGTAATTAGGAAAGTGATTATTAGCTAAAGACAAAACATCAAATCCGGCCCAAGCCAGGCTCTGCTCAATGCCCGGGTCAGCGTGAAAGGTAAAGGATCCGGTCTGAATCACCGGACCGGGTGTAATCGGTGATTCTAAATTACCAAAAGCAATATCGGCCCGCGAAATTAACGGCTGTAAAGATGAAAAAGGATAGTGCAGATCATTTTCCTTTTTAAGAGTCGCGGCCACATTACGCGACAGCATAATATCGCCAACTGCTAATAGAGTAATGGTTTCGTCTTTGGGCTGTGCTAGTTGCTGGGGCGCTTCAGCCTGCTGCACCATAAACTGTCTGCCAGGAGCTTTGACTTTCCGGCTGGTCGGTATATTAAGTAAATAAAAAACATTAATAATAATTAACACCACCAATATCCCCCCACAAATAATCCAGCGTTTTGCCGTACTCATTGTATTGTCAGGCTGGCGATGATAGCGTCCAGCTGTTCTTGGTAAGACCGCAAAGTATTGGCCAAATCTTGCTGATTAAGATTTTCATTAACGTAAACATTGGCAAATAGTTGTATAGTTGTATGCTCTCCCAGGGGAATAATCAGGGCCCGTAAAATATAACATTTTGGACCGCAATTTAAACCGTTCCACTCATAAATGGCGCGTCCAGCCAATTTAATTGGCGACTCACTAATGGCACCACTACTGACCCAAGTTGTTGTCGCTGTAGCCATAATATCTGCCATCGTGACTTCACGGTGATACATCACATGTAAATCCAGAAAGCCCCCGGTTATCAGTGATCGGCCGGCGCAAGCTTCCAGTGACGGATCAGTGTTCTGACATTCCAAGGGGTAGTTCTGACTGCTGATCATCACATGACTGATTTCCACAAATGGTAACCGAGGATCTACGCTAAGCAGTTGTTGCGCTTTAAATGGTGTTGGCTTGGCTTCCTGACTACTATCTTGCACCAGCCAATCACTAGGATAGCGCCAAGTTAACTTATTACTGGTGTCGCTGTAAATTTTATCCAGTTTAATCGCGGAAGAAATTAACACTTTGGGCACCATAAAAAAATTAGGCACCACCTGTCCGGTAGAAAATAACGCCCGGCTGGTAACCACAATTACTGCCAAAATAAACAGAGCTGTGATAATAACTATAATCCGTCCCTTTGATACTGACATACTGCCATTGTACGGCACCCCAACTTTGTAGTCAAAAAATAAAGCACCGCCCCGACGAGTCGCCGGAGCGGTGGAAACATCATGCTCTCAATCTATACCTTAACCAGGCCGGCGATCAGCACAATGATCGCACCCCACAGTGTATACATCAACTTGTGTGTCATCTGGGCCTTGAAAGAACAATGCTCCCAGCTGATGTGCAGGGCCGAGTCAGCAATCGCGCCCAGCAAGGCACCCACGACCAGAACGAAGAGAACCACCATGCCCCTAAGTATCATCGGACAACCTCCTTGGTTCAGCTGGCCGGTTTCTTCCGACCCTCCACGCGGTAGCTACTGCCACGTCCGGGAATCACGTCCGCATTCAGGTTGGCCGGATGAATCACCAAGTCATCACGCTGCACGATCTTGACTCCGACAACAGCCGTGGCAGCTGCCCGATCCTTGAGCATGGCCTCGCGGTCAATCTTCGGAGTCTGACGAATGAAACGATCAAGCCCGGCTTCTTGAAGCCGCTTGATTACCGCCTTTTCTCCGCGGATTTCCACCCCGGGCGGAGACAGGCGCCAACCAAACCAGTTGTCGTCGCCGAGCTGAATGGTCCGCAACTTGCCGGCATCAGTCAGAGCGACTTTGTTAGCTTCCGCAAAGGCAACCAAGCCGCCGAGCAGATCCGACAGTTCTTTTACCCGAGGATCAAGTCTGTGTTGCAAGCTTGCGCGAATAGCCGCCATCTGATCCTCGGCATTCAACTGCGCGCCTTCAATCTGGCGCTCCAACTCACCGATCCTTTCCATATCCAAACGAAATTCGGTCAGATCTTTCGGCTGTTTGACCACTTTCTTTTTCGCCACGGTCCAGCTCCTTTGGTTAGATTGTTAAAAAAACGAAACGAACAGGTAATATCGGCACCTTAATAAGATACCCATGATTTGTCAACCCTGTTAGATATCATATTATCTTACAGGGTCAATCCCATTAGAAATAAAATAACCTCACGCGAGCCGAGACAACGTGAGGTTGGGAAGAATCCCGCTGTGGAAAGAATTACGGGGGTCGGCCCGTTACCAGTTTGTGTGTATCCATGATACGCGGCCGCCTTATTCTTCCCTAGGCAAAGATGCGCGCTACAACTCGGCGTAGCATAAGCTCCACATGTTGCCGGAGCCCAGCGCATGAAACCAGTGTAATGGATAATAAAAAACAGCGCAAGCTGCTCCTTTAATAGTAATGCCGCCGTCAATATTACTAAATAATTATTTGTTATTGTAAAAAATTTTAACTAGTTTAGCTAAATCACTTTTTGCATTATCACCGGCGGTAATTTTAAGCAATAGTGCGTCTGAGGTTAACCAATAATATTCCGTGAAATCATTATTATTATAATTAGGTACCTGATCACTCTTTATTTCATAAACATTCATATGCGCTGACACGTCATCTTTCACCGGCGTCAGATGCCCAAGTAAACGCACATCGGCTTTTTCGATATCAATATTTAGCTCTTCTTGGGTTTCACGTTTGAACGCTTGTTCATAGGTCTCTCCGCTGGCTACGTGACCACCCATGCTCATATCTAAACAGAGCGGATAAATCCTTTTATCAGCCGAACGCCGCGGTATCCACAATTCATTATTTGAATTAACCAAAAAAGCGTTGACTACTCGAAAGTTCGAAATACCCTGCGCATATATCTCTGAACGTTTCTGGCAACCAATAACCTTGTCGTTTTCATCGACAAGGTCTAATAATTCATCGTCCTGGGTTATAAGGCTCATATTATTATATTCAGTGGTGCCGAGGGCGGGACTCGAACCCGCAAGGATTGCTCCGCAGCATTTTAAGTGCTGTGCGTATACCAATTTCGCCACCTCGGCTTATCTTCGTTGTCTCTTTCTACTTCGATGTGTTGGTTGTAGACTATGACAGTTGGGGCAAAGTATTCTTAAATTTTTCAAGCGATTATCATGACGATCACCATTAATATGGTCCAATTCTAGTGGTAAATATCCATCTTTGGTTTTCTCGGCCCAATGGCACAGTTCACAGTACTGCGGTTTGAGTTTAACGGCAAATAAACGTTTTTTTAATTTATAACTCTGAAAGGTGCTATTTTTTACTAAAATCTTTTTTAATGGGATCCTTACTATACCAATTCCCCGCATTCCTCTATTCCACCCACGGCCCTTAAAATGCTTCGTTGATAGCTTATACTCTTCAATATATTTTTTCAACTGGTCATAGTTGCCGCCAGCCTCACGCAACCCCAACCTATTCAAAACCTGTCTATAACTAAAAGATACTTTAACAGCTTTTTTTAATTGATTGATGGTCCAGGTCCGTTGGCGCATAATTTAATCTTATCATATGGTAGACGCAAAAGCAAGATATTTATTTGTGTATGCCCTTTTCGTCTTTAAAAAAGAGGCGCGGAATAATTGTAGTCTGAAATCCAATTATTGCCTAGATACAAATAAGACCTCCCATGAGGTAATTATTTAACACTGTCACACTACGCCAAGGCTACGCGCGACTACCCTACTTCGCCTACGGCGATTCGTGTGGCCAAAGGCCACCCGAAGTTCAGCTTCGCTGAACGTAGGGTGGAGCGAGAAACGGGAGTCGAACCCGCGACCTTCTCCTTGGCAAGGAGACGTTCTACCACTGAACTACTCTCGCGTAAAAAAATATATTTTACTACCATCCATTCAACCTGGCCTACCACTGTCCGCCACAGGCGGATCGGCCTTTGGCCGAAACTACTCTCGCAGAATTATCGATCAAGGCCTATAATAACATCATTTCTAAAAAAATCAAGGGTTCCAGAAAACAAAAAAACTGATCCTCTGATCGTCTTTTTTTATTTTCCCAACTTCTTACTTCAAACTTCTACCTCCTATTCTTCAACTATTCTGCATTGTTTGAATCGCCATATTCACATGATCTTCATAACTTCTGGCTTGAAAATATATCACAATGCCGACAATAACAAAAAAGAACAGGACGTTGAGCATGACAAGGAAGCGGCTGGAAAGATTCATAATTGTGGTGGCCACCCGACATCATCAGGTAGCGAAAATAATTTATTACGGCTTTTTACACCCGAAACTAGTATAACAGAATTCACGGGCAACGATAAGATCTTGGCTAGGGCGCGCCGGGCTGCTTCGGTTGCCTGGCCTTCACTGGCCGGTTTAGTGACTTTAATAATTAACGTGTTCTCCCGCCAGGCACAACCGGCCTGTCTGCTTCGGGGTATTACTTTAACAGCCACAATCATCTTTTTAAACTGCCCAACAATAATTTATGGATTTTAACGTTACCGGCAATCATAGGACAAGACAGATCCGTCACCGGTCGCCCATTAATATCGGTGAATTTGGCGCCGGCTTCGGTCGCGATTAACTGCCCAGCAGCGACATCCCACGGTTTAGCGGCTGACATAATCGTAGCGTCTATCCGGCCGCAAGCCAAATAAGACAGGCTTAAAGTGTCGCAACCAAAGTGCCGCAATTTTATTCCCCGGGCAGTTAATTTTTCAAACCAGGGAAGGATCTGCACACTATAATTTTTCTCATGACTAAATTCAAAATCTATTACCGCTCGGTCAAAAGAATCAACCCCGGATACCTTAATCTTTCTGCCTCCTAAATATGCTCCCCGACCCTTACTGGCCCAAAAAAGTTCCTTAGTAACGGGGATATAAATCGCGCCAGCAATTGACTGACCATTATATAAAACGCCAACCGAAACTCCGAATTCGGGGCTGTGAATAGTAAAATTAGTCGTGCCGTCAATCGGATCAATAGCCCACTGATAGGGACTCTTTTTGCCGCTTCTGCCCTTTTCCTCACCTAAAATGTAGGCGCCGGGGAATGATTGCAAAATCACCCGCCGAATTACCCGTTCGGCCGCTATATCATATTTAGTAACTAATTCTTGATCCCGTTTCTTTATGGCCACTTGCGAACGATCCAATTTTTGAAAACCAGCCAAAGCAACCTTGCCACCAGCTAATACTGCTCGTTTAGCAACTGCAACAAATTTATTTTGAGTCATCACGAAATTGTTTAAATTGTTTAATAGTTTGAGCGTAGGTCTTAGTTTCCGCCGGAGTTTCTAAAATCAAATCAACTATACGAAGTTTCGGTTGATGAATTAAAATTTTAAACGCCTCCAATCCAATCTTCCCCTGGCCAATATCCGCATGACGGTCCACGTGGCTGCCTAATTCCGGCTTAGAGTCATTGGCGTGAATTAACATCAGACGCTTCAGGCCAATTTTTTTATTAAATTCCTTTAGCCAGAAATCAGTGGCTTTCTTCGTGCGCAGATCATAACCCGAAGCAAAGCCGTGTTGCGTATCCCAACAGACACCCAATGTATTCTTTTTCTTTAATTTCTTTTCAACTTGTTTAATAATCACGGCCAATTCATCAATAGTATCACCGATTATAGCGCCGGAGCCGGCGCTGTTTTCTAACAAAAATTTGGTAGTTCCCTTATAACCGGTTAAAACTTTAACCAGACCCTCAATCACCATCTGGGTGCCCTTTTTCTCGCCCACATTTTTCGCGCTGCCGAGATGCGTCATTAAACCCTTAACTCCCAGGGTACTACCCCGCTCCAATTCGTCTCTAATCACACTGATTGAGCCATAACGGATACGATTATTATCTGAAGCAAAATTAATATAATATGGGCTGTGAATATAAGTGCCCCGGATTTTATTTTTTTTTAATTCAGCCTGCCAATTATTTATTAGGGCCAAGGTCAATGCCGGTGCGCTGCCTCCGCGCGGTGAGCGGGAGAAAAACTGAAAAACCTCCGCTCCTTCGGAAGCGGCCCGGGCCGGCGCCTTATCTACTCCGCCGGCGGCTGAAGCGTGAAAACCGAAATACATATAGGGATATTGTAACACACCCGCTCTTACCCTGTTAGAAGGTTCATTTTAGCGGGACTTGCCCCGTTAGAAACATTCTTTCTAACGGGGCTTGCCAATAAATCATCAATACTTTAAGCTTTGTCCATTGTAACGTACCTTAATCCCGGAGGATCAATGGCCAAAAGAAGCACAGTTGTTCTCAGCGCAATGACAGCCAAGGCTATTGATAGTCCGCAGCGGCCCGAAGTGGCACCATCACTTTCGCCACTTAACGAAGTGGAGTATGACTTCCTGGTGTTTCTGCGGCTATGGTTAGAACAGGCCATCAAACGCACCGATGGCAAGAATCTCCAGTTGGCCTCTTCGCCGCAACTGGAATTTGATGATGATTCGGGGGGTCTCTCTCTGAGTTTCGATCCGATTCAGGTTATGGACGCCGCGGAGTTCTACCGCGATACGCTACACCTACTGTCGGGAGAGGGCGAGAAGGTGAATTAAGACCACTACCTCGACTCAACCATTCGTTCCCCGAACTAAAACCCACCCCGATCAAGACGCCTGGCGTCAATGAGAGGGGTGGGTTTTCTACTATAATAAATAATTATTTCTCGGTATTAATGGTTTCTCGAATCAACTGCATTACCTTGCGGTTAATCAAAACGTTTTCCATATACTCTTTGTATTCCGGACTATGCACCACTTCTAAGGCCTGCTCATTACCCTGATACTGCTGTTCCTGGGCGGCCAGATCCTGCTCCAACTCTTCTAGGGTTATAGTCATGGCCGAATCCTTGGCAATTTGCCGCATAATCAAAGCGGCTTTCACGCGGTTCGTGGCTGTAGGTTCGAACTCTTGTTTCAACTGCTCTTCAGTTTTCTTCATACCCTGTAAATAATCAGCCCACTTCATCCGGCGCTGCTCCACACTATGCTGCAGCTCGTGCAACATTTTAGAAATTTCATTAGCCAGCAGTGTCTTCGGTATTTCGCCGAAAGTACTGACGCCAATAATCTGTTCCATGATACTGTTTTCCCACTCACGCGCCTTCTCGGCTTGCTTATCAGCCATAATACTGGCGCGCAATTCCTGCCGCCATTCCAATAATGTTTTATGAACTAATTTCTGCGCCCAGTCATCATTGATGATAGGTAGATTGCGCTGCATTACAGTAACTACTTTCACTTGGAAGCGAGCTTGTTTGCCGGCCAAGGAGGCCTGAAAATATTCTTGGGGAAAAGTCAGATCAAATTCTTTTTCCTCACCAGCCTTAAGCCCAATTATTTGTTCTTCCATGCCCGGGATCATACTGCTAGAACCTAAAATCATCGGGTACTTTATAGCTTTGCCGCCCTCAATTACTACACCGTCAACTAATACTTCGAAATCAACCTCAACTTTATCCTTCAGCTGCGCTGGCCGGTCAGCAATAGTTTCTGTCGCCTGCCAGGAAGCAAAATCATTGACCACTTTATCTACCTCTTCACTACTGACTGTAACTTCATCCAGAGGCATTTTCAGTGCTTGCCATTTACCCAGGGTCACTTCGGGCATCAAAGCCATGGTGGCGGTAAAAACCAGGGGGTTATTGGGAGCTAATTTTTCTAATGTTACATCCGGCTGACCCACAGTAATTAGATGCTTTTCCTGAATCGCCTGATGCAGAGTTTTGGGAACAGCCAATTGAGCGGCCTCCTGCCAGATCTTCATCTCGCCTAAATGCGACTTGACTAATTCCAGAGGAGCCTTACCCGGACGGAATCCCGCGATGGCCGTTGTTTGAGCCAGCCTGCTGGCGGCCCGCTCAATATATGGCACCAACTCATCAACTGCTAACTCAATAGTAAGTTGCAGCTGACCGTGGTCCAGCTTTTTTTCTTGAATATTCATTAGAGTAATAAGGCAACCAAAAGTAGAGCCACAATATTAAGAATCTTAATCATCGGATTAATCGCCGGGCCGGCAGTATCTTTGTAAGGATCGCCGACCGTATCACCGGTAACCGCGGCCTTATGAGCATCGCTGCCCTTGCCGCCAAAATTGCCTTTTTCAATATATTTTTTAGCATTATCCCAAGCGCCGCCGCCAGAGGTCATAGAAATAGCCAAGAACAGACCGGTGACAATGCTGCCGATCAGCATACCGCCAATTGTCAGAATGGCCAGCTCGCCGTGTCTGATAAATATCACAGCCAAAATAATCGGAGCCAAAACCGGAATCAAAGCTGGCACAATCATCTGACGTAAAGCCGACAACGTCACAATGTCAACAGCGCGGGCATAATTAGGTTTAGAAGTTCCGGCCATAATACCGGGATCATTCTTAAATTGTGAGCGCACCTCTTCCACTACCGCGCCAGCTGCTTTACCCACCGCTTCCATGGACAGCGATGAGAACCAGAACGGCAGCAAGCCACCCAGTAACAAACCGGCCACCACATAAGGATTAGATAATTCAAAGATGATACTGGCACCGGCCCGCTGAATTTCTGTTACATAAGCATAGAATAGTACTAGAGCTGCCAGGCCGGCCGAAGCAATAGCATAACCCTTGGTCACGGCCTTGGTGGTATTCCCAACAGCATCCAAAGGATCAATAATGTCATCGCGAATATTTTTATCCATACCGCTCATTTCGGCGATACCGCCGGCATTATCAGCAATCGGTCCATAAGCATCAATAGTAACTATCATACCTGCTAAGGACAGCATGGCCATGGCCGCAATGGCCACACCATAAATACCGGCCAACCAGAAACTGGACAAGATGGCGATAATAATAACCAGGGCGGGCCAAATCGTCGAGCGCATAGACAGGGCCAGACCGGCAATAACATTGGTACCGTGTCCGGTAACTGAGGCTTTGGCCACATTCTGGACCGGGCGGTATTTAGTGGAAGTATAATACTCCGTAATAACCACCATAAAAGCAGTAACCGCCAAACCAATCAAAGCTGACCAGTAAATATTTAGGGCTTTAACGCTAACCAAGTCACTCATCATGGACGTGGTGATAGGGTAAAGAATAATAGCCGACAAAACTCCGGCCGCGATCAGACCCTTATAAAGAGCGCCCATAATATTTTTGCCCTTGCCTAAACGGATAAAGAATAATCCAATCAAAGAGCTGATCACCGAAACACCACCAATAATTAGTGGGTAAAGAATTGCCTCCTCTTTACCAACATAGGTCAGACTGCCAACCAACATGGTGATCACCGAGGTCACTGCATAAGTTTCAAATAAATCAGCGGCCATACCGGCGCAATCGCCCACATTATCACCAACATTGTCGGCAATGGTAGCCGGGTTGCGCGGATCATCCTCCGGAATGCCGGCTTCCACCTTGCCCACCAAATCAGCGCCCACATCAGCTGCTTTAGTAAAAATACCGCCGCCTAAACGCGCGAAAACAGATATTAAACTAGAACCAAAAGTTAGGCCAATCAAGTGATTGACGCTCATGCCCAGGCCGTACAAACCGGCCACTCCCAAAAGTCCCAAACCAACTACCAGAAATCCGGTTACCGCTCCACCAAAAACCGCCGTACGTAAAGCCGGAGCTAACCCATTATTGGCAGCGGCCGCGGTTCTGACGTTGGCCCGGACCGCCACATTCATGCCGATAATTCCGGCAGCGGCTGATAGGGTAGCGCCAATAATGAAGCTGACGGCCGTCGACCAACCCAAAGCTGGAATAAAACCGATAATTAGAAATAATGGCAGTGCGATAAAAGCCACGGTCTTATATTGACGGTTAAGGAAAGCCTTGGCGCCTTGCTGAATAGCACCGGCGATTTCTTTCATCTTATCCGTACCAGCCGACTGGCTCATAACACGGCGGGCCAATAATAGACCGGCAGCAATAGCCAGTACCGCTGCCAGCAAAGGAAACACAATGGTAGTTACCATAGGGTTGAAAAATTATTAACGTTAATTAGATTCTGCTTCCTCTTTAGGAGCAGCCGCAACCTCTTCGGCGGGGTTAGCGGCGTCTTCTGCCACAATGTTTTCGGGACTGACGGACGCGGTTTCATCACCGGGCTCAGCCATACCCTGCAAGGTTCCGTCAGGTGAAGCAATATCAATCTTCCAGCCTGTTAGCTTGGAAGCTAAGCGCACATTTTGACCTGACCGGCCAATAGCCAGGGACAGCTGATCTTCCGGAACCTTAACTACTGCGACCTTCGTCTCGGGCTGTAACTCCACCGAAATAACTTTGGCTGGCGACAGAGCCTGAGTAATAAATAATTCCGTATCATCGCTCCATTCAATAATATCAATTTTCTCACCGCCCAATTCAGCAATAACTGTTTGCACGCGGGTACCGCGCTGGCCCACACAGGAACCAACCGGATCAATATTGGGGTCTTCGGTGCTGACCGCCACTTTAGTGCGGGAGCCCGCTTCACGTGCCACCTCTTTGATTATTACAGTCCCAGCGCTGACTTCAGGAACTTCTTGGGCAAATAACTGACGTACTAATTCAGCGTGCGCGCGGGAAACAATAATTTCCGGGCCCTTAGCCTTCATTTCTACGGCTACGATATAAAACTTAAAACGCGAACCGGGCATATAACGCTCATTACGGATTTGTTCTTCCGGTGTCATCAAAGCCTGCGCCTGACCCAGATCAATTACCACGGCCCGCCCATCAAAACGTTGCACCGTACCGGTCACAATAATACCAACCTTATCTTTATAATTAGCAAAAACATTTTCCCGTTCGGCTTCACGTAAACGTTGAATAATAACCTGCTTAGCTGTTTGCGCTGCCATGCGTCCATATTCAGCCGGAACTTTCAGTTCGGTGGTTATTTCTTCGCCAACTTCCAGACCCTTCTTAATCTTTTTGGCATCAGCCAGCATTATTTCCGTTTTGGGATTAAAACGCTTGACTTCATCCTCTGCGGTGATCTCCTCGCCGGCTTCCCGGCGGGCATGCTGCTCTTCCCAGGCAGCTTCTTGAGCTTCAAGATCAGCGTCTGGCACTACCACCTTAACATCATACACTTTGGAATTGCCGGTTTTGGCATCAAAAACAACCTTAATGTTTTGATTCTTTTCGGCAAAATCTTTACGGTAAGCCGCGGCCATCGCAGCCTCGATGGTTTCAATTACTGATTCCACGGAAAGATTTTTTTCCTCACAAATTACTTTAATGGCCTGCAAAATTTCGTTAGACATGTTTTACTTGCTAGTGAGTTAATAACCCGCCTACGCCCCTCGATTAGCTCGGAGCTTCGGCGGGTTTTTCTCTATTAGATCTTCATCCCGCTAGAGCGGGATGATAATTTTAATGAAGAAAAAAAGGCATAGTTGTACACTAAGCCTATGATCATAGAATAGGACACCTGGCTTTTTTTGTCAAAGCCCCGTTAGAACCAAGTTTCTAAGGGGAAAAAGAAAGACCCCGCCGCGTGTGGATCTGAGTTGTCAGAAAGCGGCGAGGTCCAAATGGCGAAGGGGGCGGACGATGCAGTGTGCCAGACAATTAAGCCTGGCGATGTATGCCGCGGGAGCGACAAGACGAATCTTGTCGGGGTAGTGATAGCTCCCATCAGCTAACGGTGTCCGCGACCCCCTTCATATCGATTTCACAAAAGTACTTTTTGCTACACTAATATAGCTGGATGATAATAACATATTAATAATATTCGTCAACCCCATTATCACACAACCGGTGGTTTCTGATCAAAGCCGGACCTATATTTCCTCAATTTCAACAAGGCGGATGGTAAATTGTTTATTATTATTGATTATAACCAGCGCTATCAAATATCTAGCCGGCAGCTCGCTGACCAACCCCTGAAGAAAGGCCTGTGCGGCCACGTTTAATTTGTTTAACTTGACAGCGGTAATGGCCTCGTCCAATCCGCCATAATTATCATCATTATATCTTCGGGTTTTAACCTCGATAAAACACAGGCGGTCTTGCCACCAAGCAACAATATCCAACTCACCTCCGGAATAGTGTTTATTGCGGGCTATTACAGTACCTCCCTGCTGGCGGATCCAACGCACCACGGCGCTTTCTCCTTGTTTCCCCAATCTTTGTTTATAGTTAAACATGTTTGTTCACAAAAAAAATAAAGCTCCCCTATTTTGAAAGCTTGTTTCGATTTTAATCAACTACCAGTTAACGCCCAAAGCTTAATGCCTAATTCCGGGCAAGTATTTATTATATTCCTGATTCTTCTGACGCTTCAGGCGTAAATGTGGGACCTTCATAAACCACCACCAAGAAATTATTACTATCCAAACAGCCATCAGGGCGGCCCAAAAATACAAAAGAAAACGCATACTGAACCAGTAAACATTCTGAAAACGAAAGCTGGCCAGCAGCAACATGACCACGGCTGTAGTAAATCCCCAGAGAGTCAAACGCTCACCCAAACGATGGGTGAACTTGTCTTCACTGCGCTGCAAAATAATACCGGCAATGCCTGCGGCCAACAATAAACCAATAATTACAAATAAACTGCGCCAGAACATTAAGTTCGGCGCTCCCGGAGTCAGATTAAAAAGATAGTCGATCCAAATAGGCATATTAACTAGCTTTCATAAATATCATACCGAAATGATATTGTCCAGCTTTGAAATCGTCAATCTCGGCCAAATTTAATTCGCCAGCATATTGCCGGATCTTATCCTGATCCACCTTATCAGCCTCAGACGGGCCCAAAGCATTATGTCCCCGATCCCAGTCAATTACCACTAATTTCGCCCCCGGCTTCATCAGGCGCACAGCCTCAGCCATGATTTCCTTATGCTGGTGTGATTGAAATAAAATGTTGATTAGTAAGGCGTAATCCAGCGAAGCTTCGGGAATCGACGTAGCGCCATAAACTTCCAGGTTGCTCCAGATTGGCTTAACATTATAAAGTTTCTGCATACGCGCCTTACTTTCCACGCTGGATAAAACCGTCTTCAGAATATCAACAGCATAAACCTGACCCTGGTCGCCCACTAGACGGGCCGCAGCCATAGTAAAATAACCGGCGCCACCACAACCCAAGTCGCCCACTACCTTGGCCGATTCGAGATGTAAATTGTCACCCAAAATTTTCTTCGGATCCAGTAGTTCGTTGCCACCGGAAATAATTTGTTGCATAAGTACAGTATAAAATAAATGCTGTTAAATTACTAGCATTGACGCTGACCCAAAAAAGAACTAGGATGTTTAAGTTTTCGTACCCAGCCAAGGAGGCGCTAGGTGAGAATTAATCGGGAAAGGGTCAGGCGCTGGTTATTCTCTCTCTTTGTTATTTTCCTCGCTTGCTGTGCAGTGGTTTTCGTGATGAGTTTGGTCTGGTGCTATTTTCCGCCCAGCGGCTCAGCGCTGCAGTTCTGATGTGTCCCCGTTCCGCAAAAAGATTGCAAAGCAAAAGCAGTCAGCGGAACGGGGCTTTTGTTATTTAATTGAATGTCCTCTTGACAAAATCAGGCAAATATGATCCCGTCCTTTTACATTCTTTTTCCTGCACATTTCTCGGCGCCAACAATACCCCAAACCCGGAGGTAACCATGTTCATCAAGTTCAAACTGATCCCGGCCGCCTTGGAACAAGCGGCCAACAATCTACCGGTTCAGTGGTGCTTTGACGCTGCTGAGCTGGAAGCCCTGGCCTTCAAGGAAAAGGTCAGGGAAATCTATGTTCTGCTTGTTACCCGCACCAAAAGCGGATATGAGCAGCGTTGGCTGGTGCGGGCTGACGAACTCCAGCAGTTCGTCCAGTTCAATGCCGGCGGAGCCAATGATCTGATCGGCCTGGTCTTCTACTCCATGCTGGGAGGAAAGGGGGGGGCCGAAAAAATGCGGAAGCTTCTGAACCGTCCCTTCAGAAGCTTCAGCTGTCAGCTCTTCAATTACAACGATGAAGGCTATGATTTGGCCGAGCTGCAGCGCACTATCGGACGAGAGCTGGAGCTGAAGTTCATCGCCCTTGACTCCGTCAAGGTCATCGTATCTGACAAGAACTTCGCGCCCATACGGCCGACCTGGTGGAAACACTGGATCAGTCGCTGGTTCGGTTCCGAACCGGCCAACGAGTGTGAAGAACGCGGGCGGCTGCTGGTGGCCATCTTCATTCAGCCGGTCGTGATTTTCTTGCTCAAGCCGCTGCTAGCCCTGATCTATGCCGTCTGGCGACTCCTTCTCCTTAACAAACAGGGGATCGATTGGAGACCGGTAATCAACCCCTTGAATTACAACCCCGACGATGTGCGGTCCAGTGACTACGATGATTATCCTGCCCGGGGCAACGTTTTCCTTGTTCCTATTACGCCCCTGATCTGGCTGGCACTTTTCATGATAGTCGTCATTGTCGCCGACACCATTGGACTGCCTACGGGGAACTGGTGGCTGTACCTTCTCATCACCCCACTTATTTTCTACTCGGTATTGCTCCTCATAGTCGGGATCGCCTGGCTGCTCAACCTGCGCTGGGAAAGAAAAGAGGCCAGAGCCGAGGCGGCGCCTCCCAGCTTTCTCGACGAGAAGCTGCTTCTCTGCTCACGCACCGCTGGTGACACCGTGTCCTTCCTTCCGCTCCCGACCGAGAAGCGGACATGGCGGGTACGGTTCCAGGAAACCAAGGCCCGGGTCTGCCGGCCTTGCCAGAAATAATCTCTTTTTCCCCGTTCGGTTCTGGTGGGAATACTCCGATTAGTCGGAGCTCCCATCAGAATCGGCGGGGTTATTTGTTTATTCAACTAATTCCCGCAGTCGAATTATTGGTTGAAATTTTAAACGGTGTAGTGGCGTCACTCCGTATTTCTTTAGCGCTGTTAAATGTTGCTGGGTTCCATACCCCTTATGTTCAGCAAATCCGTAGTGCGGAAATTTTTTATGTAATTTACACATCATCTGATCCCGCGAAACTTTAGCCACTATAGACGCCGCCGCAATTTCCTGATATTTACTTTCACCGAATTTATGTAACGAATAATTTTCTTTCAGCGTAGTATAATTTTTAAATCCTCCAATATGATCAATTAAGATTTCCCCTACTCCCTTCTTCTTTCTCCTTACTTCTATTAATGCCCTTTCCACTGCCACGACATTGGCCTTCTGCAATCCCCACTCATTAATCTCCCCTACCTCAACAACGCCAATTCCAATCTTACATATTGGTTGTAAATAAATAAAAACTTCCTGCCTTTGTTGTGGTGAAAGTTTTTTTGAATCTTTAATTAAAGGGTGCTTAAATTTTTTTTCGTTTTTCAAACAAACCGCGGCCGCTACCAGTGGGCCGGCCCAGGCACCACGGCCCGCCTCGTCTACACCAATCAAAATCCGTTGTTTAATAAAGCCGTCTTGCTTTGCGACCGGTTTACGCCGCTTAGCTCCGGCTCTGGCGGAGCGGTGCGGGGCCTCATCACAACCAATAATCAATTTCATGACTTTAGTATAGCAAAAAAGAAAAAGAGCCCCGCAGATTAATAATCTGTCAGGGCCCCGAATAGTCATTTCGCTCCTCCTTTGACTGCTTCCCAGTAGAACACCGTCAGAAACTCCTCCAGACCGTTGCGGTTGTCCAGATTATGCATGGCTATCAGTGCGTCCAGAAAGAGTCCCGCCGATGAGTCATCAGGAAACTCCACTGTAATGTGATCAAAGATCCGCTCGTCGCTGCCGGCCGCCAGTTCTGCCGCCTGATCTTCTGACAGCGACTGCCCGAAAGCCAGGCAGACCTTGGAGTCCTCGTAGACCATGAAGTCCAAACGTGACACGCTACACCTCCTTCATCTTATTGGTGATAAGTTGGTGCAAAAAGGGAACGACCTCCACCTCGTTGTCAGCCGTAGCTATATACACTACAGCTGTCACACGCTGCGGAAAACGTTCGGCCACTGCGCGAACCTCTTGTTGGTAACATTTCTCAAAATACACCAACAGGATGTCCGTCTTCTCGGTTTCCTCAACCAGGTTGAACGCGGTGGCAACAGAGTCAGTAATGGCAATCGCCGCCTCTGTCTCTTCGCACACCAGCTGATCAACTGGTTGGGCACCGAACGCCGCCCCCACCAACCTCAACGCCCGGGCAACTGGGCTTTGATTATGGTGACTCTCAATGCTCACGAACAGAGTCGGTCTCATTTCCAACCTCCTTAAGGTCGTGGTCTACAGCCTGATCCGTGGTGGCGGCGGGATGATTCTGACCTGAACAAATACCCGACCACATTTCGGACACACCGCGGGCAAGGATTCCCACTGCCGCTGCACAATCTGACAGCCGCAAGGCAGCGTCACGGTTACCATCTTTTCCTGAGTCACTCGAACCTCCTGGTTAAATGCTCCCCCTGAATGCATCACGATCGTGATGCCCTCGAGTAGAGGCCCGATCGTGGTGATCGGGCTTTAAATAATGTGAGTGTGTTAGGCTAAAGAACCACACTCTTGTCGACTTTTCACCCCGCAGCTAAGCGGGGCTTAACCGCCGGTGCGTCGGCAGTCGACTTTGACCACATCGTGAGAGAGCACGATGCCACTCTTATCCGCCATGACCTTATTGCGATCCGCGCTGGCCGGCGCATCACGCATGAGAGGACGCAGTTCCTCTCTTCCGCTTTTCACCCGCGCATCGCACGGGATTGCGGCATGGTCCTACGGTCATGGCTTACCCCTGTTTTGCGTTCACACATTTATCGAAAGTGTGGGACGCAGTGTCGGTAACAGGGGGTCTAGCGACAAACCAGCTTGCGGCCAGTCTGCTCTAGACACCGACTTTCAGATTCAGATAGCTTTGGCGGGCTACCCAAATCCTCTGACTCTTACAGCTGCGCCAACAGCCGTAAGCCTAATCGTTTCGGGGGACCTCGCAGAGTAAGGACTGCTCACCCCTAACTCCTAGGTGGAGAATTGGATCTCCTTCCGTAGAAGGACACCCCGCAGCACACGCGTCCAAGCGTGCCACGTATCGCCTGTTGCCAGGCTGTCACGCTCTCCAAAGCGGAAAACCTCCATCAAAGTTCCAGGCTAAGCCCAGGCAACACCCGCGGTCGGCGGCTGCTTGGGCTTAGCCTTCGGGAGCTCCACCTCCAGCACCCCACTGCGGTCCGGCAGGAGATAGTGACAAATTTCTTTGTCACCCTCGGTGCCTTTGGCAATGAGCTGGGAGCCCTTGAGCGCCTCAAGCAGCTTCTTCACCGTTACCTCCGCGGTTAGGGTTGAGTTTATCTCAAATTCCCAGACAATCAGCCAATAAGTCAGCAAATTGAACGGCCCGATGTATAATTTCTGGTCCGCAAGTTGACCAAAATACCAGCTGATTGGTCTAGAAATTCGAGTAAATCTATATTTCTATTTTAAAGATCTAGCATGGCAAGACGGAGCATAGCGCAAATAAAAAATTCTGTCAAGTCTAACTGACAGAATTATCGCTTTTACCAGTTTAATTTATGGTTTTATTCAAGTTTTCTTAAATAATCAATGTCAATTTTTTCTATAAATTATACTGTCATAATTTAATATTGATTTAATTATGACAATATTTCACTAATATTAGCCATATTAGCTTATATTAGCCACAATACTGTCAGCCCATATTGACAAAAAAATAGGCTTCTGCTAGACTGTTTTAGTCATTCCGATTGGGGGCGTGGATCAACCACGTCCCACAAAAGTCAGTTTTCTTCCCAAAGGAGGGAAACGTGAACGACTAACCAGCAGGGGGCCGCAGCGGCCACGTCACCCGTAGCCAGGCGTGGCTGCTGCCCCACCCCGAACTGCTGGGTAGGAAATGTACCTTGTTCAGCGCACGAAAGGAGGCGCACAATGGGCGACTAGTCGTACCCTGCCCTGTTAAGGGCAACAGTAATCCACTCCGTCGTCATCGTCGGTGAAAAGAAAACCATCCTACACCGACAAAAAGCCCGCTATTAACGGGCAACTTCCAAGCAAGGAGCTTGCAAAGCACTCTAGTTCTAACAGTCCCGCGCCACCACGGTGGTGCGGGACTTCTATTTTTACGTAAATATTTTATTCCTGCTGCGCCCCTTTATAAGCTAACCGAAACAGCGAACGTAAACCTTGGGCTAAATTTTTGTCCTCAATCAGAATAGCGCTGGGCTTACCTATCAACGATATGAACCGGACTTTATTTTTATAAACTGCAATATCACAGGGAAAAGGAAATTCAATTTCATTGAGCTTTATTCCTTTGGCTTTTGCCGCATCTTTTGGCGGCTGGGTAGAATTATAAAGCGGCAAAGATTCTACATCGGCCCTGACACGCACCTCCCGGTTAATCTCTATCTCTTCCGCAGTAAAAACTTTATTTAATAAATCACGCGAATAGCATAAGTACAATTTTTCATCTGACTTCTTACTACTTCGGGCCTCTTTGGAAAATTCTTTATAAAACTCCGCATTCAGAGAGTTTAATCCCTCCTTGCCTTCAAAAAATCTGACCACCGGTTTATCAGCACTACGGTTATTAATAAGTTTTAATTCTGATAACAGCGGCTTGATATTATCTTTTTTAAGATCCAAATTTTTAATTTGTTGATCCAGGAAGCGCACCAAGTGTTCTGGATCTTCAGCAATAAAAAATGACTTCTTACCTTTTTCTACACTACTCACCAATCCTTTGGAGATCAATAGTTTCAAAGCCACATAGGTTGTTGGCCGCTTCACCTTAGCCTTCTTGGCAATGTTCTGTACTGTGTCCGTGCCTAATTCTAAAACCGCCAAATAAACCTCGGCTTCTTTATCACTAAGACCAATTTGATGCAGGTCGTCCTTAACCATATAGTGAGTATAACATAAATTTATATTGTCATTGCAACATCCATAACATCCGCGCAATGACAAGCCTTAATTTCAGTTTCTCTTCCTACAACCCAACGCCTCGCCCACCCGCTACGCCTCGCTTGCGAGGCGAGCAGGGCGACCGCCTTGTGGGCGGTAATTCCTAATACCTATGCCTTCTTTCCCCAATCAATGCCCACTCCCGTAACCGGCGCTGTTCCACTTTTTGCCTGTAAATACTTCACTGCCTGCAGAGCGGCCTTCGCGCCTTCGCCAGCGGAAATAACCGCCTGTTTATAGGTAATATCTGACACATCGCCACAAGAAAAAACTCCCGGGTCTGATGTCCGGTTATCACGGTCAGTAATTATTTCCTTCTTATCATTCAACTTAACCAAACTGGCCACCCAATCGGTTTTGGCTATATAACCGATCTCCACAATAATACCGCTGACACTAATCTCTCTGCCGGTTAGCGTTCCGTCCGCATTAGCAAGTGAAATTGTGGCCGACTCTACCTTGCCGCTACCTTTTATTTCCTTAATCTGGGCATTAAATATTACCTCCACGTTCTGGCATTGCTTTAATCGATCAATTAATACCTGCTCACCTTTAAACTTTTCCGCCCGAACTACGGCATAAACCTTATTAGCCAGCTTAGACATATATTCAATTGCATCCAGCGCCGCGTTGCCGCCGCCAACCACAATAACGTCCTTACCTTTAAACAATGGTCCGTCGCAGGTAGCACATGAAGTCACACCCTTATATCTTAATTCCGCCTCACCCGGTACGCCCAAATCCCGCGGCGTTAAACCAAAGGCCAAAATCACGGCCGAACACTGAAATTTCTCCACCACCGTAGTCACAATATAGGAATTATCTTTTTGCTTCTCGATTTTTGTTACTTCACCGCTTAGAACTTCTGCTCCCTGCTGCTGCGCCTGTTCTAAAAATTTCTGCATCAAATCATAACCGCTAATAGACAGAAAACCCGGATAGTTCTCCATAATATCCGTAGCCGCGGCCTGTCCGCCGATGTCTTTAGAAATTAATAAAGTCGACATCGCGCGCCGACTGGTATACATGGCTGCCGACAATCCGGCCGGACCGGCACCAACTACGACAATGTCGTATTTCTTCATGACAATAATTTTTTAATTTGTTGTTCTAAAGCTTCCTTACTCTGCACACCGACAAATTCAACGGCTAACTTTCCCTGAAAAAAAATTTTTATCGCCGGAATACTCATAATTTGCTGCTGTTGAGAAGTCGTCGGATTCTCATCAACATTAAGTTTTCCAATTTTTACATTTTTCTCCGCGTCTAATGATTTTGCCAGCTCACCAATAATCGGCCCTTGCATGCGGCATGGTCCGCACCAGGGCGCCCAGAAATCTACCAAAGCAATACCAGAAAACTCCAAAACTTCGGTTTTAAAATTTTGATCATTAAATTCTCTTTCCATAAGCTTAGAAAATTAAATTATCTAAAAGTTTATTCATAGTATCGGTTTTATCCGTCTGTGGCAAACTCTTCTTCAACTCGGCCGCAATAATGGATTTTTCCAGGCCGGCCACGGAGGAGCGGACAGCCCGTAGCTGCTGAACCAGTTCCAAACAAGGCCGGCCTTCATTGACCATGCGCTCTATGGCCGCCAGCTGGCCAGTAAGTCGGTGCAGGTGTTCACATGACTGTTTATTCATATATTTTACACAGTTTATATACTGGGTACTAGTATACAGTATGCGTATTATTTGTCAATTCTTTTGTGCCTATTGACAGTATTTTTAAAAAGATGTATAATTACGAATTACCTAAGGTAAGTACCTTTACATATATGCGCAATGCGCTTTAGGCGCGAGGAGTGTTGATAATGAACGACATCGTTCCCAGCGGTAACCAGGTGCCGGCAACCGTGCCGCCCCGGGGACCGCGGCAAATACCCGGTCCAATTGACGCCGAATACGAGGTTGTTGCTCCTGGTGACCACGGCGTAGGCATAGCCCTACCGCCGCCCATCACGCCTCCGCCCGAACCGCCAACGGCAGCCACAGAACCCACTGTTCCGCGAGGAACAGGAAATCGAAGAAATGGCATTGTAAAGATCGTGGCCATCGCGGCTACGGTTATCATGATCCTTTTGCTAGGGGCTTGGATAGGCTCCTGTAACCGCTCTAGCAAAAAGCCCGAGAAGACGTCGGGACATGGTTTGCCGCCAGCCAAAACCGGCAGCAAACCCGAAAGCACCAACAGGGCTGAAAAAATGGCCCAGCTGGATGCCTGTGTCAAGGCATTTTCCGGTGCCCTGGAGGAGTATGAGACAGAAATGGCCGACTCTCTGGAGCAGGTAAGCGAAAGCCCAGGCATCGACCAATACAACTTGCCCATTAACACCTGGGCAAAGTTGGTTGACGAGGGCATCTCCAAGGGGCAGAATTGGCACTTTTGCGGCAACTTCAGCCCCATGCGGCGGGAAACAGTACTGACCTGGTGGCTCAAAAAGAGGTTTGAAGAAGGAGTAACCCCGGACAGTCTGGCTCACGTCTGGCTGCCCCAGGTCAAGGACCTGGAGCCGTCGGACCCAGAAGACAAGGCCTATGGCGACGCAGTCATGGAACGCTATGATCGTCAGCTAAAGGACATTCTGGGCTCCGGCAAGCTGGCCAAGCTCAGAAGCCACGCCAAGGAGGCGTTGGCAGCAGCAGACCACAAGAATGCCAAAACCAAGGCCGTGGCCGTAATAGTCATTGCCCTGGTACTGGTCTTTCTGGCTGGCGTAATTCTGGCGGACTTTGGAAAGACTGGCGGCACCATCACCCTTGCCATCCTCATCGGTGGCGCCATAGGCATAGCAATTGCCCAGCTCGGGATCATACCGCTGATCAACAACGGCGTGCTCGAGTCCAGTAGCAAAGCGCTAGTGACGGTTGGAAGCTTCCTGTTCTTTGGATTTTTTACCCCCCTCTTCCTCAAACCGCGCAAATGAACATCCACCCGGTACCGCTCGCATTTCAGCGAGTTGGTACCGGGTGGACTTTTTTTACTTAAATTTTCTAAATTAAGCTGCTTTATCAAGCCTGACTCTTTCCAAATACTGCTCGGCGATACCTTTAAGTGTAACGCCTTCTGCAAACAATAGGTTACTTAAGGCCGTCAGACTAAATACCTGACACCGTATATCAATTGAGTTCTCGTCAACGCCCAGTTGGCGTAACTCATGCTCCAGCCAGGCGGTAGCAACAGCTACTTGGTCAGCAATTTTTTCCTTGGCCGCCAAATCACTGGGCGACGTATCAATATTTGCCTCGCTCATAATATTAGTGTTTAAATTTTAACTTGATTAAAATTATGGCCTTTTTGGTGCACCTGGTAGGAATCGAAACTACAGCTACCCCTTACCCGCTTCGCCGGAGCGACAGCGTGGCGAGGGACGGGGTTGTTTTACCCGCCTTGCCCTCGCTGGTGCCTCCACCAGGAATTGAACCCAGATCTACCCCTTAGGACGGGGCTGTTCTATCCTTTGAACTATGGAGGCGCGAGCCAAGGCGAGGCAGGTCCATTATCGCCCACAGGGCGATCGCCCTGTGGGTGAAACTACAAGGGCGCATTGTTAGGCGTCGTAAAATATATCAATTAAAGCGCCCGATAATTTGTTGGAGGATGCCGGTCCTCTGATCGTAGAAAAATAAAGCAATCATTAGAGCCACGAAAATGGCCGTCAGACTAAAGGTCAGGAGCAAATCTTTATGGCTGTCTTTATGAAATTCCATTGGTTTGATATTAATTAATCATTATTAAGCCGGCCAAAGGCTAATTAAATTAGCCAGCTCACTATAACCAACTTTTGGTCTTTTGTCTATAAAATAATTCTGACATTTTGTAAATTGACAAGGCTGTCAAAAGCCCCTACTCTATAGGTAAATTAAGCATTAATCTACATCTATGTTTGCTGCCAAAAACTCTACCGAGGTAAACAAAAAGACAGTGGAAACGTTCATTGGACCATCGGTCCGGGTGGAGGGGGACTTTACCGGTGAAGGCGATTTAATCATTGAAGGCACGGTTGTCGGCAACCTGGTGACTAATAATAATTTGCGTATTGGTCCGGGTGCGGTCGTGGAAGCGGAGATCAAAGCTAAGAACGCTTACGTTGCCGGTCGGGTTAAAGGTAATGTTAGTATTAAGGGCAAACTAGAGTTAACCGCTACTGCACAAATTGTCGGCAATGTCCGAACAACTGTTTTGTCAGTGGAGTCCGGCGGTGTCATCAATGGACAACTTAATATGGCTGCTTCGGTAGAAAAAACCGAACGCGAAACCGCCAAACCGGAAGTTAACAAATCAGAACCTTTAAAAGAACGTAAAGCCGAAATGTAATCGTTGTTATGTATCTGTACATTTACGACTCTTTTTTAAATCAGCCCAAATACGCCACCCTTCTGGCCAGGGTTGAGCAGCGCGTTACTGACCTGGATATTAAAGGCCGCATCGCCCGTTTATCTATTCTCAAAAATTTAAAAGAGTTGATTGCTGATGCTGTTAAAGACGGAGTAAAAACTGTGGTGGCCATTGGTGATGACCAAACCTTTGCCAAGGTTATCAATGTTGTGGCTGATCTCGATGTGGTTTTGGGTATTATACCAGTAGATGACAAAAGTAAAATTGCCAAAATTCTTGGCGTGCCGCCACGCGAGCTGGCTTGTGAGGTTGTCTCTGGTAGGATAATTAAAAAATTAGACTTGGGCCGCATTAATAATCAGTATTTTATGCATTCAGCCGAAGTAGTAAACGCTCCGGTATCATTATTGTGTGATTCTTTTCAGATTGCACCAACAACCGAACGTCATACCATTCAACTGTGTAATTTTAGTCATGAGGCGATTCATTGTGATCCGACTGATGGTATTATGGAGGCCGTGATTACGCCCTGGCGTTCTGGCTGGCTTTCCGGTGGTCACCCCTTAAAATCCACGGTTTTGCCGTTTAAGAAACTAATGATCAATAGCCTGGTCGGCGAACCGGTGTCTATTGTTACTGACGAACAGCTGGTCATGAAAACCCCAGCCAGCATTGAAATCGCCCCCGGCCGCTTAAAAATCATTGTTGGCAGTCAAAGGAGTTTTTGAAGAGGGGACTTGTGGCTTGCAACTTGGGACCCGAACACTCAAACATAGTATGATTAGCACCTAAATTGGCCAAAACTAGCCATTATTTTAATTTACTTCGGTTTTCGGGGTTGACACAATTTTATATATATGATAAAAGGTTATTAGTACATTGATCCCAGGGGACGCCCAGGGATCGAGGGTTTAGAAAGGAAACGCCTGTTTGGCCGCTAGAGCTCAGCGGTCCGACGAGTGTCTCCTCGGCTAACGGGGCCAATGTGCCCCAACCCTGCCGTCGCCCAGTGGGCGAGCAAGCCCCCGATACTTCGATAAAGGGGGTGACGCGGTACCTGTGGGGGATAGCCCCCTATGGTGCCGGCAAAAAGCCAATAAGGTTATATCATCTGCGGGTTTCGCCCATCTTGCCCATCTGCGGCTTGTGCGGACCTTGCGTCAAAACGCCACGATCATTCGACCGTGGCGTTCTCTTTTTTCAGACTATCCCAGATGACGAATTCCAGAGAATGCGTAATTTTAAAATTACCCCCGCGAGCGGGACCCCAACATTAACCAATGATCTCTGGTGTTGAAGTTGGTGGTTTGTGCCGCAACAAAAAATATTGTTGCCCAATAGAAAATAGGGTTGTAATTAACCAATAAAGGGTTATACCGGCCGCTAAAGAAGCGCCAATAATTATAGTAAAGATCGGCATCATGTAGAGCATCTGCTGATTCATGGCTTTGGTCATAGTACTGGTGCCCATGGTTTTATTTTTATTGCTCACCATTAACATTTTAGTTTGCACAAACTGTAAAATACCGGTGATTACTGCCAGGGGTATGTTTTTCTGAACTAAGTCAAAGAAACCAAAAGCCATGGTGTTTAGCGACCCCGGGTTCTTCACAAAAGGATAAAGCAACTCAAAGCCACCATTATTCAAACCGCTATTGAACACGGCAAATAAGGCGAAAAGGAAGGGTAATTGAATCAACACCGGCAAGCAAGACGATACCGGATTAATCTTCTCCCGCTTGTACAGCTCCATCAACTCCTTTGACAGTTTCTCTTTGTCATTCTTGAGCTCTTCGCGTAACTGATCGATCTTGGGTTGTAAGGTTTGCATAGCCCGCTGCGAAACAATAGCCCTCTGGGCCAGAGGATATAGAATCAAACGAATAATCACTGTCAAAGCAATAATTGTAACTCCCATGTCATGTCCGGGAATAACGTTATATAACCAAACCAACAGATTAAATAGTGGCTGATAAAAAATTGTTACTAAAATATTCATGAAAAAAATTTATCTTATTCTTATAACTGACAACTTATAACTTTCAACTAATTAAACCGGATCATGTCCGCCGGCCGTCCAGGGATGGCAGCGCAAAATTCTTGCCAGTCCCTTGTAGGCGCCCCTGACAATACCATATTTTTCAATTGCTTGATAGCAATAGACTGAACAGTGCGGCTCATAAGGACAGAAACCGTTGGGGTAGAGGCCGGAAAACCAACCCTCATCCGGAGAAAGAGTCCTCCGGTATAACCAAATAAGTGACAAAATGGCTAATTTCAGCCATTTATTTAATATCTTTAACATAATAGGTTGGCTCTTTCCAAGACCAAAAATAAATCCTGACTAAAATCGGCGTATTTGGCTTCTACGCTGGCTTTTTTCATAATAATTACAATATCAAAACCTAACTTTATTTCGTCTAATTTTAGCCTAATTATCTCCCTAACGCGCCGCTTAATACGGTTACGCACCACTGCCCTTTTATCAACCTTAGTAGAAATCACGAAACCAAACCTGGAAACCGGCAAATGGTTGGGGCAATACTTGACCGTTAGTAACGCGGAGTAGCCATATCTTCCTTTGGCAGCTACCTTTTGAAAGTCTTGGTCCCGCTTCAAACGATTATCTGCGGGCAACATAGGATTATTATACTGTTAGGCGCTTACGTCCCTTGGCGCGGCGTCTTTTTAAAACTCGGCGACCAGTTGGCGTAGACATGCGTTCGCGGAATCCGTGAGTTCTTGCCCGCTTACGCTTCTTCGGCTGATAGGTTCTTTTTGGCATATTGTTAGGCTTTAGGAGTTAGGAATTAGAAATTAGTCAGAAAATATTAATATAATTACTGATCAAAAATAACACGCGCTCTTAAATTTGTAAAGGTTGTAATACTTAGACTTAAGAGTAGTTTAATAATCCACAACCCCACACCTAAGAGGCCATAGCCCAACTCCTAATTCCTGTTCTCCACCGTCTATTCACATTTTTTGCACTTGTGCTATATTCTGCCTATCCACACACTGTGCTATAGTGGTTTAAGCATCGGATTATTCCTTACCCCATGGACAATAATCAACTCTGGCAAGCAGTTCTTGGCGAACTTGAACTGTTAATTTCTAAAGCTAATTTTACCACTTGGTTTAAAAATACTTTTGTTTTTGATCGTGAGCCTGATATTTTAATTGTTGGTGTGCCCAACGCCTTTACTAAAGCTTGGCTGGAAAATAAATATCACCAACAAATTGCTACGGCTGTTAATAATTTGTTGGGCGGTGATAGAAAATTGAAAATTAGCTACAAAGTTTCCGCTCAATCGGCGCCAGTAGAAAAAGCAGTACACCGCAATACCGAAGAAAAGCTGGGACCAACCACCAACGACACCAATACTTTTACGCAGAATAAATTTGGTCTTAATAAAAAATACACTTTTAACAGTTTCATAGTCGGCAAGGGTAATGAGTTGGCGCATGCTGCCTCCAAGGCTGTTGCTGCCAAGCCGGGACAAGTTTATAATCCGCTATTTCTTTATGGTGGGGTAGGGCTAGGAAAAACTCATTTAATTCAGGCTGTCGGTAATCATATTCTGGAAACGAACCCCGGTACCAAGATTCTCTATATTAATAGTGAAAAGTTTACCAATGACTTTGTCGCCTCTATTAAAACCGGGGAAACGGAAAAATTTAAAAAGGCCTACCGTAATGTTGACGTTCTACTGATCGATGATATTCAATTTATCGCCGGCAAGGAGCAGACCCAAGAAGAATTTTTTCACACCTTCAACGCCCTACACCAAGCCAATAAACAGATAATTATTAGTTCTGACCGACCACCCAAAGCTATTCCAGCTATTGAAAACCGCCTGGTTTCGCGCTTTGAATGGGGAATGATCGCTGATATTTCTGCCCCAGATTTTGAGACCAGGGTGGCTATTTTACAAGCCAAATGCCAAGAAAGAGCCTTTTCTCTGGACAAGGAAATTATTCAGTCCATTGCTGAAAATATTAAAGATAATATCCGTGAATTAGAGGGCGCCTTAAACCGTATTATTGCTTTTCATCAACTTAACAACTCCTTACCAACGGTAGAGTCCACCCGCGGCATCTTATCTACTATTAGTAGCAACCCTAAGAAGGGCGGTTTGACAGCGCGCCGCCTAATCCAATCAGTGGCTGAATTTTTTGAAATTAGTATTGACGATTTAGTCGGAACCTGCCGCAAGAAAGAGCTGGTAGTTCCCCGCCAGATTACTATGTGGTTAATGCGAGAAGAAATGAACGCCTCTTTCCCCAACATCGGACAGGAGTTGGGTGGCCGTGACCACACCACTGCCATGCATGCCTGCAATAAAATCAAAGAAAGTTTGCAGCGAGATGAAAAAATAAAAAATGACGTCGCTCTTTTACGACAAAAAATTTATCAATTATAGTAATTATTTTTATCCACCGGCCGTGTGTATAAAAAGTCCACAAACCTGTTAACAAACCACTTCTATTTCTTCGTCACCTTTCACAAAATTAATCAGGTGTGAACAACTAGTCACTTACCACCAACTATATTCACATGCTACTGGGGAGAGATTACGTCGTTTTCTCTAAGTTAATTCACTAATTCCGTCAGTCATCAACAGTATCCACCTCTCTTCTATTATTATCTTATCTTTATATATACATATAGTATGAAATTAAGTTGTACACAGGAAAATTTGTCCAAAGGTTTACAGTTGATTTTTGGACTAGCCGGTAAACATCCTAATTTACCGATTTTAAATAATGTTCTTTTGCAAGCCGATAAAGAAGGCCTAACTTTAGTTACCACTAACCTTGAGATAGGAATAAAAAGTAAAGTCAGAGGTAAAATTGAAGAGGCAGGTAGCTTTACAGTCAATGCTAAACTGCTAGGAGACTTTGTCCACTCGCTAAAAAGGGAAAATATTAGTATTGAACTGCAGGAAAACACCCTGGTCATTCAGGGGGAGAATCACACCACCAAGATAAAAGGGGAGTCGGCTAATGATTTTCCGCTAATTCCTGAAATATCTCCCGAGACGACAATAGTTATAGCAACTGCCATTCTGCGAGACGGTCTTAATCAAGTATTGTTTGCTGCTAGTAGTGATGAGGGACGACCAGAGCTTAATGCGGTATTTTTTAGTTTTATTGAAGATAAACTGACTTTGGTGGCAACCGATAGCTATCGGTTGGCGGAAAAACACCTGGCCCTGATCAAAGGATCAGACAAGGAACAGAAATTAATTATTCCTCTTAAAACTGTGCAGCAATTAGCTAAAATATTGGCAGAAGATAACGAAACAGAAGAGACAATAATTATGGTTAATGATAATCAAATTAAGGTAGTAATTGGACCAACCGAAGTAATATCCAGGATAGTTGTTGGCCACTATCCGGATTATCAGCAGATTATACCAACTAGTTTTACCAGCACTATTTCTTTTCAGGTCTCATCTTTAGCTCCGACTATTAAAACTACTGCATTATTTTGCCAGCCAGGAATTAATGATGTTAGGGTTTCTTATGTTCCCGACACTAAAGAAATTCAGTTGCGGGCGCAGAATAGTATGTCAGGAGACAATATTTCACGGGTTCAGGCTGATGTTGACGGTAAGGCGGGAGAAATAGTATTTAATTACCGCTACCTATTAGATGGTATTAATAATCTTAATAATGATAAAGGAAAAATTAAACTTAATGATAGTAGCGGTCCGGCTTTAATGTCGCCGGAAAGCGACACCAGTTTCCGTTATTTGATAATGCCGATAAAACAATAATTAGATATTTTTTTGATTTAAAACAGTATAAAATTCACACCATGAGGTTTGACGAATTACCCTTAAAAACAGAAGGCAGAAACTATGTTTTTACCGGAGCTGATTTCCAAGAGATTAGTATTGATCGGGATGTTGTTTTACAGGAAGCAGCCTTAGCCCTTGAGGCTGATCCTAAATTTTCAATCGCTGCGGCGCAACTGATTAATCAGCTGAAAGCCAAGGCCGCTATAAGGCAAGCCTTGAAACAACATGGTGCCACCAGTTATTTTACTGAAGAACAAGAAAGACAAATCGGAGCCGATGCTAACGCGGTATTGGAATTATTCAGTAAAGAATCTAAATAAATTGCCGGAGTGTTTGGGTAATAATAATAGTTTAATAAATTTGCATGATAACAGAGGATAATAGTGTTGGGCCGGGCCAAGAGTTGAATGAAGTTAAACCGCTAACTGTTGAGTTTGATGCCCGTAGAGCTACGTATGTAATTTCCGGTAAAAAAGAGGAATTAATAGAGCTAGGAATAAGGCTATACGATGCCCTAAGCACACAAGGAGAGGGTCTATCGCCGGAGGTATGTCGGGAGAGTTTAGGAAAAAGGCGAGAGTTAAGACCAAGGTCTGGTATATATGCCATTAATATAAATGTTTGGGGTCAATTAGAGGTTGAAAACAGGAATATGCCGCGAGACACAGAGGTGAACGAAAAACTTAAATTGGTGGTAGAAAAAGAGACGAGTTAACTCGGTCATTATAAGAATAAATAATAAAATAAAATGAGTGATCCTAAAATTGAAGGCGTAATACCGGGCGATAGAAAGGAAGAGAAAGAAACTCAACCGCTAGAAATTGAGAGGAAATTTTTAATTAAGAAATTACCAGAAAATTTGGAGCAATATCCCCACGAGGAGATCGCTCAGGGCTATTTAGCTATAACTGAAGATGGTACGGAGGTTAGGTTGAGGAAAAAAGGAGAGAAATATTTTCAAACAGTAAAGAGTGGCGTCGGAAAAACAAGACACGAGGCAGAAACCGAAATTAATCAAGAACAATTCGAGACTTTCTGGTCAGCGACCGAAGGTAAGAGAATCATAAAAACACGTTATTATATACCTCACGAGGGGGGAGTTTTAGAATTGGATATTTACGGCGGAGATCTTACCGGACTAATAACGGTTGAAAAAGAGTTCGCTACCCTAGAAGAGTGTGATAAGTTTGTTCCGCCCGATTGGCTTGGTTCAGATGTTTCTAATGACAAAAGATATAAGAACCA
This sequence comes from Candidatus Komeilibacteria bacterium, assembly GCA_043801745.1. Lineage (GTDB taxonomy): Bacteria > Patescibacteriota > Patescibacteriia > UBA1558 > 2-01-FULL-52-15 > JAZDLR01. The sequence goes on along the minus strand of JAZDLR010000016.1, from coordinate 57,943 downwards.
AAACTTGGCCGTTCAGGGAAGACCAAAAATTAAGGACCAGACCCAGGGACCAGCCAAAGAAAGGTTGGAGATTCCTGAATTTAACAAAGAAGAGGGCCTGGTCAGACTGGTTGAGCTTATTAAGGAGAGGGAGGCCCAAAGCGAGGGAAATGTAGTTGTTGAAATAGCTGGTGGATCAGCTTCGGGTAAAACCAGCGCCATAGCTGATACCATAAAAAGAATTTTCGGTGAAGAGGCCATGATACTTTCCGCTGATGATTATTACCGCGGTAAGCCATTTATGATAGCTGAGGCCAAGAAAGGAAACGTATTAAACTGGGACCAACCAGAGGCTATCAATCTACCGTTGTTTCGCGAACATCTGGAACAACTTAAACGCGGCCAAGAAATTGCCAAACCAAGCTACGATTTTAAAACGGCTGAAGTAACCGGCACAGAAACCGTTAAGCCTAAGAAAATAATTATTGCTGAAGGCCTGTTTGTTTTAGATGACACAGTAAAAGACGTTGGCGACGTTAAAGCCTTCATTGATATCGGCACTCACGGACGGATTGTCAGGCGTTTATTGAGAGACGTTGAGAGAACCGGACAGAAACCAGCGGATATTCTTAAATATTTTTCCCAAGTTGTCGAACCGATGCATGACAAATATATAGAAAGCACCAGAAAAAATGCTGACTTAATAATTAATAATGAATACAACCCTGAAGTAGAGGCGGAGCGCTCCGGTTTACACGAAGTGCAACTTAAATTTAAGAGTAATTTGGATCAAGATAAAATAAGAAGATTGGGCGGCGAAAAACTCGGCACCACCAGGCAAGTGGATAATTATTATAATCCCAAAGATCGAGATTTAATGAAGACCGGGGAAATTTTAAGAATTAGGCAAGAGGGAGAGGAGATTATGTTAACCTATAAAGGACCTAAAGTAGAGTCAGAATTTAGAGAGCGGCCCAAATTTGAATTTGCTATTGACGCCGAAACAGAAGCAGCCTTTTTGGATATTTATGGCAGTAAGAAAAAAACGATTACCAAGGAGAGAACACTATATCAGCTTGACGGAGTTACATTATCTGCTGACAGGGTGTCCAAAAACGAAGATGGTCAAGAAGTTGATTTGGGTAGCTTTGTTGAAATTAGATCCACCAACAAAGGGGCCAACGAAGATAAGGTGAGGTCGGTTATTCAGAAACTGGGACTGGACATGACCCAAGGTATTAAGGAATCTTATTTTGAGATGTAAGACGGGCCAAGCTTAATTTTGATGAGAACTATCGATAAAAAAATTTGGCCAGAGATGTTTGATAAAGATCAGAAGTCGCCAGTTGATTTTCGGCTGGCCGATTTTGATCTAGAAGAAGGAGACCAAATTAGGTTTAGAGAATGGGACCCAAAGACCAAAGAATATACCGGACGGGAATATATTAGGACTGTTAAAGGAGTAACCAAGCACAATAGTCCGACTAAGTACTGGACAGTAGAGGAGCTGGAACAAAAAGGAATGTACATTATTGAATTTGAATAGGGGGTTCTTCTGATAGATCGGGACTAAAATCTTCAGAATTGCTATACTATACCTAGTCATTAATCTATAAAAATATGAAAAAAATCATCAGAGAAATTATACCTTTATTATTGATCCTATTTTCTTTCGGAGCGTCGGCACAGTCGGAGCTTCTTTTTGGACAAAGTCATTATTATAGTGTGGTTTTTCGCGGCAATGGCGAGGCGATTGTTTACGCCAAGATTGCTATTACCAATTCTCAAGACACACCGATGACTGATTTTAGTTTTGAGATACCGGGTGTGACCCCGTCAGAAATGGTTATTATTCAGCAGCAACTTCCTCGGCCTTGTCTGCGGGCGGATTACAACAATCCAACACAACCTTGCCTGGAGTATGGTGATCCCAATTATGCCGCATACTCGGCCGGAGTTGGTTATGATGTTGCCTATAAGGGTGGTAGTCAGGCCAGTAGTTATCAAAAGGTAAAATACACCAAAGAAGGAAATAGCTATAAATTAACTTTCCCCACCCCAATTGCTCCGTCTAAATCCGGTGCCCTAGTTATTGCTTATGCTGCTAAGGGCTATGTGACAAATTTTTTAGGACTACAGAAATTCAGATTTGAAACCATTAAAGTTCCAGCCAGAATCGAAACAATAAATGTCAGTGTTGATGTTGATAGTGACCTGTTGCTCAAAGGAAAACAAGCTAACGTCAATTATGGCACCGTATCAAACTCTGATACCGCCTCCCCGGCTAAATTAGCCGGACTTCCCAGCGCCGAACTAGACCGCAGTGTAAGTCAGATCGGCTCCTATGGTGCCCTAATGAAACAGGCGAAGAACTTGGCTGCCAATGAATCGTTTGTTGTAAAGGGAGAATATTCTACCAATTGGTTTCGGCTTTATCTGTCCGGCATTCTTTGGACTATTGGTATTATAATTGTCATCTTTCTGTTGTTATTTTTCTTGACACGTAGATCAAAAAAAAGAAAGAACGCCTCAACTTCAACTGAAGCAACGCCGTCGAAAAATGAAACGCTAAGTATTGTTGATCCCTTGCACGCAGTTTTAGGTTTTATATCGGCTTTGGCGGTAGTTATAATCACCTATGGGTTTCAATATCTAACCAAGCAGAACTTCTTTTACTCCTTAAGTAGTGATACGGCGTTTAGTATTATTGCTTTTATTATTGTTATCCTGCTTTATGTCTTCTTTGTTTTTGGGCTGGCCATTATTGTGGCCATAAAGCACGGCTGGAAATCATTCCTGGCGATCATTGTGGCGGAACTTATCTGGTATTTGGTTTTCCTGATTTTCTATTTGGTTCTGTTTAAATCAGGAATAAATATCTATCCGCCCAGGATAATGTATTAGTAGTTGGGTAGGATATTAAAGTATAAAATAGACGCCGGCCGCAGAGCGCGACCGGCGTTTGTTGTTGTCCGTGGTGGATGTTGAGGACCTACATCCCCTGGCCCTTGTTCAGGAGCAGGAGAATGAGGTCGCGGAGCGCATAGTACTCGGGGTTGACCAGGAGTCTGACTGCCGGCGCAATCCGTGCTGCCACGAACAGGGCTGCAGTGACCATTCCAAGAAGCGCCAGGACGTTGGCCCACTGACCCAAACCGGTCAGTTTGATCTCGACTGGATCGAGGTTGCCGTTCACTACAACGAGTACGTCGTTTTCTGTCGCAGTGACGCTCTTCCTCTTCCTCACGACCCACAGTCGAAAGAGCAACAGGAAGATGAAGATGAAGACTGGGGCTGCCAACGAAGAGAAAGCTTTGGCGTATTGCTGTCGTACCAACACAGCCCAAACATGTGGAGCAACCTTCTCGATGGTACCGACAGTCGCCAGAATGGCCGCCTTGGAGTACTCCAGGAACTTGTCAGCCACATCGGCCATTGACAGCCGAGTCCCGGACTTGGCGGTGGTGGTGTCAGCCAAACCCAGGACCTTCGCAAACGCCGTCACGTTCTTCTGCAGCTGCGCGATGTCCTCGGGGGTGAGGCCGGTGGAGGTGGTGTTGACTGCCGGCTGATCTGCAGCCAGGCAGACGGTGGTGAACGTCGGGATCACGAACAGACAGGCAAGCAGAGCGATCAGAATGATCCGTTTCATGTGTTGCTACCTCCTGTGGGGGTCTAGTGATCGTGTGCGCAGTTGTCTGCGCGCTAAAAGCCTAGTCCAGCATGTAGCTCTTGCAGCCGTTCTTCACGGCCTGAATGCCCTTGTCCAGGTAGCCCAGCTTCAGGCTGCGAGCTTCTTCCTCGGAAATCTCGCGGTGAGAGGCGAAGGTGACGAATCCAAATTCCGTACCACCGCTTGTGTCCGCGAGGACGTCCTCCAAACTGGCGCCGACGAAAAAGTATTTGCGCCTCATGGGAGAAGTCTCTTTGGGGGTGAATTCTACGAAAATCATAAGATCCTCCAGTCGTATGTCTGTGTTTGGGTGGGTAGGTTTCGGCCCGCTAAGCGTTATTGATGTCCGGGGTGGTAGCTTGCAAAAAGGATGAAAGAGCTTCCACGAAGAGGTCGTTCGTGTTGCCTCGCATGAAACGTGCGCCCTCTTTCAAGAGGAATGGGCCCGACTCCCCGTGATCCTTTCCTAGATAAATCTCACGCTCATAGATAACGCAGGGAGTTGGTATGGTGCAGAGAAAAAGAATAGCCGACGAAGGCATCCTAATCTCCAAGCCATCGCGCAGTTGGTCGACGACATACTCGTTCCCGTTAGGAGAGGGGTAGAGACCTAGCCTTTTCACTACCTCACCAATGTGAAGGCGAAAGGTGGTCACTATTAGTGTTGGCTCGTTAGGCCGCGTCACCCCCACCTTTCCATACAGGGTTTTGCTAGCCACGATACTCATCCTCCTCGGTTCATGGCGGTTTTGTGTCTATGCCGACGCGTTGTCGGCAACCTCCGTATGGAGTTCTATATATACAAGGCCATAACAGGCCCATGATTTCAAAGAACATTATTTTTTATCATATTATTAAGATAATGTCAAGTAATAGTAATTGACACTGATTTTGAGTTGTATTAATATCTATATTCGTGTCGCTGCCCACCATAGGCGGGTAGGCTTCAGAGATATTTTTTGTTGCCATAGCTTCGCCCACAGGGCGACCGCCCGGTGGGCGGCAAGACAAGATGTTGCCATAGCTCAAAGGTAGAGCGGCTCACCCCTTCGGTGAGGAGGTTGCCGGTTCGAGTCCGGTTGGCTACTCCAATTCGTTCTTTTAGAGCGGGTGTGGCCCAGAGGTAGGGCGCTTTCTTCTGGCGGGGTATGTGTGATCTGCCTCTTACCTCGGGAAGACGTCGTGGGTTCGAATCCCATCACCCGCTCCAACTTATTTCCGTGATATCGGAACCGTGGCCAAGTGTTTAAGGCGCTCTGGTTGACCCCAGGGAGATCGTCGGTTCCCCGGCCGCCATAGCTGACGCTAGGCAGCGGGGCGCGGCAAATCCGGCCGGTTCCACCAACCTGGCCCTCGCAATTACTCGCGGGGGCTTTTTCTTTTCCAGGTAATAATTTATTGAAGAGTAGCCGAAATACTGTCGCTGGTATGTACTCCGCCAGCGCTGTCAGTAGTAATTAAATAGAATTTATAGTTTCCCTTGGGGCCATTCTGTTTTAACGGAATACTAATTACTGGTGAGGTGGGTTTGTCAATAACGCCGGCAAAATTAGTCTGGTCACCAAAGACGTAGTAGAAATCTATTTTGGCCACTGTGCTGATTGAATCCAGTGTGGCGGAAATGGTCTTGGGCCAAGTTTCAGTGGTATAGACTGTATAATTTTGCGGACTGGTCCATTGTATTTTTGGCGCAGTAATAATCATCTGGCTAATATTAACCGTTAAAGAAGCAGAGTTACTGGCCCCGATAGAATCATAGACAATAGCGCGTAACGATTGAGTGCCGGAAGGCCAAGAAGCTTGTTGACTAACTGTAATATCAAACGGCGGCTTGGATGAGCTGCCTAAAAATTGATTATTCAAATAATAATCCGCGCGGCTTATTCCATCAGGAGCGTCGGCGCCTACAGCCAAATGAATTGACTGTCCCGAGAGCTGGTCATTATTACTGGGCTCTACCCAACTGATTTTAATTCGGTCATTAACTCCCTGGTTGGGCAGACTACTAACGTAACCATTAGTTTGGGCCCACTTACGCACCGGCGCCTCCCAGTTTTCATACTGAGGATCTTGTTCTGGATGGGCCGGATATGAGGGGTTGAGCGGATCATTTTTGTCTGCGTATTGTAAGATATCATGAACCTCTTTAACGGTACGCTGTTCGATGTTTTCCGGTGGAGTGGCCGCTGTGGCCGGTTGCCCAGTTACGCGGTCAACAGGAATCGTTACTTCGCGCGCCAATTGGCCGCAAATCATTATTTTATCGCAAACGGTTGTTTCAGGAGCCGTGAAGCCGACAGCCGGATAAGCGGCTAGAATTTTAGCCATGTAGCTTTGCCAGATAGGACCGGCAGCGTTGGCACCAGTAGCCTGGTTCATGGGCTTATTATTATTATTACCCACCCAGACACCGGTGACTAACTGCGGCGTATAGCCCATAAGCCAAGAGTCTTTATAGTCGTTGGTAGTTCCGGATTTAGCTGCTACTGGACGTCCGCCAAGGGTTAAATTGTTATTCACACCAAAAATATAGGCGCGGGCATCATTGTCAGACAGAATGTTGGTAATTTCGCGGACGACTTGCGCTTCCAGAATTCTTTTTTGTTCGGGTTGTTCTTTCTCTTCTAACACCCGACCGGTTGAATCTTCAACTTTTAAAACATCATAATATTTTTGATAGACCCCTTCGCGCGCCAGGGCAGCGTAGCCATTGGTATGCTCTATCAGCTCCACTTCTCCGCCGCCCAAAACCAAGGACAGGCCATAGCGGGAAGCGTCGGTAAAGCTGGTGTAACCAAAGTTTTTTAACAGTTCGATTACTTTAACTGGGTCAGCCAAGTAAAGAGCTTTAACAGCTGGAATGTTAAGAGAACCAGCTAAAGCTTGGCGGATAGAAACCGGACCATACTCTTTACCGTCGTAATTATGGGGTTTGTATTCGCCGCCAGCACCATTAGAACCAAAAGAGGTTACTAGGTCAAATAGTAATGAAGACGGGCCAAATCCCTTGGTAAATAATTGAGCGTAAACAAAAGGCTTGAGTGAGCTTCCTGGTTGACGCGGTTGGATCGCTACGTTAACTTGGCCATCAATAGAGTCGTCGAAGTAATCCCGTGATCCAACCAAAGCCAAGACATCACCACTGACCACATCGATTGTTACTAAGCTGGCATTGTTGGCTCCATACTTGGTTTGCAGCTGAGAGCCAATTTGCTGCACGGTTTCATCGGCTAATTGTTGTTTCTCCCAATCAAGGGTTGTGGTGATTTTTAAACCACCCTGTTCCACCATCCGGTCGCCGTATTTTTCTGCCAGCTCGGCCTTAACTATAAAGACAAAGTGTGGCGCAGTAATATCTTCACGTTTAGTTTTAAAAACAACCTGTTCTGAAGCGGCGGCCCGCTCCTGATCAGCCGTAATATATCCCTGCTCCCGCATTAATTTTAAAACCAAACGCTGACGCTCTAGCAGCTGGTCTTTATGTGAGCCATAGGGAGAGTAGAAGCTCGGAGCTTGAGGTAGAGCGGCTAATACGGCCGCTTCGGCCAGGGTTAAATCTTTAGCCGACTTGCCAAAATAGATACCACTAGCCGATTCGATACCATAGGCCGTGGAACCGTAAGGGATTTCGTTGAAGTATAATTTTAAGATTTCATCCTTGGTGAATTTTTGTTCTATGCGGTAAGAAAGCACCAACTCTTTAATTTTTCGGGAATACGCCTTTTCGGTGGTTAAGATAGCGTTCTTGACCAATTGTTGTGTTAGCGTAGAGCCGCCCTGAGCTTTTTGGCCAGTTAAAACATTTATTAATAATGATTTGATAATACGCGCCACATTGTAGCCCCGGTGTTCATAAAAGGTTTTGTCCTCAATGGCAATAGTTGCCTCAACCGCATATTTAGGAATCTGATCAAGATTAACTAGGGTGCGCCTTTGAGTGCCATGGATTTCATAAAGCAAATGCTCTCCAGTGCGATCATAAATTTTTGTGCTCTGGGCTACGCTACGGTCAATTAGTTTATTGGGGTCTGGTAAATCATGCGAATACCAAACAAAAGCACCAACCACAAAAATTCCACCAACTAGAGTTAAGAGAATAATTATTGGTATAATACGTTGCCAAAAGATACGCCAAAAACCACCTCGGTGGTGTCGGGGAGACCGAGGGAAATTAGTGGATCCTAGGGGTTTGGTTTGAAAGGCTGGGCGAAGCGGAGAAATGGGCATAGTTGTTTTATTATAGCCAACAATCAGGTATAATGAAAGCAAATTAAGACAATATTTAAGCTAATCTATGGGCAAAATTAGTACTGATAAGAAAAAAATTAAGGAACTTTTAGAGCGAGGCGTGGCCGAGGTCATTGAGCGTAAAAGTTTAGAACAACGGCTGTGTTCTGGCAAGCAGCTACGTGTCAAGCTGGGCATTGACCCGACCAGTCCCAACCTTCATTTGGGGCGCTCCATCCCCTTACTAAAGCTGGGCGATTTTCAAAAACTGGGCCATAGGGCGGTATTTATTGTCGGTGATTTTACAGCCACAATTGGTGATACCAGCGACAAAGAGAGCGAAAGGCCGATGCTTACACCACAGCAGGTCAAAAGCAACCTGAAAACCTATTTACAGCAGGCCAGCAAAATCATTGATTTAGCTCAAGCCGAGGTGCATCATAATTCTGAATGGCTGGGCAAATTAAATTACGCGGAAATCGGTGAGCAGGCCGATCAGTTTTCCTTAGCTGAATTTATGGCTCGGGAAAATATCTCTAAGCGTTACAAGAGCGGTAAGCGCATCTCCTTGCGCGAAATACTCTATCCTTTAATGCAGGGCTATGATTCGGTTAGGGTTAAAGCCGACGTTGAGCTGGGGGGGACTGATCAGCGCTTTAATTTGTTGTCAGGACGCGCGCTGCAGCAGTACTATAAACAACAGCCGCAGGATTTATTAATGAATAACTTAATTGAAGGCACTGATGGACGTAAAATGTCTTCCAGTTGGGGCAACACCATTAATTTAACTGATACTGCCGGCGACATGTTTGGTCGGGTTATGAGTCTGCGGGACGAAGCAATAATTAACTATTTTATTCATTGTACCCGCGTTCCCCTGGAGGAAGTAAAGCGACACGAAAGCCAGCTGAAAAAAGGGGCTAATCCGCGGGACATTAAGTTAATTTTGGCCGCTAGTATTGTGGCTGTCTATTTTAATAAATCTGAAGCCAGCAAGCAGCACCGAAACTTTATTAACCAGTTCAGTAATAAAATGGCGCCCGATGACATTCAAGAAGTGAGGATTCTGTCGCCGGAAAAAACCATCATTTCTGTTCTGGTCAAAGCCGGTTTAACAACATCAAATTCTGAAGCCAGAAGAAAGATTGAAGAAGGCGCGGTTTATATTAATGACGAGAAGGTTAAGGACTTTAAGCGCAGCATTGATAGCGGCGACATTGTACGACTAGGCAGAAAATTTCGAAGGGTTAGTTTCGGTCGCACTAAACTTAAATAAACTTTTTTTGGCTGTGAAAATATAACGGGCCCGCTCAAAAAACTGAGCGGGCCCGAACTTGTTGCCTCTGAAACGCCAGATGCCGTCTAGGTTGAGGCTTCAGAGATTTGCACGTCTAGCTCTGGGCTAGGTTAGGGGCCGAACGGGCGGTCATCAGGGCGTGTTTTTCTTCCAGTCCCTTCAGGATGTCAGAACGGGTCTTGCCGGTGTACATGTCCCGGCCGCAAAATTTACAAGGAGTAAACCCTGCAACCAGACCGTGGCAGTTGACCCGCTGGGGCGATCCATAGACACAGGGAGGATTAACTTGCGCCTTGGTGGTACAGGTTCTCCGCCGGAAGTCTTCCTGACGTTCGGTGCTAGTGCAAATCATGGTTTTTTGTTCCCTCACCGGAACAAGGTGGATTTCCCGCCAACGTGTTTCGTTGACGGCCTTACGTGTAGTTTCTCCTTTCTACGGATTAGAAGAGTCTAACCCCCCGGTTAGAAATCGCAGGATACCTAGGGCCAAAAAGGAGAGACCGCGAATTCTAGCGCAGCTTCACGACCTGGTGAGAGGTCGTGGTGATTGCAAGGCGCCAGTAGTTCACGGTCTCTGAATATCCAATAACTCAAGGAACAGAACATTAGTATTTAATAATCCGATAGATTTGTCAATAGGGCCATGATATAGTAATAGTATGAAGTATTTTTTTGGCGTCGCAACCGCCCTAGTAACAATACTGTTGCTACTTCAGGCCTTACTATTAAATCCTTGGTGGCACGGGCTGATTTTTGATTATTTAGGACAGGTCCCACAGTTACGGGCTGAAAGAATGTATTTATTAAATCATTTTCGTGTCGGTTCGGAGATAGAATTACTTCATTTATCAGCCAACGAGCTTAGGCACGTTCAAGACATTGATCGATTGATAGTTAATGAACAATGTATTGTTTGGTTAACCATTCTGCTATTTGGTGCGGCGTTTCTAGTAATAAAACGCCGGACTGGCTGGCAGCAATTTTTTTCAAGTTTAGAGCCAGGCTTTTTAACAGTTGGTGGAGTAATTGTAATGTTGGGATTACTAACCCTAATACAATTTGAGCCGCTCTTTAGAGCGGCTCACCAGCTTATTTTTCCTAACGGTAATTGGGAGTTTGATTCGGCTACAGACAAGATTATTCAGTTGTATCCGCCGCAATTTTTTCAACTATTTTTCCTTGGGCTATTAATTCTTCTGGTCCTACTAATTTGTGCTGTTTATTTACTCGACCGCTTATTTAAACCCCGGCGATAATATTTGGCCGCCTCATCAGGATCAATCGGATTGATTACCACGCCCGAACCAATTTCAACCCCGCCCCAGATTTCGCCGCGAGGCACAATTTTCATGTAAACGTGTTGGTCATTGTCATTAATCACGCGGTGTAAATAGTAATTGTAGGCCAGTTTTAAAGTGTCGACTTTTTTTAGAAGGTGTTTTAGGATTTTGGCCCAGGCATAGTATTCCTCATGATCAAGCACAGAAATGTTGTCATGATGCCGCAGAGGCATAATCCAGCACTCATAATTATACATCGATGCATAGGGAGTGAAGGCGACAACATGTTTATCGGCATAAACTTTCCGCGGGCCTTTTATTTCCTTTTTTATGATGTCGCAATAAATACAGCGGCCGGTGCGAATTTTATATTCCTGTAATTTTTGTGATTTATCCAGCAGGTGAGGCGGAATAAAATCAGAAGCGAATATTTGTGAATGGGAGTGCATCAAAGAGGCACCAGAGCCACCACCGGCGTTTTTGAAAGTTAAGATGTACTGAATTTTTTTGTCTTTGACTAATTCATCGGCCCGCAAACCATAAGTTTTCAAAAGTTCGGCAATATTTTTTACTGATAATTGGTGTAATTCCGGCCGTGGATTAGGAGTCTCAATAATTACCTCTTGCCGACCATAAGCTTTGGGGTTGGAGACGGAAACGGCCGGGAATTTATTGGGTACAACCTTAATCCGCCAATTATTTTTTGGGCCGACAGTATAAAGGGCTTGGGTGGAGTTGATATTTTGTGGGCTAAAGATAGAATCCTTCAGCGAGGGACGCGGTTGCTCGGGTTTTCTCACTAAACGCGGACGCTTACCACGGCGCGGCGCAATGATAACGTATTTATCTTGAATATAATCTTTACGAATCTCTGGTCGACGGATCATAATAATTGTTGATAGATTTTCTGATAATTTTTCGCTGAGGCAGCCCAAGAAAAATCTTGCTGTAAACAACGATTAACTATAGTATACCAGCGTTGGGGCGTTTGGTATACCGCCAGCGTCCGGCGCAGGGAAGACCAGAGAGCGGCAGAGGAATAGGCGGAGAAAGTAAAGCCGGTAGACAGGTTTTTTACACTATCTTTTAGCCCGCCGGTGCTGCGGACAAGAGGAATGGTGCCATAACGCATGCTTATCATCTGTCCTAAGCCGCACGGCTCAAATCGTGAAGGCATAAGAAGTATATCGGCGCTGGCGTAAAGTTTTTGTGCCAGAGCAAGATCCAGTTGAGGACGGAAAATTAACGACTGGGGGTGGATTTTAGCTGCCAGGCGCAGCTCCTGTTCTATAATTGTCTCCCCTTGACCCAGGATTACCAACTGCATTTTTTCGGCCAACCGCGGTAGCAGAGGCAATAAAATATCTAACCCCTTCTGCGGTGTTAGACGGGAAATAATTATTCCCAAGGGCAGATTATTGTTTGGTAAGCCAAGCTCTTGGCGCAGCCGCTTTTTATTTGTGGCCTTGCCTTGTTGCCAGGTGGCAGAAGAAAAGCGCCGATAAATTGCCGTATCGGTCTGAGGATTAAAAATCTTTCCGTCAATACCATTAAGCAGGCCGTGAAAATCTGCCCTACGGCGCCTAATGTAAGGAGCCAAACCAAAGTCTTGTGAGCCATGGATAATTTCCCGGGCATAGGTTGGGCTGACGGTGGTAACTTTGTCGGCCGAAAGAATCGCCACCTTAAGAATATTGAGAATTTGGTCCTCACTATAAGCTTCCAACAAAGCCAACTCCTTATCCGGCGTCAGCTTAATTTTAGATAAGATGTCGTGGCTGCCAATTCCCTGGTGGGACAGGTTATGAATAGTAAAAACAGTTGGTACTGTTGACCAAGTACTTTCTCGCTGGTAACGAGCATCAATCAATGTCGGTATTAGACCGGTATGCCAATCGTGACAGTGGAGAATGTCCGGTCGTGGCACAATTGAGCCTAAAAGTTCTACAACGCAGTAAGAGAAAAAGCTAAAGACTTCAATATCAGCCGGAATATTATTACTATAAGGATGTTGGCGCGATAATAAGGGGTGCTCAATAAACCAATAGTCAACCGGATTATTTTTCAATTTGCCGTGGTGGATCGTAATAGTGGTGAGAGCACCAGAAAAATTTAAGCTAATTTTTTGAGCAGTAACGTCAGTTAGATTCCGTAGTTGAGAACGGTGATAACAAGGTAAAATAACGCCACTCTGCCAGCCGCCAACAGCTATGGCTTGAGGTAATGAACCAACAACATCGGCTAGGCCGCCAACTTTAATAAAAGGCGAGCATTCAGCAGCGACGTGTAGGACACTGGGCTTGATAGGCATTAAAACTTTTTTATCTGTTGGTAAATAGTCAGAGGCAGAGAGGTATAGTTAAGATAATTATCAACAATGTAGTCGCCGGGCAGATCACCGTGATAGTCACTACCGCCGGTGATAATCATATTTTGCCGGCCAGCCAACATAATGTAATGAGCTGTCTGGTCCCAATTGTGATGAGATGAAAAGCACTCAATACCCTCTACCCCGACCCTTTTCAGCTCCGGCACGATTTGATCGTGTTCAAAACCTAACTGCTGTCCGGGGTGAGCTATAACCGGCACACCGCCGCAGCGTTTAATTAATCGAACGACGGCCGCCAATGGCAGGTAAACTTCGCTTAAATGAGTACTTTGATGGCGGGAGAATATGGCGTTATAGATCTCATAATAATCATAATTATTTTTTTTCAGCAAGCGCCGTAAAATAGGTTTATTAATTTGCTGACTACGGATTTGACGGATAATATTAACCATACCAATGTAAGTCGCCGGCTGAGAAAAGAGCACGCTAATGTCTAGCTTGATACTACGCCGCTTAAGCAGGGGCACCAAAGACTCAATCATTTTTTTGCGTTTTACCTGGGATTCGCGCAAATAGTCATGTAATTCGGCGTTATTTAGGTCAATGTTATAGCCCAAGATATGCAAATTATATTTTTTATAACGGGCATAGATTTCTACTGCCGGTATGACCTTAATATTGAAAGGTTTACAGGCGGCTTGAAATTCATACTGACCATGAACGGTGTTGTGATCAGTCAGGGCGGCCACGCCCACGCCCTTGGCGTGCATAATTTTAGCCAGTTCAGTCGGGCTTTTTGAGCCGTCGGAGAAATGTGAATGGAATTGCAGATCAATAAAGGGGCCCTTAATTTTGGTGGCAGCGGATATAGTTTTAGTCATGAGAGCGTTGGTATCTTTTAATGTTTATAAATGAGTCGCAGTCAATCCGTTGATATTATAGCGGAAATTGACCGTGAAATATATGACCAGTAGCTTAGCTAATTAGCGTAGATTGATAGAATGTTGATTTTGGGCCACCTTTTCAATTAATAATCGGGCATCATCTAATAATTCCAGGCTGACGCGGCGTGACTCTGGTTCAAATAACCAAACCGAGCTACGCACGGCTGTTAAGGCCTGATAAAGATTAATTAAATTTATCTCTTTAGCGGGGATAGAGTCGAAAGGCAGCCCGGTATACTGTTCAATAAAATAACGTTTCAGCCTATTGATGTCCTCACGAACCAGAAATGATTGAGACATAAAATCAAATTGTTGAACAAAAGTACCAACGTCGCGGTAAGGGCTGCCCAGGGTAACATCGCTTAAATCGATCATGGTTAGGTGACGGGATTCAAGGTCATGAAAAATTATATTTTCCGGATGATAATCGCCGTAAATTAAGGAGCCAGAAGTATTGGTGGTAGGCAGGAAGGAGTGGATTTTTTCAAGTACGGCTGTAAATTTTTCTCCTTGCTCTGGTTGGAGCTGGCCATATTTTTCTTGCGCTCGCCTTAAACTTTTAATAATTCCTTGATCATTATTTTCACTCATAGTTGGTGGCAGGTCCGTGGCCGTGATGGAGTGCAGTTTTTTTAACCATTCGGCGGATAAGTGTAGCGGCCAAAGCAGCTGCTCGGGCGCTGGGCGGCGCTTAAGGTGCCAATAAAGCGTTTGACCTTCAGAAGCTTCATAAACTAGGGCCTTGAGGTCTGTTAGATAAACTATGGGTTTTATTACCTGCAGGGTCCCCTGATCAAAACCATGGGCGCGCAACCAGTTCAGGTTATGATAAGCGCGCAGCTTGGAATCATTGCTGGCGGCACCAACGAAAAGTTTAAGGCGATGATTGACGGAATTACTGACCCAGGTAACTTTGCAGCCAATAACAGCCGAAAAACTTTCTGGTTTATGATAGCGGTATTTGTAAATGTGAAAATATTCAACTTTGACGGGAGCAGTGATGCTATAACACTGCTGGCAAATTTGTGTTACCACCGCCTGCAAAAAATCTCCTTCCCGTAAGCGGGGCACATCAGTCAGTGAATGGCCAAAGTCCAGGATCATAATAGTTTAATTACCATTAGTGGTTTCTTTTTGCTTAAACTTTAATGCCAGATGAAACAGTTTAAGGTATTTTCTGGCCGGCAGATCCCAAGAGAAAGAAACCTTCATTCCGCGTACCATTAATTGACGCCAAATATCGGGGTATTTATAAGTTTCCAAAGCGCGGGCTATAGTAAACATCAATGTATGAGAACTATAGGCATTAAAAACAAAACCAATGCCGTCGGGGTTAGTTTTTGGATCGTAATTGGTGACTGTTTCTCCTAAGCCGCCAACTTCCCGCACCAAAGGCACACAACCATAACGTAGGGCCTTTAGTTGATTGGTGCCACAGGGTTCAAACCGTGAGGGTAGTAGTAATATGTCGCCGCCAGCGTACATCAGGGTTTCCAAAGCTGAATACTTATCAAAAGAGAATAATGATAATTGAGTGGGGTTGGCTTTAGCTAGGGCCTGAAAGTGTTCGGTGTATTTTTTGTCCCCTTCTCCCAAAATAATTATTTCCACGTCCTTGTGTAGCAGGTAGGGTAGCAACGGCAAAAATAGATCAAAGCCCTTTTGTTCAATAATACGGCTGCTCATTACCATAATCGGAGTGTCGTTGCTAATTTTTAAACCGCAGCGTTTTTGCAGCGCCCGCTTGTTTTCTAATTTCTTTTCAATAGTCGTATAGTTATATTGAGTTTTTAGATTGGGATCGTTGGCGGGATTAAATTCGTGGTAATCAATGCCATTAACAACTCCATAGAGCTTGTTTTCGCGATTTCGTAAAATACGATGTAGGTCTTGGCCAAAGTGCGGCTGCATAATTTCTTCACGGTAAGCTTCTGACACGGCGTTAATAGCATCGGCATAAAGAATGGCGCGTTTAGTAAAGTTTATCCGCTTAACGCCGGCAGTGTTAGAAAATAATGGCAAGGGGGTTCTTCCGTTATCTCTTTTGGTTACCGGAATGCTCCACCAGGCCTGACCCAATTGATAGCTAAGGTTATGAATAGTAAAAACGCTAGCAGCCGACTTAAGTAAAGGATCGTTTTTATAGCGCTTTTTCAGTAGTTCTGGAATTAAACCTGCCGGCCAATCATGACACTGAATAATATCTGGTTGTAGTTTTAGTAAACGGATAAATTCTAAGACAGCAATATTAAAGGCAAAATAACGGATACTGTCGGTGCTGGAACCGTAATAAACTTTTTTTGAGCGGCCAAAGAAGCGATCAATAGAGACAAAATAGACGGGCAGTTTATGAGCCAACTCTGCCTGATAAAGACTGGCTTTAATAAGAAACGAGTCATCAATTACGATTGAGGCGCTATCAATAATTTTTTTGACCGGATATTTTTTTTCATCCAGGCGTAATTTGTAATAGGGCGTGAAAATGCTAACGTGCTGTTTCAGACGTTGCAATGATTTTGGTAAAGCTCGGGCCACGTCGCCTAGTCCTCCGATTTTGAAATAGGGGTCAAGTTCTGACGTGACAGAAACAATGGTCAATTCTTTATTAGCCATAAATTAAACGTAGAGTTTGGTGTGAGCACAGGTTAGGGCGCAGGCTAGAGCATCAACTGCGTCGTCCGGCTGTGGTAGGACAGATAGGTTAAGTAATAGTTGGATCATTTTGCCCATTTGAGCTTTGGAAGCCCTGCCGTCAGAAGTCAGTGCCAGCTTAATCTGTCCTGGAGTGAATTCACGTACCGGCAATCCGGCCTGACGGCAGACATACATAATGACTCCGCGGGCCATGGCAACTTTAATGCCGGTTGTAACATTGGTATTAAAAAATAGCTCTTCAATTGCTACCATGTCGGGCCGGTAGGTTTTGATTATGGTTGTCAGTTGTTGACCCAAAGCTAATAAACGGTCAGAAAAGGAGTCGCTTTTGGGTGTACTGATGCTGCCGCAGGCCAGCATTTGTCCCTGACCAGCAAAACTAATCACGCCCCAGCCAGTATCGGCAAAGCCAGGGTCAATACCCAAAATTAGTGTGGCTGGTGTGGCCATTAGACGTTGGCGTTGGTATAAACGTTATTGATGTCTTCGTCGTCTTCCAGTAATTCTAAGAGATGGATTATTCTCTCGGGATCTTTAGGCGTAATCAAATCTTTGGGTCGGTATTCTAGGGCGGCGTCGGTTAGCGGCAGATTTAAAGCTTGAACTTGATGTTTGATCTTTTCCAAATTTTCTGGAGCTGAGATAATTTGTAGCAAATCGCCCAGTTCAATGAAATCTTCGGCCCCCGCATCGATTAATTGTAACTCTTGCTCGTCAGTAAGTTTCGAAATTTTTAAAGTCAGAATCCCTTGAAGATTAAATTGCCACTGAACGCTGCCGGCACTGCCCAAACTACCGCCGTTTTTACTCAAGATAGCCTTAACTGTGCCGGCCGAACGATTTTTATTATCAGTTACGGTTTCAATCAATAAAGCTATTCCTTCCGGGCCATAAGCTTCGTACAGAATAGTTTCAACTGCCTGACCACCGCCGGTACCGCTACCACGGGCAATAGCCCGTTCAATATTATCTTTGGGCATGCTGTACTCTTTGGCCTTGTCAATCGCAATGCGCAATTTAAAATTCATAGCCGGATCGGCTCCATCGCGGGCAGCCACAGCAATGTTTTTCGCCAACTTAGTAAAAAGATTACTGCGCTTGGCGTCAGTAACCGCTTTTTGGCGTTTGGTAGTGGCCCACTTGGAATGGCCGGACATTGATTAGAGGTTAGGTTGTATCGCCCACGGGGCGACCGCCCTCTGGGCGGGGAGAAAAAATTTAAAAAAATAGAGTGATTTAACCCCGCTACATTAGCATTTTCATTAGAGAAAATCAAGGTTGGACAGTGGCAATTTATTAGCCCGCTCTTGACTGTCAGTAAAGGAAAAGACATAATGAGAACATTATGTTGTCCCTCAAACAACAACGGTCTCAGCACAATTCTTTGGTGGCTGCTTCGGTCGAGCAGTTGCCAGAGCAAATTATCTGGACTCTGGATCATTGGCCCAGGAAAAGACTGTTGGCTAGGAAGAAATATAACTCGGTCATTGTTTGTGGTATGGGTGGATCGGCTCTGGCCGCTGACCTACTGCGGTATATTTATTGGCGCCAGTTAAAGGTGCCGGTTATTATAGTTAATAATTATCAGTTGCCTGGTCTGGCGTCGGCCGATAGTCTGGTGATAATCGCTAGTTATTCCGGGGCGACTGAAGAGGCCCTAGGTTGTTTTCAAGAAGCCAGAAAAAGACGTTTATCGGCTTTGGTAATTACCAGTGGCGGCCAATTGGCTGAGGCGGCCGCAGCGGATAAAATACCGCACTTTATTTTTACCACTAAATTTAACCCCAGCGGACAGCCGCGCCTGGGTTTGGGCTATATGCTGGCAGCCTTTGCCCTTAGTTTGAAAAGCGCCGGTATATTGCAGCTGGACTTGGCAGAATTGCGGCGCGCTGCTATGACAATGAGAGGCGGCCGGGGATTATTAACGGCGCCAGCGCGGCAAATGTTGAATAAAAATTGTCTGATTATTGCCTCTGAACATTTGACTGGTGCGGCCCATATTATGAGTAACCAACTAAATGAGACTGCTAAACTTTTTGCTGCTTACTTTGCTCTACCTGAATTGAATCACCATTTATTAGAAGGTTTGTCTAATCTAGGCAGTCAGAGTAAGAAATGGGTAGCGGTAATGCTGGAATCATCAGATTATTATGTCAGGACCAAGAAACGTTACCGTCTGACAGAAAAAATATTGCAACGCTTAGGCATAAAGGTTTTAAAGCAGTCGTTTATTGGCAATGGTTTAGAGCAGGGACTGAAAATGCTCTGGTGGAGTTCGGCTCTAACTCTTAAATTGGCCGGTAAAGAGCAGTTAGATGCCACGGCGATACCTTGGGTAGATTTATTGAAGCAAGAATTAGGAGATAAATAAGGCGCTCCGACCCATGCTTGTGGAGCGCCTTTTGAGACTATGACTGACCGGCAAAAGTATTACCAACAGATGGAGTATCTGCTGGTTTTTTTTGTTACTTTTTTATTTCTGGCTTTTTGGCAATTCCATCTGGCCTTTGGTGATCCTGATGTCTTTTATCACGCAGCTATAGCACAATTATTATCTGAAGGGGTTTTATTGCGTAGCTTGCCCTGGATGCAGTTTACAACTTTAAGCCAACATTTTACTGATCACCACCTGCTCTACCACTTATTGTTGGCTCCCTTAATGAAGCTGGGCAATCCACTCTATGCCATTAAGCTGGGTACAATTTTATTTGGCGCCAGCTTTTTTACGGTTTTTTATTGGTTCTTGCGTCGCTTGGCGCCGCAGCTAGCGTTAATTTGGACAGCGTTATTATTGTTCTCCTCAACTTTTGCTTTCCGTCTGGCCTTAGTTAAAGCCAACAGTGTTTCCTTGATTGTTGTGGTTTTGATTCTCTATGCTTTATTGAAGAAAAAAATCTGGTTATTATTTTTTTTGCAAATTATTTATGTCTGGCTTTATGGTGGCTGGATTTTTGGTATCATGACGGTCGGCCTGTATTGGTGCGTTGATGTCCTTGCCGGCTGGAGCAGCCGCGAAAAATCATTAGTTTGTCGGTTATTCCGTCCCCGTTCATTTGGTTTACTAGTAGTGACCCTGGCAGGCAGCTTGGCGGGGATTGTACTTAATCCCTACTGGCCGCATAATTTATATTTTTATTGGCAGCAGATTGTTCAAATCGGCGTAATTAATTATGGTCAGGCAGTGGGAGTAGGTGCTGAATGGCTGTCCCTATCCTGGAGAGACGTGATCAATTTTCACGTCTATCCTCTGGTGATTCTGGCAATAATTATTATTTTTGGTTGGCACCGCTTCCGTCAGTTAAGGCGCGACGACTGGTTTTTAGTTATTTTGTCGTTTATTGCTGTGGGCTTGACCTGGAAATCGCGGCGCTACGTTGAGCTGTCAGACCCCCTCTTATTTATTGCCACGGCGGTACTCTGGGTCCGCTGTTTGCCCCAGATAACTGCCCGGTGGCTCAAGCAGCAGTTATCGTTGCCGGGAAAATTTGGTTGGTTAATTAAATTTTATGCTTTTCTGGTCATAGTATTTATTATTCCGACCTTCATTTTTTTAATTTTCAAAGACGTTATGGCTGTTAGGGCCAATGAAAGCCAAACAACTTTTACCGTTAACCAATTAGCTGCCGAGTCACAGTGGCTGCAGGAGAATAGTAGGCCGGGAGAAATTGTTTTTAATTCTAACTGGGATTATTGGCCGGCGCTTTTTTATTATAATCGGTCCAATTATTATATTGTCGGCCTGGACCCGACTTTTATGTATAATCAAAGCCCAGAATTATGGGCCTTGTGGTCAAGCGTTAGTGAGGGTAAGGCTACGGGAGACATTGCTCAGATTATTACTAAAGTTTTTCATTCACGGTTTCTCCTGGTGGGAAACGGCAATCACGACTTGATCGATCAATTAAGTCAAGACAAGAATTTCGTTTTGCGTTATCAAGGACCATTTGCCAAAATTTTTGAGATTGTAAAAAAATATGACTAAAAAGCAGTATTATCTGGCCAGCATTTGTCTGATAGTAATTTTTTTGGTGTTTACTAATATTTTATATTTATGGTCGGCCCTTGCGGCACCGTCCGGCAGTAGTTATACGGGCATCAATCTAGCGGCTTCGGCGGATAAATTGGTTTACTACTCTATGATTGAGCAGGGCCGGTTGGGCCAATTGCTACAAAAAAATATTCACACTAGCGAGCTGCAGGTGGGCAGTCTGATTGGTCCTCATTGGTGGCTAATCGGTCAAACGGCTAATCTTTTTTCTCTGGGTGTGATACCCGTCTATCATGGGTGGAGGATTTTGTTGGTGCTGGTAACAATGGTGGTTTTGTTTTTTTGGTTAAGGCGCCTGACTAGTAAGTATAATGAGAGGTTGTGGCTCTGGCTGTTTGTGTTATTCGCCGGAGGTTGGGGGTGGGCCAAGGCCTTATTTCAACCCAGTATCTTAGCTAGTGATTTTGCGCCGTTAACGACTAAGCCGGTAGATATTTACATGGGCGAATTATCACTTCAAGCCAATGCTCAGCAATCGCCCCTATTTATTCTGTCGCACATATTATTGTTGTTGGTATTCTATCTGTGGATAAAACAACGACAGACTATAAGTTGGCAATCAGAGAGTCTGGTAGGGGCTTTGGCGGCTTTATTAATTATGGTTCACCCCTATGATTTTTGGATCTTAGCTACGATACCGGCGTTGTGGTCATTATGGCGCTGGTGGCAGACGCAGGACAGACGCTACTTATATAAGCTGTCAATCTATTGGTTCTGGTGTGCGGCCAGCGCGGGCTTAGTCTGGGGTTTGGTTATGAGCGAAACAGCGCTGCGCGGTTGGTCAGCTCAAAATTTAGTTTATTCGCCGCCGCCCTATAATTATTTATTAGCTTGGGGCCTGTTATTTCCCCTAGCTGTGATAGGCACCTATCACTGGTGGACTAAATGGCGCGACAACGAGTGGTGGCGGCTATTGGTCATCTGGACTTGGGTCACCTGGATTATGGTTTATTTGCCACTGGACTATAATCGCCGACTGGCTAACGGCTGGCTAATTCCTGTTAGTTTGGTGGCTGGTTTGGGTGCCCTAGCTTTGGCTCGGCGGATTCAAAATTATTATTGGCAGATCATCTATTGGTTATTTGTTATTATGGCCGTGACTTTTGGACCCTGGTATAGTCAGACAGTATATCTCCGGGCAATGTCCTACTATCAAACCAATGACCGCTTTTATTTATCGGCTGAAACGAAGGAGCTACTGGGTAGTTTAAAACAACAACCCGTGGAACAAATAGTCTTGCCTTTTGATGAACCCATTGGCCTGTTGATCCCGGCTTTTACGGGTCAGACTATTTATATCGGACACCAGCATCAGACAATCAACTATTTACAGAAGCGGCAGAAGGCAGACGAATTTTTTTCGGCTAATACAGGCCTGGATAAGATCAAATTTTTAGTTGATAACCGGATCTCGTTGATTGTTGTTCACTACACTACAAAAAATCCGGCAGAATTTTTTTCCTGGCTGGATGAAGCGCCATATTTGCAGCTGATTAAAAAAAATTCCACCGGCGCTATTTATCGTTTACATCAGCAGTAGCTTCGGTGATCAGCGATTTCCACCGCAACTCTAGAGTATTGATGTTATTAAGCATTATCTGCGGCCAGCGAAAGGCCACGAGGTCAATTTTTTTTACTGCCGGGTCATTCAGCGGCATGGTAATCTCAGCCGAACTGCTAGTGGAGGTCCATAAACCGTAGGCTAGTGGCAGATAGTAGGTAGAGTTGGCTGTGCTTAGCTGCAGGGCCTGTAGACTGGTCGTAGCCGGGCTAGTCAGATAGGCTTCGGACTGCCCAGCGCTGCTAAATATATTTAAAGTTGCCGCCTGATTGCTTGTTGGTTTGACCGTGGCTATTAATATATTATTCGGATGTCGTTGAAATATGGTTATAGCGCCTTGCTGCCAGATTGGTCGATAATCCGCTTGCCAGCTTTGCCAACAGGTAGTCATGTCTGCTAGAGAAACTTTTTGCGGATAACGGCCGGGGTAATGAACTTGTGCTATTAACCACTCCTGCCAATCAATTAGTAAATATTCAGTTTGGGGGTCAAGTTGGTAGTTGGTTAAGGCAAATTGTCCCATGCCGGCATAAGCATAGGGCAGTAACTGTAATTGCTGCCGTGAAGATAGGGGCGTCAAGAAAGAATAAGTGGAGGCGACTCGTGCTGTCTCGGGAATTTGCTGCCAGGCCAGCCGATATTCTTCGGCCCGAGAACTGTTCCAGTGATAATTAACCAGGGGAAGAATATTGCCATAAGTTAGGCTGGCGTAAATACTAGCCGTCAGCAGTGACAAAATTATTAATAGGCGGTAATTGGTCAATTTTTGTAACAGGCGCGGCTGATTGTCGGTGGCCAAAGCAAGAATGGTGGCAATAAACAAGGGCCAAAGCAAGAAGCCGCCATAATGAGCCCGCAAAACTGCGGCGCCGTCGTCGCCACTGGCCAAGCGCAGAATACCCAGAGGCAAAAGTGTCAGGATTAACGTTTTCGGTCTTAGTAAGGGTAAAAATAATAAAGGTAAAAGCAGCCCGAGAAATATCTGCACATTGCCGAGGTTTAAAAAATGTCGACTAATTTCGGCCAGTGAGGGTTGCCAGAGCCAGCTGTAATAATTAACAAATTTAGAGACACCAATAAGAGACGCCTGATTGATAATATATTGCGTCACAGCAAACCAACCAAGGCCAATTATTCCTGGCGTTAACCACCATTTCCAGCTGCACTTATCAATAGCGGCCAGAATAGAAAAACCCACCAACATTACAGCCACGTCCTCGCGGGTTGTAATGGCCAGTAAAGAAAAAATTATAAAACGCGCCCAGTGTTTCTGGTCATACCAGTAATAAGCCCAAAGCAAAAAAAATATTGACCAAGGCACCAAACTAAATTCATATAAACTAATGTTATGAATCAGAGGATTAACTAGCCAAAGGCCGGCAACAAGGCAGGCTAACCGCGGTGATAAGTATTTCCTGGCAATTAAATAAAGTGGCCAGACGCAGGCAGCCAGAACCACGATCTGTGACAGCAAAAGAAATTGAGGATCGGCCCAAAGGGCGTAGGGTAGAGCCAATACGAGAAGCCAGGGTGACACATGATCGGCCCAGTAGGTCGGTGGATGTATGGCGTTATACAAATTATTTCCGTGGATCAGGTTCCATAAAGAATTATTAAAAATAGCCAGATCCAGGCCATTATAGAGAAAGAAATTGTATTTTATTAGTACTGCTGCGCCAAAGAAAGCAGCAAATACAAAGGCAGCAGCAATAAGGAAAATTTGGGGTCGGTAATTGAGCCAAGAGCTAAGATGTTTCACGAGAAACATTGTAACAGTTTATAAACAAGGGGGCTATTAGCCCATTAAAAGGCGGGTGTTTTAATGGGGTTGACAGCAGCTATATTATATGGTATATTCCACTATTCAGCTAGTCCTTTCCTTGCTTTTAACCCAAAACCCTCTGAAAGGGGTGTGCTATGAAATCCTGGCCAGTAGTTGTGCTTTTCTGTCTTGCGGCTCTGGTGCTGCTGACAGGCTGTTCTACCAGTGTCCTGATCCACAGTTCCAGCGACATTACGGAAAACCGGGCTGACTGGTTGACCGTAAACGTCATGAACAGAACCGATGTTGATCAGGATACTGGTGAGCGTTTACCGGCACGCGATTGTGGCTGTTCGGTGTCGGTCCGCCTGGCCTATGAGTTTGAACTGCAGGAGGAGCGGCCGCATCACGGCCGGACCCGATCCGGCGCCGACACCTCCTGGGTGGAGTACAAGTGGGTACATGAGCCCAAGTTCCGCCTGGGTCCCCAGCAGCAGACATTGCCCACCCTGATTCGGGTCAAGCCGAACAAGGCCTTTGCCTGCTATCCCATCACTGCTCTGATAGAGTGCCCCGATGGGAGCAGGAGACTCTACCGAAAGTGTCTACCGGTCTATGACAAGGGGCGAGATGCTTTCCAAGGGCCCCAAGTACGAATCCCGATCTATCGTTAGGGGGTAACCAAGAAAAAAACGACCCGCTACTCAATTGAGTGGCGGGTCGTTCAACTTACAGATCTACTATTCGATCACAGGACCCCCGGTCGTACCGGCGCCTGTGGTCGCCTGCCCCAGCCAGACTATTATCCAGTAAGCAATGGAGTAGCCCATAACAACGATAATCAGACCGACAACAGAATTCTGCAGGGTTTTTTTAGCCTCTTCCACGGTTTTCTCATTGCCGCCGCTAGTCATCCAACGGAAACCTGACCAGATGATCAGCAGTAGAAAGATAATTCCAATTAAGCCTAAGAAAATCTGGATAAGACCGGAGATAACCCGCTTAATATCGTAAGGTGTGCCGCTGCCGCCATAGACCAGAGTACCGATTGCCTTGACGCTGTCTAGCGGGCTGCCGCCGGAAGATGACGCACTAGTAGCGGCCCAAGAAATATGAGGCGCCAGAAGATACGCTAGAATGAGATAAAAATATTTTTTCATAATTATTAAGCAGGTCCAGGATCAACATAGGGTACGCCGGGATCACCGGTATCAAGGTCCGGTTCCAAAGTGCCGGTAGTGGCAAAGTTGATTTGTTGGACAATGAAATAAGTAATAGCATAAGCGGCCAGCACAAGCAGCAGACCAATCGTGGCGTTAGTTAAAATAGTCTTGGCATTATTAATTTCTTTTTCTTTGCCGGCTCTACTGCCCATCATCCAAACATAACCGCCATAAAGAATCAGCAGCATAAAAAGCACGCCGACAATTCCTAAGACAACGATAATAAAATTGGCCGCCATAGATTCGATTGAACCAGTGGGAAGGCCCGAATTTTTAACTGCCTTTTGTAACCCATCACCTGCCGGACTGGCAGCCGCTTTTAGCGGTGATGCCAAAAGAAAGGCAATGGTTGAAAAAAAGAATAGACGGAAAGTCATGAAGTTATAGTGTAAGCCCCAACCCATCATCAATTAGATCAGTCAATGATGATGGGTTATAGTCTAGACTATATTTATGAAGTGGTACCGGTGACGGCGTTACCGATATTGCCGACAATGAAGGTGGCAATAGCATAAGCGGCCAGAACGATCACCAGACCGACAACACCAGCACTGATCAGCTTTTTGGCTTCATCAATCTTATCTTCATTACCGCCAGAAGTCATCCATTTGAAGCCGCCCAAGAGGATGATCAAGACAGTTAAGATACCCAAGAAACCCAAGACTATCTGAACAATGTTAGCAATAGTAATCTTGAGATCTTGTGAGCCCAGACCGCCAAAACTTTCCGGTATATCCAGGGAGGGCGTCAACGCTTGGGCTTTGACTAAAACACCTTGGAATAATCCCGTAAGGGCAGCGGCTGAAATTGATAATAGGGAAACGATTTTTTTCATGTACTCACCTCCTTTCGAGGATTAGATAGTAATTGTTTATAGTATAAATATTTTGCGCCAAAAAATCAACTGCTAGGTCAACGATTTAAAAATAAAATTAATTACCGAATAACTAATAAAAATCACCAATAATCCGATGGTGGCATAAATCAGTGTTTCTTTGCCTTGCTTGACGCGGTCGGCATTGCCTAGCGAGGTCATCCAGAGCAGGCCGCCCCAGATAAAGGCCAATAAAGCAACGGCGCCGACAATACCCAAAATGCCAACAATGATATGGTTGACGAGCAGTGGTATATTATTAACTTCTTGGCCCAGAGGATTGGGTAGGACGACGGGCGGTATTTCTTCAACAGCATTAGCAGCGGCCGGTAAGAGCAACAAGGTTAGTAGAGTAAAAAAGATTTTTTTCATATTTTTTTTGCAATATTAATGGATGTCATTTAGTTGGAATTATCTGGCAGACGGGAAACAGCAATATTGATTACTTAGACACAGACCTTGAGTTTCCAGGCAGTTATCGGGATAGTTGACGCACGCGGTTCCAGCGGGGAAACATTCGTCTAGGCTATTGTGGCAAGAATAGGGTTTTGAATCGGTGGCTAAATAGACACAAGGATTAACACACTCGCCAATATTATTCACCACTTTGCATTTGCCGGTGACATTACATTGGGTGCCCTCACCCTGACAGCTGGTAGTAGTTGTTTCGCCGCTTTGGAAAATAATATTAGAGCCAACAATGTCCAGTACTCCCCTGACCAGCAGCCAGGCTCCTAAGATGAAGAAGATAGCAAACACGGTGTTGATCAGAATGTTTTTGCCGCGAGTTATCCAGTCTTTGCGGCCGGCGCTGGCCACCAAATACCAACCGCCAATAATAAACATCAGTAGAGCCAGGGCGCCGCTAATGGCTACACCATAATTTATTAAATAGCCGACCCCGGCTGTGATGTTATCCAGGGTGCAGGTTCCGGGCGACCATTGGCCGCTAGGTAATATATAGCCATTTTGCACGCAGGGAATATTATCAATCAGGCCAAGCGCTTGTGCCTTGGCGGCGGTTGGTAACAGCCAGGAAAATAGAAAATTAAACATGGTTATTTTGGTGCTTGATAGGTTTGTTGAATTTTGGTTTCTGCCGCCTGCAGGGCTTGCGTCGGATTGCCGCCAGTAACAATGGTATTAATCATAGCAAAAAAGTATTCTTGAGCTAAGGGGAAATTATAGCCTCGATACCAGCTCTGGGCTGTCAAAAGGTTTTGGGCAAAGGGTCCAATGACCGGATCTTTCTGTTGTTCGCTGACCAAGCTGCGGAGCGCGGTAGTTCTACCGGTGCGGCTTAAGAATGACTTAACATTATCAGCCTGAGTCATCTCGTACACCGCCTGCCAGGCAAAACCGGCATGCTTAGATTTTTTGGCCACAGCATTGACCCAGTAGTTGGCGTAAGTAATTTGACTGGTAGCGCCTTCGGCCTGTGGCACCGGTACAACGTCCCAATCCAGGTTAGGATTGGTACGCTTGATCAGCGGAGCGTGAAAGGTATAGCCCAGAAAATACGCTAGCCGCCCGGAAGTAAAAACATCTAAGGCGCTGGCCTGGTCTTTATTCCAGGAATAGACTGTGGTATTGGGCCGGGCAAAACTGCTATAGAATTCCAGAGCCGACAAAGATTTTTTATCTTCAGCAAAAGAAACGCTAGTATCGTTGCCCATAGTTACTCCCACCTGACTCATTAGCAGAGAAATAATGTCAAAAGCATTGGGTATATTGGTTGTTCCGCCCAAAGCGATAGTTGACTGGGCAAAGGTATTATCGGCATTAAGCTTGGAAATTTTACCGGCCTGTTGAACAATCTCCTGCCAGGTTTTGGCCGGTTCGGCTAGGCCATTAGCTTGTAGTAGGCTGCGGTTATAGAAAAGAGCCATGGTATCAACGCTGTAGGGTAGACCATAGATAGCATTATTATCAACCACATCGTGGTAAACTACGTCCAAAAATAAATCCTTAATATTTTTTGGGTTATAACCGGCATAATTTTGTAAACGGGTTATGGTTTCTTTTTTTAAGGTTCCCTGAACGTACTGTACCGGCACTGACATAGTGGCGGGCATTGGCTGAGAGTATTTTTTGTATTCTCTAATCCAAGTATTGGGAACCATGAAAATATCCGGGCCCTTATCTTGAGCCCAAGCCTTAATCAACTCACTGGCATATTCAGCGGGTGTAAAGGTGCGGTAATTAATGGTAATTAAGGGGTGGCGCTGGTGATAGGCCTGGGTTAGCAGCGAGATGTCTTCCGGCTGTTCCCAGACGCCCCAATACTCCAGAGTTACCGGTTGAATAGAAGCGATCTTGACCCTATTTTGTAAGCTGGTGATGGTGGCAATGGCAATTCCCAGAACAACAATTAGTATTAAGCCAATGATGAGAAATTTATTTTTGAACATATTATTTGTGTTGTTTTAACCAGGTTTTCAGCGGTTTTTTGATCTCCGGATGTTTGAGGCCATAAGCCACCATAGCTTTGACATAATCTAATTTATTACCGCAATCATAGTATTGTCCTTGATAAGCGCAGGCCAGTAAATTATTCCGTTTGGCCAGCTGATTTAAGGCGTTAGTCAGGTAAATTTCTTCTCCGGCTTTAGTTTTAGTTTGGCGGATGTAACGGAAAACTTCGGGCGTAAAAATGTAACCGCGGCTGACAGCCAGGTTGGAGGGCGCTTGTTGAACTGTGGGTTTTTCGACTATTGTTTTGACTTGGTAGACGCCGGTTTTTAATAACTGGCCGTCAATAATACCATAGCGCGATACTTGTGAACGCGGCACGCGGGTAACGCCAATGACGGGCTTATGATAGGTCTCAAAAACTTTTATCATTTGCTTCATAGCCGGTATTGGCCCGTCAATAATGTCGTCGGCCAAGAACACGGCAAAGGGGTCGTCGCCCACCAAATGTTGTGCCTGAGCTATAGCATCGGCCAGTCCCCGTGGCGTCGGTTGCCGCACATAAACAAATTGTGCCATTTTGAACATGTTGGAGATAGATTTGAGCAGGGTTTTTTTATTGCCCTGCCGCAGCCTATATTCCAGCTCAAAATTACGGTCAAAATGATCTTCAATGGCCCGCTTATTCTGGTTGGTGACAAAAATTATTTCTTTTATACCCGAAGCCACCGCTTCTTCCACAATATATTGAATAATTGGCTTATCAACCAAGGGCAACATCTCTTTCGGTTGCGCTTTGGTGGCTGGTAAAAAACGGGTTCCGAATCCAGCAACGGGGATAACAGCTTTAGTGATCAGAGACATACAATAATATGTCTATTATTATACTAGATTATGACCCGTTTGTATATTGTGAGTCTTATCCAGTAAGAAAACTATTTTCTAATAGGGTTGACAGTGGGGCAGTTTTTTTTCTGGCCTTTAGGTATAATAGCTAAGATGAAGATTCTCTATACTATTTGTGGCGACGGCAATGGTCACGCTTTCCGTAGCTCGGTGGTTATCGATCATTTACTGGCGTGCGGACACGATGTTTTCATAGTTTCCAGCGGTAAGGCTTATAAATACTTAGCGCAGCGATATCCTCAGCATTTGGAAGTTAATGGTTTAAAATTGGAATACAGCGGCACGCGGGTTAAGAAGAGCCGGACTATAACCAAGAATTTAGCTAAAGTTAAAAGTTTACCTCAAGATTTGCGCGCTCTGGGTGAGGTGGTCAAATCATTTCGGCCGACCGTTATTATTACTGATTTTGAGCCATCAGCCAGTGTGTTGGCGTCATTTTATGATTTGCCTTTGATCTGTATCGATAACCAGCATATTATTTCTGACACTAAATTGCCGATTAAGCGCCAGGATTATCCGGATTATGTCGTGACTAAGGTTTATACTGAATCAGTGGCGCCGAACCGCGACTATTCACTAATCACGACCTTCTTTTTCCCACCTCTGAAGAAGAGCCGGGAAGGTAAAAGTTGGTTATTCCCACCACTAATACGGCCGGAAGTTAACGCGGCACAACCTCAGGCGGGAGATTATTTTTTCTGTTATCTGACAGCTGATTGTTTTGATCAATTTGGCGAGGTCTTATATCAGACCGGAGAGAAGTTCATTATTTACAATGCAGCGCGGCGGGATTTTGGACCGCGCTTTCAATTTAAAGAATTTAGCCCCAGTGGCGTGGTTAATGATTTGGCCGGAGCGCGCGGCGTGGTTATTAATGGCGGTTTTACTTTGATGTCAGAAAGTTTATATTTGGGCAAGCCCATACTCTCAATGCCGATAAAGATGCAGTACGAACAGATTCTTAATGCCCGTATGATAGAGGCCTTGGGCTTGGGACTAATGACCAAAGAATTAACCGCCGACGTTTTTAATAGTTGGCACTCACAGCTGTCCCGTTTTACGCAAGTAGTTAAGACATTAACTTTTAGCAATCAGCTGCTATTATCCAAGCTGGATGAATTATTAACTACAATCCGTTAATTTATGTCGCAACCAAAACTTAGTAATAGTGCCCTCCGCTGGTTTTATTTCTTAGCAGGAATAATCGCTACTATTGCTTATCGTATAATAAATTTTTTGGGCAAGTTTGATCCTATTTGGGTTAATATTGCCTGGTATATCGGCACCATCGGCTTTATTATTTATTTCGCCCATCGTTTCCAGATTTCCGAACGCCGCGCCAAAGTAATTGCCGATCAGCGGCTGATAGAAACCGTTGACCATACTCCGGGATTATCAGCGCGGGAGCGCGAAGGTCTGCAATATGTCTTACATAGTCTGGAATCATCCAAAGAAAAATGGAATTATATTGTGATCTTCGTGGTTTCGGGCCTGGCGTTACTGGTGGCGGTTTATACGGATTTTTTGGTTAGATAATGACTTCTAATGGACAATAATTTTAACACTTTTATACTAAAAAAATGAAGAAAGACAAGGTTAAGCAAATTGTTAAAAAGCATTACAGTGAAATTGCCATCAAGAATAGCGCCGGTTGTTGTGGTAATAGTTGTGGCTGTGGCGGAAATACCACTAATGAGTTAATCGCGAAAAGTATCGGCTATTCCGATCAGGAGATCGGAACTGTTTCTGAAGCCAATCTTGGCCTTGGTTGCGGCAATCCGACCGGAATGGCCAATATCAAAGAAGGCGATGTTGTTTTAGATTTGGGTTCGGGCGCGGGCTTTGATTGTTTTCTGGCCGCGAAAAAAGTGGGAAGCTCTGGTCGGGTAATCGGAGTAGATATGACTCAAGAAATGATTACCAAAGCCACAGAAAATGCCAAAAAGTTTAACTATAGTAATGTTGAGTTCAGACTGGGAGATATAGAAAAGTTACCTGTCGAAAACGATTCCATTGATGTGATTATA
The DNA here is from genome assembly GCA_043801745.1 of Candidatus Komeilibacteria bacterium. GTDB lineage: Bacteria > Patescibacteriota > Patescibacteriia > UBA1558 > 2-01-FULL-52-15 > JAZDLR01. The sequence goes on along the minus strand of JAZDLR010000016.1, from coordinate 26,746 downwards.
AGCAATTGTGTTATTAATCTGGCTCCGGATAAATCGCTGGTTTTCCAAGAGGCCTTCCGGGTGCTTAAACGGGGCGGTAAAATGTATAATTCAGATATTGTATTATTAGATAATTTGTCAGCCGAACAGAAAGGCAACGAAGAATTAATCGCCGGCTGTGTCGGTGGCGCTTTATTAAGAGATGATTATCTAAATATCATTAAGGACGCGGGATTTAAAGTAAAAATTTTATCAGAAGATAAAGCTATCAGCAAAAGACAATATCAGGGAATTGCTCTGGAGAGCTTGAAAATCGAGGCGATAAAATGAATGATCAGGGAGAGGGATTGGAGGTGTTGGCACTACTGGCGGCGATTTATACGGATTTTATTGCTAGGTAGCTAACTTTACTTTTTCCCCTAATATGGTATACTCTAAAAAGCCACCTATACCATATTAAGTTATTATCTATGAAATACTTGAATAAAATTATTGCCTCGCGTTTGGAAGCTAAAAGGAAGGAACTAAATAAACTTCGTCCATTACGCGCCTCTGCTGTGAAAAAACTGCAGGAAAAGTTTAGGTTGGAAATGACCTATAACTCCAACGCTATTGAGGGTAATAGTTTAACCCTAAAAGAAACCTTTTTAGTTATTAATGAGGGTATCACTGTTAAAGGCAAGCCCCTAAAGGATCATCTGGAAACCAAAGATCAATATGCGGCCCTGGAATACCTCTATGATTTAGTTGATAAGGACAAACGGAATACTGTTTCCGAAGGTTTAATCCGCTCCATTCATCAAATAGTTGTTCAAGAAACGGAAAAAGACCAAGCCGGAAAGTACAGAACCGCCAATGTTTTTATTATGGGCGCCAAGCATACGCCGCCCGAGGCCTTTCAAGTACCTCAATTAATGAATGGCCTAATAGTTTGGTTGAAGCAAAACAGTAAGAAGATATCAGCCATTGAATTAGCCGCCCTGCTTCATCATAAATTAGTAAGTATTCATCCATTTTTTGACGGCAATGGCCGGACAGCCAGATTGGTGATGAATCTGATCTTAATGAGAGCCGGTTATCCGCTGACAATCATTTTAAAGAATGACAGGAAAAAATATTATAACGTCCTAGCCAAGGCCGACGGCGGTGATTACGTTCCGCTAGTTAATTTTATTGCCCAAACAATAGAGAGGTCTTTTGATATCTACCTAAAGACACTAGGGCCCAAGAAAGGCGCGGGAAAGTTAATCTCTTTAACCGAGTTAGCCAAAGGCACACCTTATTCGGCTAAATATTTAAATCTATTAGTTAGGCAAGGTAAAATAGAGGCCTATAAAGAAGGTAGAAATTGGCTAAGTTCAAAAGATGCCCTGGAAAGGTATATTAAAGGAAGGGAAAGGAAAAAGTAAAAGTAACAAGATCGTTCGCCGACTATTGCTTTACAATTCGGGTGATATTGACCAGTAGTTTTAGATGGTTGTCTTTAGACTAACAACCTCACCCCAACCCTCTCCTTAGAAAAGGAGAGGGAGGATGTACTCCTAAATTTCGTTCCTCTCCTTTTTAAGGAGAGGACAGGTGAGGTATTCAAATAATATTTACAGTAACTTCTTCCTCGCCAGCCGCACGCTATTTAGCACCACCGAAATACTGGAGAAGGACATAGCAGCTGCGGCGATCATGGCGGGGTATTTGTTTGAAATTGAGCGAATTGACCCCGTTAGGACTTAGTTTCTAGCGGGGTTGACAACCACGAATAGCCGTAATATACTTAGAACATCTAACTAGTTTTCGCCTGCACCGAATCCCTCATGAGAGGATGAAGATGCGGCGAACCCGCCGAAGCCCTCGGCCACTGGCCGAAGGGGCGTAGGCGGGTGAATAACCTTGTCAATGTTAGACAATAATTATGGCCGATAATCTGGATAAATTGATTTCTTTGGTTTTTTCCGCCAGCCGTAAGCTACGGGAGCGTTTTCATCCCCAATTTACGCCTCATGGCCTATCAATGTTACAATTAGGCACGCTACATTTGATATCTGAACTAAAAACCCCTTCTATGACGGCCATAGCTGGAGAGTTGCACATTACCAGACCTTCAGCTACATCCTTAATCAAGGGCTTATTGCACTCTGGGCATCTGCAGCGCATACCTGATAAAATTGATAAGAGGGCTGTGGCTCTGCGTTTAACCTCCAAAGGCCGCGAGGCCACACAACTGGCTATGGCAGGCCTGGAGCAGCAGTTGCGCGTCGTTTTAGGCAGGCTGGATCATCAAGAGCGATTAACCTTTATAAAGATTTTAACTAAATTAACTCGGGAGAGGATATAATTATGGCTATTAGAATGACAAAAAAGCGTTGGATTATCGGCAGTATTATTTTGGCTGTTGTGGTGGTAGTGGTAATAATTCTGACTTCTGGTTCACCGAAAAAAAATTATGAATATGTGCTGGTCCAGAAAGCTGATTTACGCCAGGAGGTTTCTGTTACTGGTTCAGTCAAGCCGGCGCGAGAAGTTGAGCTGGCTCTGGAGCGCAGCGGCCGGGTGGCAGGCGCCTATGTTAAGGTGGGCGATCATGTACAAGTTGGTCAGACACTAGTTGCTTTAGATAGCGCTGATGTGGCGGCTCAGTTACGGCAAGCTGAAGCTGGTGTGCAGAGCTCACAAGCTCAATTATCGCAGTATCGTGCGGCTTTAGCTAATCAGCAGGCCAAGTTAGAAGAATTGAAGCTGGGAGCCCGCTCAGAAGACGTAGCAGTTTCGCAAGCGGCTCTGGCTAAAGCGGAACAGGATTTGGTTAATTATTATTTATCAGTCAGAAATACCCTTAATGACGCTTATTCCAAAGCCAATGATGCGGTGCGGGCAAAAACGGCAGCGATTTTTTCCGCCAGCTCACAAAGTTATTCTTTTACTTTTGCTACTTGCGATGCCCAGACGTCTTATAATGCTACCAGTGGACGCTATGATAGCGAGCTGGAGTTACAGGCTTGGCAGAAAGAACTGCAATCTTTAAGTCTGACAGTTGATCAGTCTGCCTATGATCAAGAAATTAACTTGACGCAAAATCATCTTAGTAAGATTACCAGTTTTTTATTGGTTTTAAATCAGGTATTGACTACTTCCTGTACCTTGGCCGATAGCAATCTAGATACTTACCGTACTAATGTGGCTACCGCCATTACTAATGTTAATACTGCCAATACCAATGTGGCCACGGCTGAACAATATATTTCCGCCCAGCAAGCTACCGTCCAGCAACGGCGCAATGAACTGACTTTGAAACAGGCGGGGCCAACGGCTGAACAATTGGCTAGTCAGGAAGCGGTGGTGCGTCAGGCGCAAGCTTCTCTGGATTCGCAAAATGCCATGGTGGCGCAACAGGTAGCGATTGTTCAAAATTATCAGGCACAATTGGCCAAGAATATTATCCGCGCGCCCTTTGCCGGTTTAATTACTAAACAGGACGCTAAGGTCGGTCAAGTTACTTCTCCTAACACCTCTTTGGTGTCGTTGATCAGTGATAAACAATATCAGATTGAGGCCAATATCCCGGAGGCGGATATTGCTAAGATAAAAATAGCTGACCCGGCCAGTTTAACCTTAGACGCTTACGGTGGCGACGTAACTTTTACTGCCAAGGTAGTTGCCATTGATCCGGCGGAAACGATGATCGACGGAGTATCCACGTATAAAGTCACTTTGGAGTTTGATCAGGCTGATGACCGGATACGTTCCGGCATGACGGCTAATTTAGATATTGCCACGGACAGCCGGACTCAAGTATTGGCTGTGCCCCAAAGAGCGGTTATTGCCAAAGATGGAGAAAAGTTCGGGCGCGTCTTAACCGGCAATGAGAAGTCGCCGACTATTACCGAAGTGAAAATTACTACCGGTATGACGGCTTCAGATGGGCGCATTGAAATAATGTCCGGCCTTAATGAAGGTGATCGGGTAGATATTTCTACTCAATAATTTATGTCTCTAATCAGCTTAAGTAACGTTACCAAGATTTTCGCTAATGAGGGCGTGACGACGGAAGTCTTGAAAGGTATTACTTTTTCTATTGATAAGGGCGAGTTTGTGGCTATTATCGGGCCGTCCGGTTCCGGCAAATCAACCTTGCTGCATATTTTGGGTTTTCTGGATGATACTACTGATGGTCAGTACCGCTTTAATGGTAAGCTCCAGTCGGAATATTCTCCTGATGAACAGGCGGCTGTTCGCAATGAGCAAATGGGCTTCGTGTTTCAGGCTTTTAATTTGTTACCCAAGACCACAGTTTACAATAACGTTAAATTACCGCTGATGTATTCTAAAATCAAGGAATCAGAATGGGACGACCTAACCAAGAAGGCTATTGAATCTGTCGGTCTGTCGCATCGTTCAAACCACTTTTCTTCACAGTTGTCTGGTGGTGAAAAGCAACGAGTAGCTATTGCCCGCGCCCTAGTGACTAACCCGGCTGTGATTTTCGCTGACGAACCAACTGGCAACCTAGATTCCAAATCGGGCCAGCAAGTGATGGAGATTTTACAGCGTTTGAATGAGAAAGAGGGTCATACTATTGTTTTAATCACACACGAAACCTATACGGCAGAAATGGCCGGTAGAATTATTGCCCTTAAAGATGGCGAAATTGTCAGCGATAAAGAAGTTAGGCAGCGGCGTGAGGCAGCAGTAGAATTTAAAAAATAGCCGTGAAGCTCAGACATAATTTACAGACCTCAGTTGTTGGTCTGCGGACAAACAAGAGTCGGGCAGCTTTGACGATTTTGGGTATCGTAATCGGTATTATGTCGATTATGATCATTGTGTCACTGGGCCAGGGAGCGCAGAATTTGATTATCGGAGAAATATCCAGTGTTGGCGCCAAGACTATTACCATTGCTCCGGGTAAACAACCGAAAAGCGCCTCGGATGCCTTATCCATGTTTAGTGATTCACTTAAGGAGCGGGATTTAGCCGCCATTTTAAATAAGGCCAACGTACCCTATTTAGCCAAGGTAATGCCCTTGGTTTTTGGCGTGCAGACTGCGTCTTATGGCAATGAGATTTACCGGCCGACAATTTACGGAGCTAATCCATTATTTTCGGATATTTATGATATTCAGCTGTCCCAAGGTAACTACTTTACAGAGGAAGACGTTAAGGGCTATGCCGATGTGGCGATTATCGGCAGTAAGATGAGAGATGAGTTATTTGCCAATTCTGATCCAATTGGACAGAGAATCAGGATCAGGGGCCGTAATCTGCGCGTTATTGGTGTGATGGCAGCCAAAGGGCAATCATCATTCGTAAATTTTGATAGCGCAGTAGTAATGCCCTATACCACGGCCCAGCGCTATATCTTTGGCTTCAAACATTTTCAGCATATTATCGTTCAGGCTGACAGCGAAGAGCGTGTGGCCGCCACAGTGCAGGATCTAAAGTCAACTATCAGAATTAATCATGGTATTACTGATCCGGGCAAAGACGATTTTTATATTGAAACCCAGGCTGACACCATGGCCATGGTAAAAACCGTGACTGATGTTTTAACTATGCTTCTTGCCGCGGTAGCCGCCATCTCGCTCTTAGTCGGTGGCATCGGCATTATGAATATTATGTTGGTATCGGTTAAGGAGAGGACTAGGGAAATCGGTTTACGTAAAGCTGTGGGAGCCACCCAAGGTGATATTCTTACTCAATTTTTATTAGAATCGGTCGCACTGACCGGTCTGGGCGGTTTGATAGGAATAATTTTAGGCACGGTTTTTTCCTATTTGATAATCGTAATTATTGCCAAATACGCCGGCTTTGCCTGGTCCTTTACTTTCCCGGTTTCAGCCGCAATCTTGGGTTTAGCCGTATCATCTATTGTCGGTTTAGTTTTCGGCTTATATCCGGCGCGTCAAGCTGCCATCAAGAATCCGATTGAGGCGCTGCGGTATGAGTAGGAGACGTAGCTATAATCGTTATGAAACTTAAGCACAATTTCCAAACATCGGTCGTCGGTCCGCGGACAAATAAAACGCGGGCAGCTTTGACAATTTTGGGTATTGTGATCGGCATCATGGCGATTATGATTATTGTTTCTTTGGGTCAGGGCGCACAAAATTTAATTCTTGACCAGATTCAGAGCGTTGGCGCCAAGACCATCGTGGTCGCTCCGGGCAAGATGCCAAAAGGCCCGTCGGATGCTCTCTCGGCGTTTACTGATTCACTTAAAGACCGTGATCTAACGGCTATTTTGAATAAGAGCAATGTGCCGTATTTGGTACGGGTAATGCCTTTGGTTTTTGGCACGGAGACCCTGTCTTATGGCAATCAGATTTACCGGCCCACTCTTTATGGAGTTAATACCATGTTTATGGATATCTATGACATTAAGCTGGCTCAAGGCGTGTCTTTTACTGAGGAGGACGTCAAGGGTTATGCTGATATGGTCGTTATTGGTAGTAAAGTGAAGAACGAGCTATTTGCTAATTCTGATCCGATTGGTCAGAAGGTCAGGATTAAAGGACGCAACCTGCGGATTGTCGGCGTCATGTCGGCTAAGGGTCAATCGTCGTTTGTAAGTTTTGATGACGCGGTAATTATTCCCTATACGACCGCGCAAAGATATATCCTGGGTATAAAATATTTTAATCGCATCGTTATAGAGGCTGACAGTGAGCAGCACGTGGCTGCCACAGTACGCGATTTAAAATTAACCTTAAGGGCTAATCATGGAATTACCGATCCGGACAAGGATGACTTTTTTGTGGAAACTCAAGCTGATGCTATGGCTATGGTGAAAACCATTACTGATGTATTGACTTTATTCTTGGCTGCCGTGGCTGCCATCTCTTTATTAGTCGGTGGTATCGGCATTATGAATATTATGTTGGTATCAGTAACAGAGCGCACCCGCGAAATTGGTTTACGTAAAGCCGTGGGAGCCACCGAAAGCGATATCATGACGCAATTTTTATTAGAATCGGTTGCGCTGACCGGTGCAGGCGGCTTTATAGGAATAGTTCTGGGCACCTCTTTCTCTTATCTGATTATTTTATTGGTGGCAAAATATGCCGGCTTTGCCTGGTCCTTTACTTTCCCCATGTCAGCAGCCATCTTAGGTCTGGTAGTATCTACTGTTGTAGGTCTGGTCTTTGGTCTATATCCGGCTCGCCAGGCGGCTAAGAAGAATCCGATCGAGGCGTTGAGGTATGAGTAGGATGGTAGGAGGGTAGCTTGTAGTAAGAAAGAAATCAGCGAAGATTATTTGATGATTTTAAAACAACCCCGAGGGAGCTGTTTTTTAAGATATTGACACGGCAAGCATTCTATGGTATTTTGGGCGATTACAGCAATTGGGCTGTATGTTATCTAACAAAGGAGCAGAGAGATGAAACCGTGGGCAAGGTATCTGTTAATCATATTGGCGATTCTTCAGCTGGCTGATTTTCTGGCAGCGCCGCAGACAGTGCCTGGCTGGGTCAAATCCCAGATCAGCTTTCAGCTGGTGAAGACGGAAATCAGACAGACCTTCAAACGTGGCGGCGTGGAGTCCCTGAAGAGCCGCTATGACAACCAAATAGTCGATAAGTTCGGCTACCATTATACCGTTGAAGTGAATGAGGTGGGCGATCGTCACCGCGTCATTTCAACGAGTATCAGCCAGTACCCCAGTGAGGCAGCTGTTGAGGTGGGCTATTTCCGTCATCTGGCAATGCTCGAGGGATGGCCGAAAACGTCATCATTCAACGAAAAACTGTATCTCAGTTCTCTGACTTTGCCGTTCCAGACCAGCACAAGTGAGTTGGTACTGGCAGAGTACGTGTATACCACGACACGTTGACCTTTGGCTCGGAGTAGACAATGAGGATCCCCCTCTGCAACATGCACGGGGATCCTTTAAATTATGTCAGTAGTCCTCATCTATCACTATATGAGCAGGTTGGTAGGTTAGATGGTCTATAGATTTAAAAAACAACCCCGGATGGAGTTGTTTTTATGATTGGCTAGCAACCGCAGTTACTCTCGGCCTGATTACAGCCGGTGCACTTGGGTTGGAGCATATCGCTGCCGCAGACATGGTCAATGTCAAATTCGGCCAGCTCTTCCTGACAGGTAAGGCATTTAAACCCTTCGGTCGCCATACCGCAGGCTTTACATTGATTTTCCATGGTTTTCAGTATAAGTCAAGTTTAACGTTGGGGCAAGGTGGGCTACACTTATATATTATCCTGTAAACTATCTATAGCTTTTTTTAGGAGAGTATTAACTTGTTCTATCTCTTTTTTTGTTGTTGGCACAAAACTGTCTGTCTGTTCGCCGCGTTCCATTGCCTCTACGCCCAGTAGTCTCCTATTATTGATTTGTTTTACAAGCATATCCGCTTCTTCGCGGAGCGACGCATCAGCAAGAATAAAGTGCGCCGTATATCTTATATTACTAAGCGCCCCTTGTAACCAATTATTTCTGACCTTGAAATTACCGTCAGTAACTCTTTCCTGAGGAATGTCGTCGTCAAAGTCGTTCAAATAATTATGGAGTCTGGCAGTCATTTCTTCTGGAGTCAGTTTGTTGCGCTCTTGTCGCTTGCTTACATCGGGTATATTTTCCATATAATAAGCTGGCCTACTTATAATAGTTGACCGATTTACTTCAGTGCCGCCTTATTATCTTTGGCAATAATATTAATGGCATCCTGAACCGTATTCATAAACTGCGCCGGGAAGATAATAGTAGAATTTTTCTCTACGCTGATTTCGGCCATAGTTTGTAGAGTACGCAGTTGCAGAGCGACCGGATGAGCCGAGATCAGATCAGCGGCCTGGCCTAGTTTTTCCGCGGCTTGGAATTCTCCTTCGGCAGCTACGATCTTAGCGCGGCGTTCGCGTTCAGCTTCAGCTTCTTTAGCCATGGCGCGCTGCATATTATCCGGCAGAAAGATGTCTTTGATCTCTACTGCGGTTACTTGAGCGCCCCAGGGTTCAGTGTGCGCATCAATAACATTTTTGATCTGGTTATTAATATCCACTGTTTGTGACAGTAGTTGGTCTAGCATGAATTGACCCACGACATTGCGGACAGTAGTTTGGCTTATTTGGTTTACTGCGTAGAAAATGTTTTCAATTGATAGTACGGCTTTGACCGGATCAACTATGTGGTAATAAGCCACGGCGGCAATATCAATAGAGACATTATCCTTGGTAATAATTTTCTGCGACGGAATGTCCATAGTTACGGTCCGCAGTGTAACTTTGACCATTCTTTCCAAAACCGGAATTAAGAAGATAAGGCCGGGCCCGCGCTTTCCGGTACAGCGGCCCAGGAAGAATATTACGCCGCGTTCATACTCTTTGACGATCCGCAGGCTGGAAAGTACCAGCAAAATCACGATGATTAGCAGATAGTAATACATAGGTTAAAAGTTAGTAAATTAACGGCTAAAGCTTACCCCCCTGGAGCCATTCAGTCAACCAGAATAATTGATTTTTCTACTTGTTCGTATTAAGCTTGGCGGGTCACTGATAATTATGAAAACAATTTTAGTAACCGGCGGCGCCGGATTTATCGGCAGTCATTTGTGCGCTTTTTTATTAACCCGGGGTAATCGAGTAATCTGCCTGGATAATTTATTTACCGGCAGCCGGAATAATATTTTACGGCTGGAGGAGGATCCCAATTTTCAGTTTATTGAACATGATATTATTGATCATATTTCTTTAGATACCAAGATTGATCAAATTTATAATTTAGCCTGTCCGGCCTCGCCGGTTCATTATCAGCTGGATGCCATTAAGACAGTTAAAGCAAATACCATAGGCGTAATCAATGTTCTGGGTTTAGCCAAGAAATTCGCCGCCAAAACTCTGCAGGCATCGACATCGGAAATCTACGGAGATCCTTTGGAGCATCCGCAGAAGGAATCGTATTGGGGCAATGTTAATACCATTGGTCCCAGGTCATGTTATGACGAAGGTAAACGAGTAGCCGAAACATTATTTTTTGACTACCACCGGAAATTTTCACTGCCCATTGCTGTGGCCAGGATTTTCAATACTTACGGTCCGGCTATGGCAGTAAATGACGGCCGGGTAGTGTCTAATTTTATTTTACAGGCGCTGAAAGGACAGGATTTAACCATTTACGGTGACGGTTCACAGACAAGATCTTTTTGTTATGTGTCAGATTTGGTTGAGGCTTTATATCTATTGATGCAAAGCGATAATTTTACCGGGCCGGTTAATTTGGGCAATCCACAGGAACTAACGATTAAGGACATTGCCGCAACTATTATTCGGCTGACTGATTCTAAGTCAAAGATTATTTTTCAACCATTGCCCCAGGACGACCCCTGTAGGCGGAAGCCGGATATCAGTCTGGCAAAAGAAAAATTGCACTGGCAGCCCAAAGTACCACTGGAAGAAGGTTTACAATCTACTATTGAATATTTCCGCAGTCAGTTAGATTCTGCTGCTTAAATATTTCACCAATGAACGGTAGGTAGAATTATTTTTACTCCAAAAAATAACCATTTGCTGTCTGGGTATTTCCGATTCTACCATATTGAATCCCTTGGGAATGAAAATTTCATTTATTGAAGTTTGCCCTCTTTTACCCGGTCGGGTTGAAATTCTGCCTGCGGCTGAGGAATAAAATAACAGGGGTTTCTTGCCCGGCTCACAGTAGGCCAGACAGTCTTTAAAAATAATTTTTCGATTTTTTCTTCCGGCCATCAGCTTAAGATAATCTTGCGCCGTTAAATAGCCGTTAATGTATTTGATAAAGGGCCCGGGGAAACCTTTTAAGGCCGGAATAAAGCAGCCAGCATCGGTTAGGACGACCGGATGTTTTAAGTTGTTAGCCGCCCACTGGGCTGAATAGGCGGCAATTTCACGCAGGTCAGTGCTTTGGATTTCCGGTGTGGCTAAATTTTTCTGAATCAGTTTAAAGCCGGAACCCTTGAAGCCCTCTTCAGCGATTTGAAATTTATATTTGTTGCTGGTTATAAAGTAAATATTTTTCATATGCCGATTGACTTTTTGTTAATAATAATACCCGAAGCAATAAGTATTAATAGACTGGTGGCCGACAGCGCGATATAGAGATCAAAATTCTTAGGCCAATAAGTAAAAACGATCTCACTGGTGCCGGCGGGCACGATTACACCGCGAAAGATTCCATTTACCTGGAGCACTTTTTGTTTCTGACCATTGACTGTGACCTGCCAATCGGCGTCATAATTATCAGTTAGTACCAGTATCCCACTTTGGTCGCTTTGGCTTTTGATTATGACCTTGTTATTGGAATATTTAATAATCTCGGCTGGCTTGATTGGGCTACCGGGCTGTTTCTGCAAATCGGTAGCGGCAATAGAATTAGCAACCAACACTTGGGAATTAATGTCCAGGGTATTGGATTCAAATAATTTGATCAATTGTTCATTTTGTCCGTCCAGATAATCATAGGCAATATAGGCGCGCGGTAGGAAGTCGGGATTTTTGATGATTTTAACATTGGCATCGGCATATTCCTGCTCCCATTTTTCTGTTTGGTTGACGAATAAACAGCTGGTAGCGGGACAAACAAGATATTTAACACTCATTAAGTCAATTGCTTGGTCATCAAAGACCGCATCGGCTAGAATAAAAGATCCGCGCTGAGTTAAATAAGTGCCGCTAAAAGTGATATAATTTTTGCCCACTATCGGGTTATAGCCCCGGACATCATATAGTCCGGTAAGAATACCGGTGTTGGGCAAGATGGGCGTACGGAAACCCTGATTTACCGGGCCCAAACCAACAATTCTCTCATAAGTAGTATTGTCCTGTAAAAACTTAACGACTGGGTTTTGAGTGATGAAACCAGCCTCAGCTTTAGTGCCTAAATTGTAAGTGTGGAAGAAATAAAACAGATCTCCGAAACTTATTACTATCAAACAAATCACCACAATTGTTTTCAGCTTAGTATTTTTCCAAGTATTGATTATTTTTTGTAGTGAATAAGTTGCCAGGAGTACTACAGCGAAAACCAATAATGGCCTAAAGCGGCCCAAGGAAATTTTATTAATGAGTGGTAAATATTTTAACAAGTTTAGCAGAGGCAAATCGGCCGCTAAACCAAAGGTGACAACGGCTGTAGCAAGCCAAAAAATTATGGCCTTACATTTTCTTGACCAAATGATGGCCAGCAGCGCCAATATAATTGTGAGTAAACCCGGATAAATTGTCAGCTCGCTATAATTGGCATAAGGGTTGTCTTCAGGAAATCTATAATTCCTGGTCAGCGGCGAGCCATAGTAGTTAGGATCAAAAGCTAAGATTCCGTAACGGGCCATTCTCTGCACGCCGTCGTTAAGACTGGATCCTAGGTTGGTAACTTGTTTCTGGGCAACCTCCAGTACATTATCTTGGGCAAAAAAACCTCGTCCCACCTCATAGGATTGGCTTTCGCTAATAAAGTCCCACGACGGTCCTGTTTGAACTGCGCTTAGAGTAATACCCAAGATCACGAATAGAATTGTCAGCGTCAACGTATTCCATTTTAAGCAGCCATGCCGTAACCACCTAATTAGGAAATAAAGCCCAGTCACCAGTAAATTAATTAAAGCGATCTGCGGATAACCAGCCAGCAATGAGAGGCAAATTACCACAGACAGCAGCGGCAGAAAACGGTATTCGTGGGCCAAAATTATTTTATCAACACAGTAAAGCAGTAAGGGTAGCCAAACAAAAGCTGCCAGCAGAGGATAGTTTAACCAAACAATTGTGGTACCGGAAAACATCAGCACTACAGCCCCAAACAACGACACTAGAGTATCAAAGCGCAAATTTTTCAGGTAAACAAAAAAAGACAGTCCTAATAGTAAGAGGAGTATGAGGGCCGAAAATAAAGGAAAGGCCAGTGGTGAGATTGAGGCAGCATACGATAGTATATGGGTGAATTCGAAAATTCCTGTTTGACTATCAGCCATGAAAGGAAGGCCGGTTAAAATATGCGGATTCCATAAAGGAAATTCGCCGTTGCTTAAACTTTGGCGGAGGAGAGTGTAGTTAGGATAAAATTGATCTACCAGATCACTAAGTAAATAATTGTGACTGAGGCTGGTGTTTTTTAGTGCCAGATCAAATTCCGGCAAAATATCTAAGGGGACCAGCGTCCGTTTATTTACTAGTGGCTGATAAAAAAAAATTAGTAATAAAACTACTAATACGATTCCTGTTGCAAAATATGTATTGCTGACAAATTTAAACTTATTCATCTATCCAGGATAAAGTGTTTTATCTGCTGATGGTCGGGGATACCGGATTCGAACCGGTGACCTCACGAACCCGAATCGTGCGCGCTACCAACTGCGCTAATCCCCGCTAATCAGAAGATAAAAATAGAACTAAGGCAAGAGCATACTAGTATGAAAGCTGAGAAAAAGCAATATAACCATCAGGGATTCTTACTAAAGATTTGCCCGCTATAGATGAAGTTTGTTTGGTCTCCTAAGTCGGCGAAATACACATTTTTAATATTAAATGACGGATAGAGACTGCGCCACTGTAAATTAAGCGGCAGATAGGTAGGATGAATATAGTCAGCCACAATAATAATTTGTTTGATTGCCGGCGCCATAGTGGTCACTGTCTCATTGTTAATTTCGCTGTAGGTATAATTGGACGCCACATAAAATTTATTTTTAACACCTAGTAGGTCATAGATTTTGTATTGTGGCAAATAATAGCTCATTAGCCGTATGTCATTATAAGGGTAGGAGGCTATCACATTGTCGGCAGTTAGATATTGACCGCGGGTAATAATAACTAAGGTCGTTGCCGGGTCATATTTGGAAATAAAGGCTAGTTGACTTTGTATCCGTTGGTCATGACGGCTGATATCCTGGTAGTTTAGGGCTTGAACTTTTGGTTGAATGGTCAGAGGAATGCCGGTAAAAAATAGTATTAACTGCAGACCCGAGATCACTAGGCAGGAAATTACCAGTTGATTACGCTTGCTAGCTAGATGTTCTAAGGCTGGCAAAATAAGAATATAGGATAAAGGTATGAGGCCGAGAATATAACCAACTTCATCAAAGTGTAGTATCAGATAGATACTAATTTGCCAGACCAGTGTCGCTACAATAAACCAGAGATGGAAGGAGCGAATACTGTTGTAGATTTTTTTATAAAACAGCAGGCCTATTATCAGAGGTACAAAGGTTGTGTACAGGATAGTTGCCACTAAAAAAATGTCATGGCTGATAATAATCGCTCTTGTCGAGGTTTCGGCTATAATAAATTGACCAATAATAAAGTGATATAAGGCTTGATAGCCACCGGCCGCGGCAGCTAAGGCGGGTAGCCAAAGAGCTAATCCCAGTAGCACTCCGGTCAAGCTTTTTATTATGGCGGAGACTTTATGTGGAGACAAAATTAATTGGTAGAGTAATAACGGGGCGGCGATCAAAATAACTGAAGGCCTAAAACCGGCCAGAAGCGCCACGGCCAGACAGCTGTATGGCAGTAATGAGCGGCTACCTTTTTGCATTCGGATTGATGTATAGAGTAAAAAGCAAACAGTTAATATTTCTATTAGGTAGGTGCTGGCAACAGAACGGTAAAACCAAAAAACCTGGTTGGTTAGTAACAGTAGGGTTAACCAAAAAGCCAGTAGACGCTTGCCGGTCAGCATCATGGTTGTCCGGTAAAAGAAGAAAATCGCGGCCATACTAGCCACTAGATTGATCAGAATCATTGATAGGTTGCCGTCGCTTAAAAAAAGATTAAAAGATTTAATAGTTTCAGTAAACAACCAATACCCGGGTGGATGTGGTTGATGTTCTGATAAAGAAAAGCGTTTGGCGCCAAGAGCAAATTGTCCGGCATCCCAATTGTAGAGATAATGTGAATAGGTGGCAGCGGTCATAACAACCAGAAAAACAACCAAAATTAAAAAAAATCGGTTGTCCCAACAAAATTTCCGAATTTTAGCAATGATTAGGGAATAATGACTTGCCATTCGCTGTCTTCGTATACAGTTCTCCAGTGCAGACTATCAATCAGAACTTTGGAAATTTGTAATTCTCGCTCTAGGCCGCCATTAGGATAGTTATCGGCCCAGAGGAATAAAGGATAAGAATCGCTATTGGCGGTTTTATAAAGTAATAAAGCGTTGATCCCGGACGCGCGGACCAGTGCCGTAAAGTTGGCTGCAGTCGCCGAGACTAACTCTTTAAGAACTTTCTCCCGCTCAGAGTATTTGGCTGCCGGGTGACTGAAGTGAGGATTGTGCGCAATAAAATAATGCAGCGGTAAATAGGCGTTAATTTCCGGGATACCACTACTGAGCCAGATTTTATTTTGATAATCAGGAACAGCTTGCTGAATATGGCTGGCCAAATAATAGGCCGATGGCGCCTTCAAGTCCTTTTCAATCTGATTTCTGACAACTACGTCATCTATGAAGGTAGTCATGGGCCAAAATGGTAGTGATAGTACGATTAGTGCCAAGCTTATTATTTGCCGGCGGCCGCTGGTTAAAGGAGTAACGTAGTGGTTCCAGAGTCCGCTAAGTGAATAAGCGCAGCCAACTGTCAGAGTGGCTGTTCCCAGGAAAAGGAAGGGTTTGGCGGCTTGAAACGGATGGCCGCCGGCCAGAAATAATACTAAGCTGACTATTTGATATAAATAACAGGTAATTAAAATGGCCAAATTGGCTCGGACAAAGGGCCGGCGGCAATAAATAATAAGGCCGAGTAAACCGGCAATTAGCAGAGGAGTTTTGATAGACAGGTTGACGAAGGGCAGAAAGGTAGAAAAATCTTGCGGAACAAAGAAAAGAGCTTGCCAATTTTCCATGCCGGATTTGTAAGACAAAAATAGGGGGACAAGATATATACCGGAGATAATAAAGGTAATAAAGCCGACTATAATTATTCGCAGGAATTTAATAAGACGTTGAGAATGAGTTAACGCCAGACCTATTAGTGCTGGTACTAATATCAACCACCAAAAATAGTAGGTTAAGAATAGGATGCCTCCAGAAATACCAAAAAATAAATATTCCTTAATTGACCAGCGGTTTTTATTAAGTGATAGCCATAATAAACCCAACCAAAAAACCGACAGCAAGGCCGGAAAAGTTTCGTAGGGCTTAAGTATCAAGTCGTTGAAATCAACCAGAAAGAAAAAAAGCAATGGTATTGTGAACCAGAGCCAAGGAGTCAGAGTTTCACTGGAACTTTTTTCTGATTGTTTGCCCCGGCACAGACGTAATCCCAGATAGGTTCCGCTAAACCACAGGAAAAAAGTGAGAGCCGTTCCAAATTTGGCCGCGCTAATAGCATTAGCTGCCCAGAGCCGAGAAACCAGACCAATGACTTGAAAATATAGCGGCGGATAGAAAGCCGGTAACCCTAGGTAGTAGTAGTCTTGAAAGGGATTAGACTTTAGGGCCTGGGTAAAGAAACTGATAATGAAAATTTCATCGCCATTATTACCCCACCACATTTTCTGTAGCGGCCAGGAAATAATTAAGTAGCTGGCAGTGACAGTGATACTGGCAAATAAGCTCCAGGCCCAGGGTTTATTTTTAAAGCGGACAATTAACAAGGCAACAATAACGGCCAAAAATAACAGTACTTTTGACCAGGCAATAATCTGAATCGTTTCTAGGGATAGCGCAGACACAATATTATATAGTCAAAGCTATTATTTTATATCTGAAATGGTGGACCTAGGCCCGCTTCGCTCTCGCTCAGCGAGGCGACAATTTCATCCGTTCGGGCATGGCGGAATTCTCCCCGCGCCCCTTTCGCCATGTCCTCGCTCGGACGGACTGTTTTTTCGTCAGCGGCATCACTTACCAATACTTTTCAAATGTTTTTCAACATCCATAAAGAACATCCCTTTTGTGCTTGGTTGCACATGCACAAAGGGTTTCCACGGATTCTTTTTATCAAGTACTACTCTTTTAGGCAAATTTATTTCTTGAAAACCAAAATGGTTTTGTAGTGCTTCTTGCCAAGCAAGAGGTGTCTTACCAAAACGTGCTTCATTTGAACCGTCCATTTGCCACTCCCGATATTTTTCTAAAATCATGGTCGCTTCCTCTGGCGTTGGCTCGTAGTGTTTTGCCTCTGCGTCAAGTAATACACTCTCACCATTCGGCGGTGTGTCTATCCCGACAGCAATTTCACAGCTTATTTTTTGTACTCCAGAAAGATTGCTGATCGCTTGAAGGCTTCGCAAATCCTGATCTGGCGTTGCTTTTGTTTCATCGTGACCAGTTGTAGAGTACAAAGCATCACCACCAGTATCAACTGCAACAACTGTATCTACGCCGCCGACCTGTTCTAACACAGAATTTATTTGTTCCGACAAGCCAATGCCATCTTGTTCGATAATTAAATATACAGGGATATCACTCGTTGGTATATTTTCCAAAAATCTACCAGACCCCGTAGTTTTTGGCGTAATCAGATAAACACCCTTTTTAATTTCCCCGCCATGATTTTCTACTGTTCTTTTCTCTCCAACTTTTCCGCCCGCACCCTGTGATCCTGTTTTTTCTGTCCGAACTGAAATAACACAAGGACATTCTTTTTCTGATTTTTTAAGTAACTCTGCAAGCAATGCTGCTTGTACGCAATCCGACCCGCCGCCAATTCCCACCACAACTATTTTCTTACCGGGAATTTCTGTCAAGCTTTCAATTTTTTGAAATTTATCCTTATCAACTACTGGAACATCAGTGAGCTCAATTTCCGCATCATTACCAATAGTTTTTAGATTTATATCCTGTGTCAATAATTTAGCGGGGTTTTCAGCAGCTACTTTCGCAAGTGGAGACGCCATAACAGTATATACACCGTTCCCTACCCTTCCTTTATTTGCGATGTGCGCCTCTTGAAATACTCTGGCAAAAGTACCCAAACCAAGCGCGAGTGCTTTTTTAGAAGAATTTGGGTCCCCGCTCTCACTAAATTTTTTTTGAAGATTTGCAAGAAATGCAGGAGCATAGTAAATCAGCGTTGCGATACCGTCATTAGTTCCTCGCATGTTCAGGTCATTCTCGAGTATCGCGCGAGTATTTTGCGGCAGTTCTGAAAACACCCGCAAAACCTCCTGCGCTTCCCCCACTTTAGAAGTTCTAAGCATACAACAGATTCGTGTAGTGGCTCGATCCGCCTGAACTGATATATCGAAACCAAATTTTTCCGCTTTCTGGGCAAGATACGCGTCATACGCTTCGTCAGTAGTTTGCCCCTCACCCAATTTTTCGAGTGAGTCGATTGCCAAGCGGAAATTTTCGTATGTTGGCTCGTTCATTACCATTGATCCATTTTGTACAGAGTGACCTGCCGCTCCAGCGATATCATAAAGTGCATGCAAGAGATAGAATTTCAAGCTTTCCTCATCTATACCTTTTAGCCCCTCAAGGCTCGCGGGTACATTTTCGCCTTGGATAAATTGTCCAATGTTGAATTTTGTCTTTAGGCCATTGAGTATTAACTCTTTGTGGCGGGGCGATAATTTTTGAAAGCTCGGTGAAATATCAGGGTGTTGCTCCAACCCAACAAGAAGCATTCTATCGTGATCAACATCTCTAACTCCTGATTTCTCTGCGATATTTTCTACAACACTCTTAATTTTACCGAGGTCGTTGATGACCATAAAAGTTTCCATTGCCTCAAAATCTTCCGGGTTTTGTAAAATCGATTTTGTATATTCTTGAAGTTTTGTAAAATCCTCCGGCGTTAATTTTGTCGGCCCCTTTTGGCAAGCAGTAAAACTTTCATAATCTCCATTTGCCGCCCACTGGAGAGTTAGTATCCCGACTGCGGTTCTGTCGAACTCAATCAAATCTTTTTTGTCAAGATTTGGGAAAATATACTTACCAATAGTGCCCTCGGTTTGATCCGAGATACTCGTCTCTGGCGTAGCATCAATATCGCCGGTGAGCCAGCCCATTTCTGGGTATTTCGCGGCAAGTTTTTTTATGGTTTTAACCGACTGCGGAATTTCCTTTTTTGCCTCAACTGGTGGCCGATTCTCAATGTTTGGTTGTTCAAGATTATTATTCATAAATTATTTGAATAAATTTTCAACAGTTGTTCCCAAGGCTTCGGCAAATCTGAAATGGTGGACCTAGGCCCGCTTCGCTCTCGCTCAGCGAGGCGAGCAGAATCTCCGCCAAAGGCGGACCCGCTCTATTTGATTTTATGGAGGCGGGGAACTGCCCGAACCATTGGTGGACCCGAGGAGACTCGAACTCCTTACCTCAGCAATGCGAATGTCCTGACAACTCAGATGGACCCACATGGTGGACCCGGGGAGAATCGAACTCCCGCCTCAGCAATGCGAATGCCGTGTAATACCACTTTACTACGGGCCCATCTAAGTTGTCGCGGATCCTCTTACTGAACTATAGGTTCAAAACAACGATCTCTATTTCCGCCGGTAGAGTATCACAGCAACCACTAGGGCTGTCAAGAAGATGCAGGCCCCGATAAAACAGGGTGTAGTCCAGGGGTTAGTGACTAATTGTCCGGAACAGCCGATGGCTTGGCCGCTGTCTTTGGTTTGGTAAAAGGTTATCAAGGAGTAAACAAAGTTACCCCAGGCAAACAGGACGCTGGCGACCAGCAGCCAGAGCAGTTTTTTTAAGCCCTGAAGCGCCAATTGCAGCGGTTTTCGCAGTAGCATAATTGACCAGATAAAAGCTATCAGAAAAGCAAAGGCGCCGTAAAAGCAAGGAGTGGTTACTGGATTAGGAATGGCACAGTTATTGATTTTCAGCACCGTACCCTCTAAATTATAAAATAGGGAGAAATCATTATAAACTGTGTACCAGGCAAATAATGTGCCGACCGCCAAAATAAGAGTCAGAATTATCCAGCTTTTTTTCATATATTTTTTAGTTAATAAGGTTGATTACCGGAATTTAAAAATTTCGGTTTAAAATAGCCCCTTTTAATATTGGTCCAGAACCAGATTAGATAAGGGACATATATAACAATAATAGTGCTGACCGTGAGGGCGGTAATAATCTGAGCAAAAAGCAAATAGATTGCTCCCAAAAAAAGCTCAACAGCAACATCCAATTTTAAAGCTGTCTCGTCGACAGTTTCTTTATGGGCGTAGATAGCAATAAAAGCGTAGATTCCATCAGCGAAGAAAAAGGTGGAGGTTATCAATAAGAAATAGTGAAGATTAAGAAAATGCGTTGGCCATTGGGAGAAAATAAACATGATGACGCTGACAGCATAAAAATCAAAAAGATAATGTTTGGGGAATAATGTGTCTGATCGGGCATCCCACCAATAATTCAACATTATTAAACAGGCAAAGACCATTAATAATGATTCCAGGCGTAATCCCGGAAAGGCAATAAAAACATTATAGAGAATAATGCTATAAAAAACGTCTAAGACTACGTCTAAGAAAGGATAGTAGCGGCTTTTCATATGGCTATATTGTACGGTAATTATGGCCAATCGTAAACTCTAACGGGCTTGCGGTTGAAAGGGGCTACGTGCTACAATAGTTTTATGAAGGGCTACGTCGTAAATCTAGAGCAGGAAACATTAGGGAACAATTCATTCCGTAAGGTTCTTTATACGGCCCAGCACAGCCAGCTGGTGCTGATGAGTTTGTTGCCAGGTGAAGATATCGGCATGGAGGTACACACCTTAGACCAGTTTATCCGTATTGATTCCGGTAATGGCAAGGCAATCTTAAATGATATTGAATATGAATTGAAAGACGGCTATGCAGTAGTTGTTCCGGCCGGGGCAAAGCATAATATCATTAATACTTCTACTGATACGCCCATGAAGTTGTATACGGTTTATTCTCCACCGGAGCACCAGGATGGCATTGAGCGGGCTACTAAAGCAGAAGCCGAAGCCCGGGAAGAACACTTTGACGGGAAAACAACAGAAAGTAATAACTAAAAACACCCCAACGGAATCGTTAGGGTGTTTTGTAATAGTTGATTACCAGGATGATCGTCTCGGAGCACGATCGGAATCGTGATCAAAGGATCTACGAGGCTTATCACCCATAGGGCGGGCCTCATTGACTGTCAACTTTCTGCCGGCAAAATCTTGACCGTTCCACATGGAAATGGCAGCTTGTCCCTCTTCAGGGGTGCTCATTTCCACGAAGCCGAAGCCTCGGGAGCGATTAGTCATTTTGTCAACAATTACCGAAGCGGAGACGACAGTACCGGCTTGAGAGAAGGCTTCCTTCAATTCAGCGTCAGTGGTGCTGTAGGGCAAACCGCCTACATATAACTTGGTGGACATGTACTAAATATTGTTCTTAATTAAAGTGATTCGACCACTCTACGCTGTTAAATGCTAAGAGTTTACTCACATAATCTATAATACCACGTTTAGATATAAATAGCAAGAGCGGTCAGTCAATGAGTCAACTAACTGCTTTTTGGCGGCTGAAAACTGTTAATAGTTTTTTGTAGAGCCTGGTTGACGGTTTCTTCCTCGGTGGCAGTAAAAAGTTCAATCATTCCGGGGGCATAAACCTCAAAGACAGTACTATTAATTCTGGTTTGTAGTTGCCAGCAAAGATTGTTTTGCCAAGAACGATAATTATAGCCGTTACTACGGTGACTGGTGGCCGCGTCGCTAAAACTCCAGGTTTGCCAGGTAAGATTATTCATAACTGTTGATGTGGCTAATAAGCCATCATTTTGTTGTGTGGCCAGACAAGTGGTTTCATTGGTTAAATTTGCCAGCACTGAAACTGAGACACCGGCGCCACCAAAATTAGTTTTACCAAAAGCATCAGCCGGATAAATAAAACAAACCAGACTAGTGTCCGGATCACAGCCGGGAATATAGCCCGAGGTCTGCATTTGTTGTTTGTCTTCGGTTGCTATGATGGGCGGATTATATTTTGCCGAAAAATGGTAGGACGAATTAGTATATACTTGTTGTCCGGTCGGGGGTAGTACGACTGGACTGGGTTGTTGTGGCCGATAATAATACCAGCCGGCTACTCCGCCAGCGGCCAATATAATAACGACAATAACAATAATTAGGTATTTCATGGGTTGAGTATAGCACAAACCCCCCGCCGCGTTACATTAACTCGGCGAGGGGTTGATTTGGGACTGCTGTTGAGCTCTTTCCCACCGTTCTTTTCGCTGTTGCCTTATCTGGGCAAGTAGAGCGGCAACTTCCTGACGATAGTTTTCCGGCAGGGATGGGTCATTGATGAAATCAAAAAAAATGGAATCATCACACTCTTCACAAGGAACTTCCGGGCTCTCCGGTGTTGGCTGGTAGTGACCATTACCGCCGCAGATAAGGCAATGCGGATCAGCTTGATGCTTATTATCCATGCGTTGCCTCCTGAGGTGAGGGAGCTTACTAGATTGGGGTGTTTTACCAGAGCTAAAATCGGAAGTCAAGCTGGACAGATTGTGGTTGCTATTTATTGACCCAAGAATTTCAGGGCCGCATAAACCAGAAAAGCCGGCCAGACCAGAGCTTTTAGAAAACCAATAACACCGGCGCCGAATGTTGCGGCTGTGCTAAGGTAGTAAACAGCAGCTCCGATAAAACCCAGGCCGTAAACGGCGTTACCGCCTTGACCCTTAGGCATACATTTTTTCATTTCGTCCCTAAGTTAATATTAGTTAGTTTTATTTATTTGCCTTTGGCAATCCTGAATAATTAAATCGGCCACGCGTTCCTTTTCTTTCCCTTCCCATTCGGTTATTTTGGCTTCAGCCGCCTTGATGTCAGCTTCTAATTGCGTGATTTTTGCTTGTCGGGCGGAATTTTCGGCCTTACTGTCGGCCAATGCCTGATCCACGACACCTTTATTAATTTGCTGTTGTTTAAGAATCTCTACTTCTTCCTTGGTGATATTAGCCGAGGGCATGACAGCGTCAAAAGAACTCTTGGCCAGACGTTGGGCGATTTTACTGGGGTCGCCTAAGCTTTCTACTGCTTCCAGCGCTGTTTTGGCACCAACTGATTCTGCCTTACCGAGATAAGTTGATTTATCTATGGCTAGATCAGAACTATTGGGAATAGTAGCTTGGAAGGTTTTACCAGCTGAAGCCAAACTCTGTACTGCACTGCCGGCACCGGTTAATAAATTGCTGTAAGATTTTCCGGCAGTTATACCACTCTTGACGGTAGAATAGGTAACATAAGATAAGCGCCAGAAGGCCTTAAGTAGATTGGTCTGAATGTTTTTTACCAAGGCCTGTTTATATTCAGTCAGATCAGTCTGTAGCTGCGCTTCAATATCGTAGTCGCGCTGAGTTTCATAGAGCTCTACCATTTTAGCAATCATGGTGTCATAGGAAGCGACGACCTGCTGGGCTTCGTTACTGCGTTCAGTGACGGGGATGGCATTATCAATGTCAGAATATTTTTTCCAGTCAGAGTCGTACTTATCTTTGACCAAAGTACAGTCGGTGTTAAAAAGATCCTCGGGTAGGTCGGTAAGAATGTTCGGCACTTCACTGCTGGGTTTGCAGGTTTTTTCCTTAGGCACGGCAGTGAAGCCCTCGTCGCAATAATGGCATTTATCATCACTAAAATAGGCATTAGCTTTTTCGCAGTCAGTTATAAAGGTTAGACGCGTGCCGTTGTTAAGCCACTTTTCGTATTCGTCCTGAACATACTTATTGGCTTCGGATTTGGACATACCGACTTCTTTGCAGTATTGTCCGTGGAAAGCGCATTTGCAGTATTGAAAATTGATGTACGCACCGCAGAACTCATCTTTGATACTAGGTTTTTCAAAGTCGACAACCTTATTTTCGCCGTCAGCTAAGATATTACAGCCGGTTAATAAAAAAAACGTAACTATGGCGATAGTGAATATTTTTCGCATATAGTGAGAGGTTAATGATCTTGACAAAATTATAGCAAAAACACGGGAGGAAAGAAGCTAGTTCAATTGCCAGAGACTGTAATTAAGCACGACAGCAAAAGTTACCCAAGCCAGATAGGGCAGCATCAGATAGGCGGCAGTGCGGGAAAGGCGGAAGAAAAAAATTGTGGTAGTCAGTATCATGAGCCACAACACAACAATTTCTAGCAAAGCCAGGCCGATAAAGTGAGCATCAAAGAATAGTATGGACCAGAGGACATTTAAAGCCAGTTGAAAGCCATAGAAAGCATTGGCTTCGCAGACGCCGCTTTTCTTCTGCTGTTTCCAGATTAACCAGGCGGCTGTGCCCATTAAGGCGTAAAGAATTATCCAAACCGGACCGAAAAGCCAGTCAGGAGGGCTAAATGAGGGTTTGATTAACAGAGAATACCAACTAGGAATACTGGGAAAGGTAAAGAACGATCCGATAACGCCGGCAAATTCAGCGGCGGCGATTGACAGAATAAGAATAAGATACTGATAATTTTTTTGTTTCATAAGTTTTTTTCAAACAAGTTAATTACTGGCATTAATAATATACCATTATTCAAATTTTGGTAATAGTAAGCTTAGTGTAGCAACGGGGCCAGAATAAGCTCTTACTTTACTGCGGCATCTTTAAGCACTTGCCATTCGCGGTCCGCTTCTTCCGGTGAGTCAGAGGTGTGGATTCCATTGGCGGGAGGTTGTAAGTGCAGAATGCCGCGAACGTGGCCCTTTAATCGATTTAAAAGATCAGCTGCCCGCGGTCCGCTGATCAGCAGCGCTTCTAATGGTTTAGCAGACAAGCTGTCGGTCAGCATATCGTGATATTGCTGATGCCGCTCATAAGGGTAGAACTTTTTTATACTTTCGGCGTCAAATTGAATAGTTGCGCGGTCTTGAATTGTTAATCCATATTCAGTGCAGAAATCTTCCAGACGCTGCAAATATTCCTGGGCTCCCGGCTTTAACACAACCACAACACTTTCAATGTTTGATTCAATATTATTGTCTGGAAGTCGCGGTGGTTGTTCGGGCATAAATTATTGTTTGGGTTGTTTGTAATACCACTTTTTTGCCGCTGCTAATATCTTTGTCAAAACTTTCTGCTTTTTTTGCGGGTATTCTAGACGATCGGCCCCACTTTCATAAGCTTCCTTTTTAACCCGCGAATAAATTTCCCTTTCTTCAGGATGGCTCTTTAAATACTCCCTTAGGTAGATATGAGATTGCGCCTCGGGATTATCCGGTTGCATGACATGGACACTGACCAGCCGTTCGCCTGAAGGCGCGTCGCGGGTAAAATAGCGTTCATTAAATTTACAAAATTCCGGTTGATAATTATAGCCCTGTGATTCCATTAGTTGGATCAAGGGATCAACCGTATTTAAGTCATTGACAATAACTAAAATATCAATTTGTGGCTTGGCCCACATGCCTTCAACCGAGGTAGAGCCAATATGCTCGATGCTGACAGCTAATTCACCAAATACACGGTTGATAATTTTCTCTTCGTGGTTATATTGTTTCGGCCAGTCTTTTTGGTACGGCATAACAGAATACGGCCTGTCTTTCTTGGAAATTGTTTTCGATTTTTGCATAGGTTTTTAATTGTCGGAGGCGGGATCCTGCCTGACCACGGCGAGTGGGTCTTAGGCTATTCCTGCCCCTGACTGAAATTCTGTCGCAGTATCTTATATACTGTGGTGAAAAATAGTGCCGTACCGATTGCCATAAATACCAGATAACTGGCAATAAACAGTATGGCACTGATATTAGACATAAGGCAAGCTGCATTCACGGCTGCCAGTAATATGAACGAAAATATAACTAAGTCTTTGCCGGAATAGTGATTTTCGTTGGCAGATATAAATCCTAAGTCGCTTTTCTTAGATTTAGCAAGAAGCAAAATAGACATAAAGTAGAATGCTAATATAGAAATGTAAGGCAGTATAGTGCGCGGGATATATTCTTGTCGCAATAAAATGAATGAGCCAACATATTGAACCAAAAGATATGAGGTAATTATCAAAAAGCGACCTCTGCGAAAGTCAAAAATTTTCAGATTCACTTTCGTTATTCCTCGAGACAAAAACCAAATAAGTAGCAGGCTACCAAGGACAGAAAAATTAGCCGAAAGTAGATTAAATCTGTTGCCATAGGCAATATAGGTACTGATACAAATAAGAAATATAATAATCAGGCTGGTTTTTCTAATAGATTTTTTGAAAATTTTCTCATGGCTCATTATAATGTGACCACTTAACAGCTCAAACAGTAGTAGTGGTGCCATGAAAGATAACAATGGGTGCCAGAAAAAAACCAGAACCGGAAACTCGGCTATGCTTACACCTAAGAAGGTACCCGCCAAGGAGTGACCAAGGTCGAAATAACCGGACCACAATACTTTGGTGATCCAGGACTCATAGAGCCCGAAAATAACTCCAAATACATATAGTTGAGATAAGGTTGTTTTTTTTAGCCGCAATGCTAGCCACCAAAAAAATAAGACTTGAGCTAGGTAAAGAGGGAAGGTAATAAAAAGACCCCAAAAACTAATGAACCAAGTTTGTGAAGCGCCAGAAAGAACTTCTGCAGTAAACATGGAAAGGCTTCCCAGTAAGAGACAAACTAGGAATATGTTCAAGCGAGTTGATGCTGGCGGTTGTTTTTGTGTTACTAACACGGATTCCATTAACTGTGATTTTTGGCGGTGTTTTTTGGACGAAGTTCGAACATTTTTTAACGAAAATCCTGAAAACTAATTTGGACTCGGCGGGGCAAACTATTTTTCTGGGGGAATGGAATTGCCCCGCCTCGGCTTTCTTCCCGCCCGCAGGAGGGGTCTGGGGAGGAATGCGGGCGGGTTTTTGAACTTTTCCTTTTTCGCTTCCGAATTTCGT
>JAZDLR010000013.1:0-105792 GCA_043801745.1 Candidatus Komeilibacteria bacterium | reverse complement strand
GCAATAACGACAACCAGACTAAAAATTATTCCCAACCAACTATGACTAATACTGCAATAATTACTACGACCAAGGGCGATATTACAGTTGAACTTTACGGTAACGAAGCTCCCAAGGCTGTTGCCAATTTTATTAAACTGGTTAACGCTAAATTTTACGAGGGAATATATTTCCATCGCGTCATTGCTGACTTTATGATTCAAACTGGCGATCCGCAAGCCAAGGGAGTAGTCGGAAAAGATTTCGTTTATGACCCCACTAATAATCCCAAAAATTTGCCCATTGCCGGTACCGGAGGACCGGGTTATACCTTTGAAGACGAATTTGTTCCAGCCTGGCGTTTTGATAAGACGGGAGTACTGGCTATGGCCAATTCCGGTCCTAACACCAATGGCTCACAATTTTTTATCACCCATGTAGCCACTCCCTGGCTCAACGATAAGCACACAATTTTTGGTCAAGTCGCAGCCGGACAAGACGTAGTTAACAAAATTCAACAGGGTGACAAAATTATTTCTATAGAAATTAAATAACTTCAATGTTAGATATTAAATTTATTCAGGCGAATAAAGAGCAGGTCTTACTCGCCATCAAAAACAAAAACATCAAGGTTGATCTTGACCGGCTATTAACTTTACACGAACAACGTAGTGACGTACTCAAGCAAATAGAAAATTTGAATCAGGAAAAGAAAGCCAACGCTTTTACTATCAGCGGACAAAAAGGTAAGCCTGACCAGGAGTTGATCGAATTAGGCAAAAAGATTAAATCCAAGCTTGACGTTCTGCAGCAACGCTTTGACCAAATAGACCAGGAATACAACCAATTAATGCTGCAAGTACCTAATGTTTACTCTGAAGATACTCCTATTGGACCCGACGAAGCAGCCAACAAAGAAATTCAAAAAAACGGCGAAGTTAAAAATTTTGATTTTCCCATCAAAGATCATATTGAATTAGGTCTGGCTCATGACCTCCTAGACTTTGATAGGGGAGTGAAAGTTGCCGGTTTCCGCGGTTATTATCTGAAGAATGAATTAGCTTTGATGCATTGGGGTATCGTAACCCTGGCATTGCAGAAAATGGCCCATGCCGGATTTACCGTCATGATTCCTCCCAGCATAGTTAAAGAAATGCCACTGGTCGGAGCCGGATATTTTCCTTTCGGTAAGGAAGAAATATATTCAACTCAGGAAACTAATAGCAACGATATCCGCTATTTAACCGGAACAAGCGAACCATCGCTCTTAGCTTACAGAGCGGACGAGATAATAGCCAAGAAGGACTTGCCGTTAAAATATGTGGGAGTTTCTCAATGTTTCCGCCGCGAAGCCGGCAGCTACGGTAAGGATACCAAGGGCCTATATCGCGTTCATGAATTTTTAAAAGTTGAGCAGGTCGTCATCTGTGAAGCGGATTTCCATGAAGCAGAAAAATATTGGGCAGAAATGTTAAGCTATTCTGTTGAATTATTACAAGAATTGGGATTACCTCACCGTCTGCTGCATATTTGCACCGGTGATATGGGCGCGGGAAAATATAAAATGTATGACATTGAAACCTGGATGCCGAGCCGCAATGCTTACGGCGAAACTCATTCACTATCACTTTTCACTGATTGGCAAAGCCGTCGCCTGAATCTTCGTTACAAAGACGGCAAAGGTAATAATATTCATCCTTTTGCGCTTAATAATACTGTTATCGCCTCACCACGGATTTTAATTGCTATCTTAGAAAACTATCAGCAGGCTGACGGATCAATTGCTGTACCTGAAGTATTGCAGCCCTTTGTCGGAAAGAAAGTGATTAAATAGGAGCAAGAAGTAAAAGCATCACCAGAAGCTTACAGCCCCATTCTTCTAACTCCCAACTTCTTACTTCTAATATGAATACCAGCTGGCTCGAGATTTCACGTTCCAACCTTCACCATAATGTTGACTATTTCCGCCAACTGCTGCGGCCGCCTACTAAATTATTCGCTGTAGTCAAGGGCAATGCCTACGGCCACGGACAAAAGGAAATAGTTTCCTTGCTAAAAAATAATCAAGCAGTTGATGGCTTTGCCGTTTTTGAATTAGCCGAAAGTCTGGCCTTGCGCCGACAGACTAACAAACCAATTATGGTCCTTGGCTACTATTCTGACGAAACCGACGACTTACGGCGTGCCGCTAGAGCTAATATCATCCTGCTGGTGGTAAGTTTGGCCACGGCCCAGCGTTTAAATCGTCTGGGAGTCAAAGTCAAAGTCCAAATCAAGGTGGATGTCGGCACTAATCGTCTGGGAATTAACTACCGGCAAGCGTTCACAGAAATAAAAAAAATTTATCAACTGAAAAATTTAGCCGTCCAAGGTATTTTTAGCCACTTTGCCGACAGCGAAAACCACCAACAGACTTTTACGCACCAACAATTTCAACGTTTCTCACAAATCTGCCGACAGCTGCAAAAAAACAGAATCACTTCACCCTTTAATCATATTGCCTGCACAGCTGCGGTCTTACGTGACCCAGCTTACCAGGTTCAGGGAATGCGCCTAGGAATAGGTTTGTACGGCTTATCACCCTTTATTACTGGCCAAAATAGGGGAGTGCTAAAGCCGATTCTATCCTGGAAAACCCGCGTGCTACAAATAAAGCCGGTTAAACCCGGGGACACTGTTGGTTATGCCCAGAGTTACCGAGTAAAAAGTAACGGCTACATTGCGACCCTACCGGTGGGTTACTATGACGGTTATGACCGGCGACTATCCAATAACGCCGAAGTCTTGATAGCGGGACGGCGTTATCCGGTTGTTGGCCGCATTTGCATGAACGTTATAATGGTAGCCTTACCACAGAAACACCACATTAAGCCACGTCAGCTGGTAACTCTTATCGGACGCGACGGATCAGAAACCGTGACAGCCGATGAATTAGCCGCCAGATCACACACCATAAACTATGAGATTGTCTCCAGAATTAGTCCTTTACTGCCGCGAATTATATGTTCTTGAAAAAGCGACCTCAGGCACCCAATAACAGATTTTACCGCTTAGACTCCAGTCATGTTGCGGCTGAGCCGCGGCGGCGCCAGGTTTATGACTATTACCGCGAACCGCCGGCTCAAAGGGCCATGTCGCGCTTAATATTAATTCTGATTATTATTGCCGCTTTGGTTATTGGCCAAAGCATTTTTCAAATACCCTGGCTAGCTCTTAAAAATATCACCGTTGAAGGTCTGCCCGACATACCGCGTGATCAGCTAGATCAAAGGATCCAGCCAATACTGGAAAAACGCCGCTGGTTGATCTTTAAAAATAATAATTATTGGCTGTTTAAGCCCTTCGACCTGGAGCAACAACTGACTACTGACCTCTGGGTGAAAAACCCAAAAATTCAAAAAAGGTTTCCTAATTCCCTCCTGGTGTCTGGAGCTGAGAGGATTATTCCTTTTGTGCGGCAAACACCGGAAAAATTCATTCAACTTGACTACCGAGGCCAGGAGGCCGGTGATTTAGCCAGCACCACACCGTCAATGAGAATCATTGCCGATGAGCGGACTGATCGCAGTCAATGGATCGGTACAGCCTATTTAGAAAGGGCCACTGTCGTGGTTAACGCCTGGTCTTTTCCGCCGTCAGTTATCAACATTACCAAATTTCATCTCAGCGACGACGCGCGGCAAATAACTATCAGCACTTCCCGCGGTTATAAGCTACTACTGTCTTCCGAAGAGGATATAGCGGCGCAAATTCAGAGACTCAAAGAACTACTTGACCAAAATGTCATACCTGCTAATATCCAGTACATTGATTTCCGTTTTGGCGATCACGTGTACTTTAAGTAATTCTTTCCCGACGGGAGGCAGCCCAATGGTCAAATGCATATTCTGGCACCTGGGTATTCCGGTGGAACTGAGCGGGTCGTCACGGCGACAAATTCTGAAAGAGCTCTTTGTGATCTTCCCGCACCATCAGGATAGCGACTTCCGAGTAGAGGAGGAGGGGAACGCAGAAAATCTGCCGCTGGCTGAATGGCTTACCAAGCATAGACTTCATAGTCCGTACAGCAATAGTTACCCTGGCAGTTCCCCGACAACCCCGGGACCTATTAGCTGATTACAGCGGCAACATCGTTGCCAGGTCGGACGCCGCAAAACATCGCGGCGTTTTTTTAATTATAAATACTAATAAATATTTTACGACGCTAAGGCAGATAAACCATCAGCGAAGAGGTAGATCGACTGACTAAGCTATTAATCACAGCCATTAAGCCACTGCCTGATTAAAACCTGATTATTATACCTTCCGGGTCATCTATGACCCAGAACCAAAAAAGAGACTAATCCAAAACTATTGGGGAAGGTACTTAGATACCTTAAAATGAGAAAACAGAGGTTTAATTTGATTAGATAAATTAGATTGAGAGGACCGGCGAGGTCAAAACGGAGAATCAGCATATTAGATGGTTTAAAAGTAATAATTTGAACACTGATAGGGTAATGGCGCGACTTGAATAAAATAGTCGATTTGACGGCATTATTGAAATAATCTATAATTGAGTATAATATCCCTTACACTCAGTTAAGTTATACACAGACATTATGGCTGGCGGAACCAATAAAATGCGCGACATAGGCACGCTCCTCCAAACCACCTTCGATAAAATCGTAGCAGATTTATATTTGAATAAATTACTTTCCTCTATAGAAATCGCTGACGAAATTTTCCAATCAACGGGAATACGAATCACGCCTCGCTCAATTCAAAGAAGATTAAAAGTACAGGGACTCCTCCGCTCTCGAAGCCAGACCTACACTTTAGCCATTAAGAAGGGTCGCCGAAATTTTGATAGTGTTAAAAAAAATATTACATCTGCCGATCTCAGATGCGGAATCAGTCTAAAAATGCGTTATGAGGTTTTCAGAAGAGATAATTTCAGATGTATTATTTGTGGGGTTACAGCCAAGGATACTGATCTATTAGTAATTGACCATATCATACCCGTAGTAAGTGGGGGCGGAAACACCAAAGATAACTTAAGGGTTTTATGTCGTGCCTGTAATCACGGCAAAATGTTGGCCGAGGAACGACACATTTAACCCGGTGCTTCTACAAGCATATGGACTATTCACAAAAACAAAATATATCTAGCTCACTACTTAAGGCTGTCGCTCTGCCGGAATTTTATGAATTCCTTCTCTACTTGAGAGTCAATAATTTTTCTCATGAAACAATCTATAATTACGAACGCGATTTAATTGTGTTTGATAATTTTTTACGCGATGATGTTAAGCTGCCATTTGCCAAGATTACTAAGAAGACCATTGAGCTCTATAAAGCTTACCTCCTCTCTTCCGATCGATCTACTGTCAAAAAACAGGATACCAACCGAAAAAACAAATTAAGTTCCTATTCAGTCAATCGCATGCTGTCGGTTCTCCGCTCATATTTAAAATACTTAATTGAATTTGACAATGTTGTACCGATAGCACCCGAAGCGGTTAAATTGACCAAAACCGAAAAGAAACATGCCAAGGTAGCTGAGCTAGAACTTTTAATTAAATTAATTGAGGCGCCCACTACTTACGAGAAAGATAAATTAATTGCTGCCCGTAATCGGACAATGTTGGAAATGCTATTTTCCACCGGTATGCGTATATCTGAATTATTGAATTTAACCAGAGCGCAAATTGATAATACTGGTAAAATTTTCATTCGCGGGAAAGGCAAAAAAGAGCGCTTTGTCTACTTAACTGAACGCGCTCGTAAACATTTAGACAATTATCTTAATCTACGCTTGGATGATAATAAGCATTTATTTATCCCCTACCGCGGTCAAAACGCCAAAGATAAAGACGCCAAGGTTTCAACCAACTATTTACAAATGACGATTAAGCGCTACCGCGAGCTTTTGGGAATTAATGTTCCTACCAGCGCTCATTCCTTGCGCCATGGCTTTGCTACTTACTTAGCGGAATCCGGTGCTAATCCAGCGGCTATTCAAATCTTGCTCGGCCATGAATCGTTAGATACGACCACCCGTTATGTTCATGCCTCAGACCGCTATGCCCAGCAAACACATAAAAAATTTCATCCCCTAAAATAAGTTGAATGCAACCGCAGTTGGAACAATATTCTTGACACAAAATTTATTACGTGTTACAAATATCAACATGATTATTTTTAATCACAGTTTAATTGTTTCCTTTACCGGCTTGATGAAGCCGGCTCTGGCTTATTTGACCAAGTTTTTTTTCGTATTTTGAGTAATATCTAACTTAATTGAAGAACACCTTGGTCAGACCGGCCAAGGTGTTTTTGATTCTGGTCTAATCGTTCCTAAACATATTCTGACAACCACGGAGGTGTATGGTGTTTTTCAACACACAGAAAGTTACGGTAAGCAATAACCCCCTGCCTTATCTGTTTGGCAGGATGTGGCACTATTCTCAAAACCGTAAGACCGTAGTGCTGTTCTGGACCATGTTTCTGGCAGTGGGAATCATGGAGCTCATCATCCCGCCATTTATCTGGGCTAAGATTATGGACATTGTCCTGCGTCAGGGCGTGATGGCCGGCAGCTTTAAACTGCTAGTGGGCTTTCTTGGCCTGATGCTGCTGGAGCCATTTCTGACCTGGTCTTTACACGGACCAGCGCGCGTCATGGAAGAAAACAACGCTTTTCTCTGCCGCGCCAACTACCGCAAGTACTTACTGCGAGGTGTCATGACACTGCCTATGGAGTGGCATACCGAACACCACTCCGGTGATGTTTTTGACAAGATTGAAAAGGGTACCGGGGCACTATACGCCTTTTCCCAGTACTCTTTTGAGATCATCTACGCTCTGGTCCGTCTGTTCGGTAGTTACCTGGTGCTGATCTATTTCAGCCGCCCCGCCGCTCTGATTGTACTGACTATGATACTGGTCAGCGCCTGGATTACCATACGCTTTGACCGGATATTAATCCATCAGTATAAGGAGCTTAACCGGGCAGAAAACCAGATCTCCGCCAACGTGTTTGATGCCATCAGTAACATCTCGACGGTCATCATCCTCCGTGTGGAACGTCTGGTTTACCGAGCCATTGTCGGCAAAATTGATCAGCCCTACGATCTGCAGCGGCTGAACAATCAGTACAACGAGTGGAAATGGTTTTTGACCAATATCTGCTGCACCACCATGACGGTGGTCGTGCTCCTGGTTTACCTCTGGCAACATCTGGGTAGTAAGCCCGGCGAACTGGTAGTTCCCCTGGGACTGCTCTACGCCTACCTGCGCAACATCAATGATGTGTTTTTCCGCTTCACCAGCATGTATGGGGACATTATTATCCGGCGGGCCAAGATTATGAATGCCGAGGAATTATCTCGTGACTTCATAGCCGAAAGCTTTGCTAATCACGTTCTGCCCCCAGACTGGCGCACTCTGCAGATTACCGGGCTGACCTTTTTCTACCAGCAGAACAACGACCAAGAACCAAGCCTGAACGATATCTCTCTTGAGCTGAATCGCGGCGAGCGTATAGCTTTTGTCGGTCGCAGCGGCAGCGGTAAAACAACTTTGCTCAAGTTGATGAGGGATCTCTATCATCCGCAACAGCTGGATCTACTGGTTGACGGCCGACAAGTACCCGAGGGTTTTGCTGGTATCAGCCGTGCTATTGCGTTGGTGCCGCAAGATCCGGAAATTTTTGCCACTACCATTGGGGAGAATATTACTCTGGGCGCCGAACACGACCCGGAAACAGTGCGGCGTTTTACGGATATGGCTTGCTTCAGTGCGGTCGTCAATACTCTACCGCATGGACTCCAATCCTCTATCAAAGAAAAAGGAGTCAACCTAAGCGGTGGCCAGCAACAGCGGCTAGCCCTGTCACGCGGCTTACTAGCTTGCGATGATAAGGATGTGCTACTACTTGACGAGCCGACGAGCAGTCAGGACACGGAAACTGAGATGGCAATTTACCGGAACATTTTCGGCTACTTCCGGCAGCAAGCCATAATTTCTTCAGTTCACCGGCTGCACATCCTACCCCTCTTTGACCGGATCTATTTCTTCCAAGAGGGCAAGATTCTGGCTAGTGGCAGTCTCAATGAGCTACTGCTTACCTGCCCGGAATTTAGTCAACAGTGGGAACAGTACCACCATCCTGAACGGATTTCCGAATAATCCCAAAAGGTCGTAAAATATCGCGACACGCGACAAGGAGCCTGACCAGCTCCTTTTTCTTTTACTCCGTTAAATGCTTGGATCTGACAGCGCAAACAAATACTCCTCTTCTTGCGAAAAGGAGTACCTAAGAACCTAATTCCTACTGGCTACAGCCTAGAGAATGGCGTCCTTAGCAATCTTAGAAACCTTGAATTTAACTACGGTTTTGGCAGGAATCTTGATTTCCGCACCAGTGGCCGGATTGCGACCCATGCGGGCAGCGCGATGCTTCTTGACTAATTTACCAATTCCTGGGATGGTAATTTCCCCGCTTTTCTTAACCTCGCTGTAAGCCAGATCAGCTACAGCATCCAAAAACGCTGCCACGTCCTTCTTGGTGTGGCTGGTTTTGTTGGCTAATGCCTCAAGCATTTGAGACTTGGTCATGCCTTTTGCCATATGTGGATAATCTTTATTTGATTAATTATGATGAAATAGTAGCATTTTCTGGGCTTTTTTGCACTAGGGCTAATTTTGGCCACTTAGGGCAACCGGCCAATGTATAATTTAAAGCTGGTAGCTCCCTGATTCTCCAACATTTGCTCGGTCGCGCTGGTTGTTAATATTTTTTCTAGTTGAGGATTTATTGGGTCCTGGCTGGCAGCTTCATCCAGCAAATTCGGATCAACAATTTGAAAATAATAAAACTTTTTGCCCGCTGCGGCAGCCGAATAATTTTCCGGTGAATTTTCAAGTAGTTGATATAAATCCCTACTACTCATAACCGGAAAACGCTGAAAATAAAAAAATCTCTTAAAATACCAAATTTCAGCAAACCAGTTTATCCTTTGGTCATAAACAATAATATCAGAAAAAGTCTCTTTATCTGAAGCCAGCTGAGCTTTAGCAAAATCAAAAATCTTCTTTTGGGCCATCTCCGGATCAAAGTGTTGATAATAGTCATCATTAAAGATAATACCAGAATCCTTACCTTCTAATAAACCTGCAAAATATTTTTCAACTGCTAATAAACCATAAGCCCTGCCGGCAAAGGAAGAATAAGTTACTTTCTCACTCCCCCACCGCACCGGAAGATAATTGGTTTGAATTGAATATAACAGCGAGTAAGAAACAACTAATATACCCAGCAATAAAAAAATAAGTCGCCGCTTAAGGATATCAATCACTACCGGAGCGACAATGAAAGGAACAAAAAAATATCCCGTTGAAATAAAACTCTGGTTCGGCCGGGTTAAGGCCATAAAGATTACCCAACATAGTAGCAGGGCTGTTACCAGCAGCCAATATTCCGACTCAGAGCGATATTTTTTCCGAACAATCACTGTAATACCAGCCACGACAACTAAGATAACTATCGGCCAGGAATAAAGATCTAATATATTCCGCCCCAAAGTCACTACTGACTGAATTAGGTTGACATTAACGTGGGTGGTTAAAATCGGCCAATCGCGATTACTTTGACCCAAGAGGGCAGCTATCTGAACATCAGCATGCCCGCGGCTGCGGTACATTAAAATATTGTAGACAACCACAGGATATTGCATTATCAGAACCAGTCCAACGCCACACCACAATTTTAAGGAAGCTAAAGCCTGTCTACGTTTCCAAACAATAACTAGCAGCCAAGCTGGGATGACAAAAAGCGCCGTATATTTTGTTAGCAAAGCCAAGCCAAAAAAACCGCCAGCTGCCAAGTACCACCATTCCTGCTTCCGGGCCAAGAAGAAACAATACATAGCTGTTAGCAACCAACCAATCATTGTCGGCTCCAGCAGAGCCGAACGCTGGATCCAATAAAAGGGCGTCAAGCAAGCTAATAAGATCAGGCCTAAAAAGGCAACCCGGCGATTAAAAATAATTTTCAAAGAAGCATATATTGCCGCCACCGACAGAATACCAGCTAGAACGCCTGGAAAGCGAGCTGCCCAGGTCGACGGACCAATTATCTGGAAAACAGCATGCTGCAACCAGAAAGCCAGCGGCGGTGCATCGTGAAAGGAAAGAAAGACCCAAGAGGGTAAAGGATTAAACCATTGCCAGGGAGTTGTCTGATAAGGAGAAAAAAGAAAATCAACCCAGCGCCAGGCCCTGACTGAATAGGTTGCTTCATCGCCTACCATTCCGGGCGAATCCAGCCGCCAAAAAAGTAAAGCGATTATAAGGGCAAAAACTACTATCTCAGGCCAATACTTTTTTAATTTTGACGCTATCATATATTTAACCTCGAGCTAAATTATCAACTACTCGTAAACATTCGCTGGCTATGGACCAAGTAAATTTCGACTTGTCAGCTCTACGCTCGCGAAAAACAATGGGTAATTCCTTAATTCGTAATCCTAGCCGTACGGCCCGCACTTTAGTTTCAATTTGCCAGGCGTAACCCTGGGAGCCAATCGTATCAATATCGAGGCACTCCAGAGCTGGCCGCCGGAAACCCACAAATCCCGCGGTAACATCGGCAATGGGCAGATGCAATTTCTGTTCAATATACCAGTTACCTAAATGACTAATCCA
The DNA here is from genome assembly GCA_043801745.1 of Candidatus Komeilibacteria bacterium. GTDB lineage: Bacteria > Patescibacteriota > Patescibacteriia > UBA1558 > 2-01-FULL-52-15 > JAZDLR01. Next base: position 95,124 of record JAZDLR010000013.1, on the reverse strand, counting down.
CTGTCGGTAAGCCGGAACACCCCTAACCCGGCCGCCAGCTATATAACGGGAACCAATAACCAAATCTGCTGACTCCTGCAGCAGCGCAACCATTCGGGACAAATCATTAGGATCATGCGAAAAATCACAATCAATCTGGATAAAATAGTCATTGCCTTCAGCCAGACCACGCGCTAAGCCTTGCCGATAAGCTGGACCAATGCCCTCTTTTTTGGCGCGGTGAATAACCACAACGCGGCTATCTTTCAAGGCTAACTTGTCGGCCAAATGGCCAGTACCATCGGGAGAATTATCGTCAATAATAGCTAAAGTTAGACCAGATAGTGGTTGGCTTAAAATAGCTTGAGCCATTGGCTCAATATTTTCCTTCTCGTTATAGGTATTCAGGTTGACCCAAAGTTTCATAAAAGCAGCTACATCTTACCACAATTGCCTTATCATTACCGCCCTGGCATGCTATAATTATTGCATGAAAAAAATAGTCTCCATTCTGCTAACCCTAGCCTGTTTAGTTTCTCTGGCGGCTTGCACAGCGAAACCCAACGACAGCGTCAGCGGTGTTTCCGGTAAAGATGACCGGGTTAGTGTCAATAAGGCTTATTCCACCTTACCGGGTTATTTGGTAGTTCATCAATTAGACAATAATCAACCGGGTAAAATTATTGGTCTCAGCAAGCTTTATCCCCTAGGTAGCATTTCCCAGGTAACTATTGCCACCGCTGATAAACTCCAAACCGGCACTAGTTACGCCGTAGTCTTACATCATGATAACAGTGATTTAAAATTTATTGCTTCTCAGGACTTGCCGGCAAAAAATAAAAAAGGCCAAATAATCATGGCCACCTTCAAAGCGAAATAACTACCATTGCAGCACAGTGAAGACTTCCTCGGCAGAAGTGACTCCAGCCGCGACTTTCATCAAGGCATCTTGATGCAGTGATTTCCAGCCGCTCTCCGTAGCGGCTTTAATAATTTCTTCCGGTGGGGCATTATCAATAATAAACCGTTTTAACCGCTCCCCGATTTCCACTATCTCAAATAATCCAATCCGGCCGCGGTAGCCGGTCTGACCGCAGACATCACAACCCTTACCGCGATACAAATGTTTTGGCACTTGATCAGGACTAAGGCGGAACTGGCGGGAAATTATTTCCGCTTCGTCTTTATTCAAATCATAACTGAGGCGACAGCTGGAACAAATACGCCGCACTAACCGCTGACCAATAATAGCATTAAGACTTGTGGCCAATGTAAAAGGATCCAATTCCAACTCACGTAAACGGATAATGGCACCCACGGCATCTGCGCCATCTAAACTAGTCAGCACAATATGACCGGTCAGAGCCGCACTGTTGGCCAAATGAGCCGTGGAAATATCGCGGATATCACTAATCATAATAATGTCCGGATCTTGCCGTAAAATAACTTTTAACCCCTCACTAAAGGACAGGTTAAAACTTTCATTGACCTGCAACTGATTAACGCCCTCTAGATCATATTCAACCGGATCTTCAATGCTGGCAATATTAACCTGTTCCGAATTCATCATTTTTAACAGGGCGTATAAGGTGGCTGTTTTACCTGAACCGGTGGGCCCACAAGCCACAATCATTCCCTGTTTCTTCTTACAAACAGCCTGTAATATCTGCAGTTGTTGGGCCGATAGCCCCAAATCACTAAGATTGAGAGAGCGGTGACGGCTACTCAATAAACGCATAACTACTTTTTCTCCGGTTACCAGAGGTGCGACCGAGGCTCTAATATCAATGACTTCCGACTCGGGTCCAAATCGGAATTTGCCGTCCTGAGCAGCATTTTTTCTGTCCAATTTCATTTTCGCCAGCACCTTAATACGGTTGATCAGCAATTGACCGATAGTCTGGGGCAAATCAATCACGTGATGCAAGACTCCATCAACCCGATAACGCACCAAATAGCGGTCTTCATAGGGCTCTAAATGAATATCTGAAGTATGATTCACCGCGGCAAAACTGATCAAACCAGCAAAAAGCTCAATCACAGCATCAGTTATATGATTGCCATCACCACTATCTTTGGCTGCCGCTAAAGCCAGCGACTTGATATTGTCTAAATGCTGATGTGGGTAATTGCCAAAAGCAGCCAATATGTCCTCTTCAGTAGCAGTGCCAATAACCACCGGCAAATCCGTGGCTTTCTTAATAGCTGCAATCGCTTTAGCATCCAGTGGATCGACCAGGGCTACCCGTAAACCGGCCGCATCGCTGGCTATTGCCACCGCCAGATGTTCCCGCGCTACTAATTCAGGGATTTGCCTAATAACTTCAGCCGGAATATTTAAGCGGCTCAAGTCAAAAAAGGGCAGATGAAAATGATCAGCCGCCAAGCGGGTCAATTCAACAGTAGTTAAATAACTTTTCTCCAGAATTATGGTCGGCAATGATTTACCGCTATGTTGAGCTTCACTAACGGCTGCAGTAAATTCCTCGGGTGTTAAAAAACCGGGCTTTTCCAGAAGCTCTCGTAATTCATGTGATGGCAGATGATCAACCAACATATTCTTTAACTTTGGCCACTAAATCCATAATGGCAATATCAGTTTTCACTAAATAATCGACAGCTCCTAGACTCAAACATTTAGCCTTATCCTCGGGCTGACCAAGGTTAGTTAGAACCACAACCTTAATTCCAGCCAAGGACACATCTTGCTGCATCAATTCTAAAACCTCGAAACCATCCTGGCGGGGCATGACTAAATCCAGCAAGACAATGTCCGGACGGAATGTCCGCATATGCTCCAAAGCTTCGTGGCCGTCATGGGCGTAATCCATAACATAACCCGAGGCAGAAAAGGAACTTTGATAAACCTTGGACAAGAAAGGGTCATCCTCGACCACTAGAACTTTAATTGATTTTGTCAGCATAAATTAAATTAACCTTTTCTCGCCACTAATTTGTGGGCTGCCGGCCAAGGGCAAAGTAATAATAAATTGTGTACCTTGATTTTCTTGAGACCAAAAAGTAATTGTACCGCCAGAAGCCTCAATAATCCTTTTGGTTACATATAATCCCAAGCCGGTTCCCTCGGTTTCCTTCTTAACAACATTATCAGCTCGAAAAAATTTGGTAAATACCTTAGATTGATCCTGCAGCGGAATACCTAAGCCTAAATCGCTGACGGTAATCATAACATCCGGTGGCCGCAGTTCTAGCTCCAGCTTGATTTCCGCCTCGTTGGCCGAATATTTTATGGCATTAGATAACAAATTTGTAAAAGCTTCAGCCATAAACTTGGGATCTAAGGAAATTAACGGTACCGGCTTCGTAGCTGTAATAGTAATCGTCTGCCTCCGGACGGACCAAAGAGGCGTTAGCTCTTCGCGCAATTTTTTCAGCAAAACCAGGAGATCTAGGGGCTCAGGACTGATACCGACCCGCTGCGACTCAATGCGGGAGACATTTAATAAATCATTAACTAAAACAATCAACCTTTGGGTCGACTGTAAAATATTATCAGCAAAAGAACGCTGCTTGTCGGTCAATTTACCCACCCGTTTATCTAAAAGAAGTTCGGCAAACCATTTGATTCCTGATAGCGGTGTCCGTAGCTGATGAGATGCCACTGAAACAAATTCTGACTTCTGGCGTTCAATCTCCTTGCGAGCTGTGATATCATCAAAAATCATTATGGCTAATTCCACCTGACCAACCTTGTCGTAAATTACTGTTGATTGAGCATATAGCTGCATAAAACTACCGTCAGGACGGCGGGCAAACAGATCGTCCTTATATATACCCCGATGAACGGAAAAGCTGGCATTAACAGGAATTTCTCCAGCCGAGTACAAAGTGGACCTATCCGACTGATAGATTTGGTAGCGGCTACTATAGTCGCTACCGCTGGCCCGAAAATCTAACAATTGCCTGGCGTGATGGTTAATGAATTCCGGATCACCATTAACGGCGCGGGTAATTAGTACGCCGACCGGCATATTATCTAAAATATCCTGCAACATAACTCGTTGTCGCTCATTCAGAGCCAGGGCATCAGCCAAAGCTTTATTCGTCGCCTGAATTTTCTGTTCCGCCTGACTCAGTTGGTGAACTTTCACTTGAAGATCCCAGGTACGTTCCGCCACCTGTGACTCTAATTCTTGATAAGAGTGTAAAATTTTGAGCCGGGCCGTTTCCAATGACTTGGCCAAATTATTAGCTTCCCGCCAGGACCACCAGCTACCTGGGGGTGATTTAATGGCCGTCCCGAGATTTCCTTCGGCCATAGCAGTCGCCTGCCGCTCTAAATCACGCAATGGTTTGGTAATACGACGCGACACTGCGATCACCAACAAACTGACAACCACCAGGTAAATCACAAAGTATAAGAGATAGGCATCTTGCTGATACTGCCACTGACTATAAATATTAAGTATTTGTTCCCGGTTATTCCAATTGTTAGTTGAATTGGCATTAGGCAGCTGCTGGACTAGGGCATTAGGCTGCGGCATATTGATCAAAAATAAAACAACCGGCAATAAAGCAAAAAAATAAAATAGCAGCAATAAAATAAAATGTAAGCTCCTGCCCTTATTGTTCATCTTTAACCTGAGTTATTTGCGGTAAATAGGCATCAATTAGACGTTGCATATATGAATCAAAAGTACATTTGTGAGTCCGACCCAACACATCTTTACAGACAGCGTAACATTGCTTGATTAACTGATCACAGCCGCTGCCAATTACCTGTTCTGGTTGCACTTGATCCTCGCAGCCGATAGAAAAATTCTTAAGGGTAAGTTTGGTGGTCGTAGCCATATTTTCCAGAGCCTGACAGTAAAAAGTATTAAAACCAATAGGATACTGATAATAATCGGCGTTATCATAGAAATAGTTGGCCCAACGCAGATTGACTGCCCGGGCATAGCCGCATTTATTGCAGTCTTTCCAGCGAACAATTTTACAGTCACTAGTAGACAAACAATACTGCAACTTTTGAAACTGCGTGTCTGAAGGCACGTCAACGTTAGCTAAAATTTTCTGCGCCCGGTTGGTGGTGATATAACTAAACAGCCCGATCAGGGCCAAACAAAGTAATAATGATCGAGCAATAATTTTCATGCTGCCTGATGTCAACTACCAACGGACATGAATATCTAGGGCAAATAATTGAGCGGGTCAACCGGAATACCATTCAATCTAACTTCAAAATGCAGATGCGGTCCGGTGACAAATGGTCCAGCCCCAGCAGTTCCCGGGGTACCGCCAGAATAACCAATAATCTGTCCTTGATTCACGAAATTATCATCAGTTACTAAAATCTTACTTAAATGACCGTAAACAGTAGAAATCTGATTATCATGAACCAAAATAACGTAGCTATAGCCCATACCGGCATTCTTAGCTTTGGCCACATAGCCGGATTTCGCAGCCCTGACTTCTGTGCCTTGTTTAGCTCGAATATCAACACCGGGATGCTCGAAAACATTACGGAAGGGATAGTCAGGATCGTGAAAATAAGAGGTTACAACCTGCGACAATACTGGCCAGGAAAATGTCTCACCCGAACCCAAAACATTACCTTTGGTCACCTGCCTCTGTAGTTTCTCGCGGGCAACTTTTTCCAAATTGGTTATATCGCTATCAATTTGGGCCGCCTCCGCCTTGGCTTGAGCCAAAAGTTTCTGATATTTGGATTCTTCACCTTTGGTACTCCGGATGAGCGTACTTTTCACTTCCTGTTGTGACTGCAACTGATCTTTCTTGCCACCCAGGTTTTCTATCAGCGTATTTAAATTGCTTCTATTATCAGCCAATTGATTTTGATCGGAAACTAAAGCAATTTTCAAATTATTCATTTGGTCCAGATTATCATATAGATCGCGCTCCAAATTTTGCAATGTTTGCAAGCTATCCATATAATCACCCAAACTATCACTAGTCGCCAACACCAGCACTAAACCATTATTTTCATAGCGGTCGTCAAGAACCCGAATAATATCTCCCATGCGATTTTTTTGCTCTAGGATCTCGCGTTCTTTGGCTGAAATTTTTAATTTAGTTGACTCCAAACGTAAATTAACTTCATCAATCTGCAACTCCAGAGATTCTATCTCTAAACTAACACGACCGATGGTGGAGTTAATCTGGCTTAATTGATTGGTCAGAGTAGAAATTTTCTGCTGTTTCTGGGCTAGGGTCTTTTTGTAAACCTCGGCCTGACGCTGTAGTTCCTCAATCGCTTTCTTTTTCTCGTTTATCTGCTGGTTCAGCTGCCAGATCTCCTGGTCAGCGGCATTATCCAGGGATGGCACTGTCGCCGCCTGTACCCAGGGATTAAGCATAAAAAAAACCACCAGCGCCAACAAAGCGCAGGGTAAGCGACTGGCAAATCTTAGGGGTTTTATTTTTGTTTTCATCAATCTATTATCACCATCCTATTATACCATAGTTTGCAACTTTTTACTAGCCGACTGTAAACGCCTCAAGGTTTCTTCTTGACCTAAAACCACAGCTAATTCCGCCGGCGACGGACTCTGCTCCACTCCTGACAAAGCTACCCTAGTCGGCCAGAGAACATCACCGAAGTTTAGATTCGACTCCGTCACTATTTGTTTCATACCTTTATCCAGCTGGTCAAATAGTTGACTATAATCTGTCGGCCAATTTAACTCCTGCAAATATTTAATCATTACCTGTAAACCCTGAAGCGATAATTCGGGCGTGCTTTTCTTAAACACCAGCAATGAGACTTGATAATCAGGCAAGGTAAAAATATAGGTGGTTAAATCTTTAAGACTAACTAAATTATTCAGACGGAAAGAATAAGTCTGAACAATTCTCTCCACTAGAGCCTCGTCAACTCCCGGCAAAACATGTTCCCTGACAAAAGTTAAAATTTCTCGGTACTGTTCAGCTTGCTCAGCCACGTATTTCTTAATATATCTGGCGTTATACCAATTTAACTTTTCCTTATCAAAGACCGCGCCGGACTTCTGCAAATGATCAAGATCAAATTCTTGAATTAATTCATCCAGGGTAAATTCTTCGCGGTCATTGGACGGATGCCAGCCCAATAAGGCTACATAGTTAATCAAGGCTGAAGGTAAATATCCCTTAGCTAAGTAGTCTTCTACAGCCACGTCACCCTGACGCTTAGACAATTTGGATTTATCGGGGTTAAGTAACAGCGGCAGATGGATAAATACCGGTAGCTCTAAACCTAAAGCCTCATAGATTAACTGGTGTTTAGGCAACGAGGGCAACCACTCATCTCCCCGAATAACATGAGTAATACCCATGGCAGAATCGTCAACCACCAAAGCCAAATGATAGGTTGGCCAGCCATCTGATTTGACTAATATAAAATCATCCAGATCTTTAGACTCCACAATAATGGTTCCTCGGATCCAATCACGTACATGAATAGTGCGGTTCTCGGGAATCTTGAAGCGGATGGTAAAAGACTCGTTCTGATGACTGGCAATTTCCGCTGGCAGCAAACCGCGGCAATGCCCATCATAACGGGGCACCTGATGATTGGCTGATTGGCGGGCACGCAGCTCATCTAAGCGCTCCTGACGACAATAGCAGCGATAGGCGTGGCCCGAAGCCAACAACTTGTCAGCTGTCTGATGATAAAGCTCTAAGCGGTCAGACTGACGGTAAAACTGATCGTGTTTAATACCTAAAGAAGCTAAAACAGCCATTAATTTTTGTTCCGCATCCTCTACCCGCCTTTTCTGATCAGTATCCTCAATCCTGAGAATAAACTGTCCGTTATTTTTCTTAGCCCATAAATAGGCGTACAAAGCTGTACGTAAACCGCCCAGATGTAAATAGCCGGTAGGTGAGGGGGCGAAGCGGGTAACTATTTTTTTCATGAAGTTTGAATTTTGGAGAGAAGAGATCGAATTAAAGTAGTAAGAAGTAAGTAGAAAGAAGAAAGAGAGAGCCCACAACCCGCCGTGATGCGGTATATAATCTAAAGCTTACCCGTACTCCTTACTTCTTACTGCTTGCTTCTAACAGAAAATACTAACCAGGGGAAAACGATGACCGCGTTAATTATGCGCCTCCAGCGTTTGGGCTGCAAAAATAGACGCCACAGCCACTCTAAACCTAAACCCCGCAGCCAACTCGGCGCTCTCTGTATCTTACCAGAAATAAAATCAAACGTCCCCCCTACGCCGACCGCGACTTTAGCTTTAATTAAATGTCGCATTTTTTCCTCTGCTATCCAGATATCCTGCCGCGGACTACCAAAAGTGACAAAAGTGACGTCAGCAACAATTGGATCACTGATAGCTAACTCCTGCTCGTAATACACAACAACGCTCAATTGCGGATAGCGCTGCCGCAGTGCTTCATTAATAACAGAACGTCGGGCCAGAGGATTATCAGGCAAGATAATGGCCACTCGCAAATTGTCGGCTTGGGCCCGGGCCAATAAGCGCTCAGTAAGTTCCACGCCAGTAATCCGTCTAATACCTTGACCATATTGGCCGGTTAGAAATGACATAAAAATCAAGCCAAAACCGTCAATAGTAGCTGCCTCAGCTTGATTTAAAATTAAACGGTAGGCCGGATCATTGTAGGCTTGAACTAAAAACTCCGGATTAATAGTAACGATCTGCTGACACCCATTACCGTTTAATAATTCAGCTATCCGCTGATCAAAATCTTTAGTCAAAGCCAAAGAAATATTGGTACCGAGGAGCGTTAGATTATTCTTCATTAGATTGTAAAGAAAAAACCGCCATTTGATCGTGCTCCGGGCCATGCGGCGTTAACTCGCTAACAAATAATTTTAATTCCTCTCCTATAGCTGGAATATCCGGACGCCACTGTTCAAACCGCTGACGGTCTTCAATAGAAAAAAAATCCCTGACCCGAGCCAAAGTCAAATGTGGCTGAAAAACCCGCCCCTCTCGGTCAGCCAAACCAAATTCGGCCAGTGTTTCCTCCAAATCATTATACAAGTCTTGCAGTTCTGGACTTGACTCAGTTGCCAAGGCCAATACCCGAGCTTGCTGCCCGCCGAAAATAACCGGACTATTAAAGCGCAAGTTAATCATTGAATGCCGACCGGCTACCTCCTTCAATACCGCCAGTAATTCAGCCAAATCCTCTAAAGGGAAATGACTCCAAAATTTCAGGGTAATATGCAGCTGCTGTGTATTGACAGACCGCAAGCCTGAACTTAAATTTAGACGATTAAATTCCTTGCCGGCTTGCTGCTGCACGCCCTCATCGGGCTGCAAAGCAATAAATAATCTTAAGGTTTCAGACATAGTTAATTATTATGCCATCGGATAACAATTTTGTAAAGTCAAAAAGTTGAAGCAATGAGACAAGTATGTTACAATAATTAAAATTTTGTAAACTAAAATTCATGAAACTATTAGTCCGTATTTTTAGCTGTTTTACTCTCATTACCACCTGTATCATACCGTTATATAGTACAAGTGCGCAAACGGCAACCACTACATCAACATCCACAATTGATTATAATTATTTGATTTCTGACAGTGAATTGGCCGATAGTGATGCCCTATCGCAAACCGATATATTAAACTTTCTGGTTCAAAACGGCAGTTTTCTTAAGAACTATTTTATGGATACCGGAGAGGGCCGATTAGTATCAGCCACTGAAATGATCTACCGGGCAGCGCAACTATACCAGATTAACCCGAAATTTCTGCTTGTACTGGTGCAGAAAGAGCAGAGTTTGCTGACGTCAGACAGCCCCAGTCAGCGGGCACTTGATTACGCCGCCGGTTATGGCTGTCCCGACAGTTCCCCCTGTAACGAACGTTGGCGCGGATTTAACAAGCAAGTAATTAGCGCGGCTGCTCAATTCCGCTATTATTTGGACAATATAAAGGAATATTATTATCAACCAGGTAAGACCTACCGTATTTGTAATAATAGCGCCGATGGTAAATGCGCTACCGTCACTCCCAAAAATGTCAGTACTGCCGCCCTCTACATTTACACTCCTCATTTACACGGCAATGAGCTATTTAAGACTTTGTGGGATAAATATTTTTCTAAATCACACTTTCCTGACGGTTCAATTCTGCAAGTAAAAAAAGATAAAGACATTTGGCTGATCCAGGATGGCGAGAAAAGAAAATTCGCTACCAAGGCAGCTTTTGCTTCGCGTTATAGCGTCAATCAAATTTTAACCGTTGAGCAAACTGACATTGACGCTTATCCGACAGGTGATCCTATTGAGTATGCTGCTAACACCCTAGTCGTTGGGCCGGACAAAACCTACTACATGTTAACCGACCAATATAAACGGAAAATCGCGTCACAGAAAGTATTTAAGCTTATTGGCTTTAACCCGTCCGAAGCTGACGAGATTACTGCCGATCAGTTGGCGGATATTCCTGATGGAACTGACATCACAGAAAAGGATAATTATCCCACCGGCGCCTTACTCCAAGACAAAACCACCGGCGGTGTTTACTATATTGAAGCCAACACTAAACATCCTATTTGGGCCAAAGAGTTAATGAAGGCCAATTATCCGAAAATGAAGATTTATCCCGCCAGTCAGAAAACTCTGCAACAATTCCCTGACGGCGATCCGGTAATTTTCAAAGATGGCGTTCTAATCAAGATTAAGGATGCTCCTGATGTCTACGTTATTTCTAATGGTATGAAACTTAAAATTCCTGATGAGAAAACCTTTGGCGCGCTGGGATATAAATTCTCTAACGTCATCCAGACTTCAGATAAAGTCCTAAATCTGCATCCTCAAGGCCCGGATATTATTTTCTAAATCATGATTTGCTTTGCGGCCATCGTGGCGCATCCGGTATCGTCAATTCCCGCCATTAATAAAGGAGTCGATGCTCAATTAACTGGCACGTCGGCTGCTTTCAAGCAGATTAAACAGGAGTTGTACGCCTCCAAACCCGATACCCTACTAGTTGTATCACCACATGTTAAAGGACCGGCCGGAACTCTGACTTTAAACCAAAATCGGATCTTAACCGTTACTTTTCATGATTTTGGTGACTTAACCCCTCATGGTTCCTTCACTAGCAATATTGGTTTAGGTTACCAGCTGCGGCAATTAGTTGAAACTTCAGTACCGCTAATTACCATTGAATCCGGCGAATTAGATCACGGAAGTTCAGTGCCTCTTTTCCATCTGCTTGACACCATGAGTCAAATACCGATTATTTCCGTGGGTACAGCTCATGAAGTTGATTTAATCCAGCACTTTACTTGTGGTCAGTATTGGCGGAAGCCACTAGAACTAACTAATGAGCGGGTGGCTATCCTGATCTCCGCCGACTTAACTCACGATCTTAAGGATCAGTCCACGGCCGATTCTCAAGCTTTTGACAGTAAAATAATTCACTGGATTGAAAATCAAGATATTAAAGCTCTACTCGCCCTGCCCAATGATAATACCCTAGTGCAGAGCGTCTGCGGACTTCGTCCCATCGTTTTACTTTTAGGAATTCTTCAGGGAAAAGCTTTTTCTGTGCAATCTTTAAGCTACGAACGAGCTTTGGGCATCGGTTATTACAGCGCTTTTATCCGCGTCCGCTAAAAATATGATAGCCCGCATCGCTCCCTTACGCCGGCTGCCGGCGAATCTGGATTATTTTGATTACAGTATTCCCGACAGCCTTTTGCCAGATATACGCCCTGGATCGGTTGTGCGCATTCCCTTTAGACACCAACACCTGACAGGAGTAGTTTTAGATATTGTTCCAACTAGTGATCAAACTCATTTAGAGCCCATAACCGCCCTGACCCCAACTGAACTAACGCGGCAACAAATCGAATTGCTAAAATATTTAGCCGTGTTATATCATTTGGCTCCCTCAACCCTCTTGCCGTTTTTTTTAGCTTCTGAACCCAAAAAAAATTGCACTCTGGATAAATCCGAAGAATTAAGTAGACAATATTCAGGAACCGTCAATTCTGCTTTTCACTCTTGGGTCATCTATGATGATTGGAAAACCTTGGAACAATATTGCCAACCGGCGACGAATAGCCACGGCGGGCAAACCTTGATTGTCATACCCGAATATTATCTTTTACCACTGGCTAAAAAAATCGTCCAAGATCAACCAACAATTGTTCTGCCGGCCAAACAGGAAAAATACGCCTACTGGCGAGCCTGGAATCAGGCGCGGTCGGCTCCAATTATCATTGGAACGTTTCCCAGTTTATTTTTGCCGTTTACAAAATTGCAGCAGTTAATTATTCTGGACGCTGAAAATACTCAGTTTCACCGCTCGGAACACAACCCACGAATTCATCTGGCTGATTGGCTGAGTCACTATCAACGATTATATGACTGTCAATTACTGCTGGCTTCTCCTTCTCCTTGCAGCCGGTTGTTTCAAACAACCCGCAACACTGCTCTGCCGGTCAAATCAATTGAGCGTAAGAGCGCTCGGCTACTGACCATCGATATGACCAGTGAAAGAAATTCCGGCAGTCGGGGCTTATTATCACAAAACGCCCTTGCCGCCATTGACGATAGTCAAAGAACCCTGCTGTACCTTAACCATTATGGCACGGCCAATATGGTGGCTTGCGGCCGCTGTCAGTGGCTGGCTCAATGTGATCACTGTCAGAGAGCTCTAAGCTTTAATGCAGGTGCCAAAGATTTGGAATGTTGGAATTGCCGTCAACATCAACCGGCCGTGGGTAATTGCCCCCAGTGCGGCAGCGCAAAATTAAAATTACGCTCCAGCGGTTTGAGCCGTCTAGTGCGGGAAGTCACCGATATTTGGCCCCAGAAAAAAATTGCCTTACTAAGCCAACGTTTAACCTCTACAGTAACGCCGGCTGAAGTTGTAATCGCCACCAGTAAAGTTCTTTCCACTGACCTGACGTTTGACACGGCTATAGCTGTTCAGCCGGATAACGAACTTTGGCGGCCGGATTTTATTGCCACCGAGGAACTAAGGCGACACCTGCGTCAATTATTAGTACGCAGTCAAAATCTAATTATCCAAACCTCCAATCCCAGCCACTACGTGTATCAGTCACTGGCTAATTTCAAAGCCTATATTTCGGAAGAGTTGGCCTTCCGGCAGGAATTTAACTATCCGCCCTTTGCCGACAGCTATAAGATATTTATTAAGGATAAGCCAAAAGCTGCCAGCATTAGTGCTGAACTAGTGACCAGGATTGGCTCGCAGTCAGAAACCGTTATTGTGACCCAAGAGCCCTATTTTTTGGTGACCCGAGGCAGTTTATCAAGTGGCTTTATTGACAATCTGATAAAAACCTACAATAATAGGATATTGATTGAAATAAATCCTTATCAATGGAACTAACTTCCGGCCTCACCCTAGTCACTGTGCCTCAACCGATCCTACGCCAAAAAGCGCGGCCAGTTTCGGCTATTACCGAAGATATCAAAATTCTGGCGGAAAAAATGATTATTGCTCTGACTGAATTTAAGGGCGTCGGCCTGGCCGCGCCCCAAGTCAATCAAAGCGTACGCCTGATTGTTGTGCTTGATAATAAGGGCGGCGCCACCGTAATGATTAATCCCGAAATTACGTTTAAATCTAAAGGGCGTGCCGTTGGCGAGGAAGGCTGTCTGTCTGTACCCGGCGTTTTCGGTATGGTGGGAAGAGCTGTCAAAATCCGCTACAAGTACTTGAATTTAGAGGGAAAAAAAGTAGTCGGTAAAGCCAAGGGTTTAGAAGCTATAATTGTGCAACACGAATGCGACCATCTGGACGGCACCCTTTTCATTGACAAGGCGCAAAACATTGTGGAGGGCCAAAGCGAACTAGATCATCAACTCGCAATTTAATGTCTCTAATATTCTGGGGCACGCCGGAAATTGCCGTGCCAACACTGAAGGCCTTAGCGGCCAAAAAACTCATCAGCGCTGTTGTAACGCGACCTGACGCTCCGGCGGGACGAGGAAAAAAAATTAACTCCTCATTAATTAAACAACTGGCCGCGGAATTGGCCTTGCCAATATTAACGCCAATAAAATTGGACGAAGGTTTTATTACTGAGCTAAAAAAATTTTTGCCAGCTACTTTTTTAATTTTCGCTTACGGCAAGATTATTCCGCCAGCAATACTGGATCTATCGGAGCAACCGGCAATCAACGTTCATCCCTCTAAACTGCCGGAACTGCGCGGCGCCTCCCCTATTCAAACAGCGCTGCTAACTGGTTTAAAACAAACTGCCGTGACTTTAATGCAATTGGACGCGCGAATGGACCACGGCCCGATCCTAGCGCAGATTCCAGTTGAAATTAATGATAACGATTATTTTGCTGATTTATATCAGAAAGCTGCCACCATTTCCGCTCACATGATGGTTGACACAATTCCGCAGTATCTGGCTGGTCAGCTCAAACCGGTGGAACAAAATCACAACCAAGCCACAGTTTGCAAGAAAATAAATATGGCAGACGGTAAACTGGATTGGAATGAGCCGGCGGAAACCGTACGTAATAAAATCCGCGCCTTCACACCCTGGCCCTCGGCTTACTTTTTCTGGAACAATAAGAGATTTCAAATTGTGAAAGCTGATGTAGCTGATAACTCCAACAAAAAACCCAGCGGTACTTGGTGGACTGAAAATAATCAACTATTTGTAGCTTGCGGTCAAGACGCGCTGTCAATAACTTTGATCAAACCTGAAGGAAAAAAAGAGATGACTGGGAAAGAGTTTGTGAATGGGTATAAAATAGCTGGTAGCTTGTAGGACGTAGGTTGTAGCGGAAAATCTACCTGACCTACAAGCTACATCCTACAACCTACTTACTACTCTTGCCTTTTCCGTATTCCAAAAACCCATATAAGCGCCTAACATTAGGCGCGTTTGTGCATCTATGGCCGGAATTGAGCCCCAGACAATCATAGTCACCGGAAAAACAACCCACTGGACCAACATAATAGCGTAAGCCCAGAATTTGCGGATACCGGTATAAGGACACTTAGGCAAAATATAAACACTCATGAAAGCAGTAACGACCAGACCGGCCATGGCGGCTGTCATCAAATTACTCAAAATCAAGGGCGCAGCTTGAGCCAGAGCCGAATTTTCATTTATCCGATCAGCCATCCATAGAGGCAGATAGCCCATAATAAAGATTAATATCGGCGCCGTGGCCCAGGAGTAAACTCCTTCGGTCTGATTAAAGAGATAAATTAGGGCTTTACGCCGGGGGATTTTTTTATTAGCGTTGAAATGCCACATCATATAAGGAAAGTGCTCCACGCCCCAAGCCCAACGTAACATCTGTTTATATTGATTAATCAGGCTACGACGGAGGGAACCAACATAAACAGTATCCATGGAAACCGTTATATACATCGGCGTTACTTGGTAATCGCCATCATAATGAACCAGACATTGCAAAAAAATGCGGGAATCTTCAGTGACAATATTATTTTGCCAAAAACCCACATCAACCAAAGCCTGCCAGCTCATACTGTGCGAAGAAAAGGTAAATAGCCGGTCAGAACGAGCCAGATCGGTCATAAGCCAAAAAGTCGTTGAATTGGCCACCACACGCGTGATCAAATCCGATTCCCAAATATTATTGTGATACAGCGTCAAAGGCTGAAAACTGGAGCGGTAAGGATTAGGATGAGACAAAAAAACGTAAGTTAAATAGCTGAAGTATTGACTGTGCGGCTTAGTATCAATATCAAAAGTGGAAACAATAATTTTCTTATAGTCCAAACCGATAGAATCAATGTACTCCTTGGTCCGGTTGCCGGCCCAAAACATATTTGAGCCCTTGCCAACAATCTCTCCGGGTAAATCTTTGGGGTGAACTGTGACTAAGATTTTAGAAAAATATTGACTGTACTGCGCCAAAATCTTTTGCTGAATAGCTTCATTGCGAACCGGATCAATAGCTTCAAAAGCTAAAACAACAATAAATTTATGCGTGTCATAATCCACCGAGCGCAAACTCTCGAAACTATCCTGAATCACTGCCAAAGGTTCCTTGGCGTTAGGCAGAAAAATTACGTGCCAATAATCAGACCATAGCTTTTCGCCGGTGCCAAATTCGGCCTGTAATTTACTAAACCAATTAAGCTTAATATTCTGACGGAATTTACGCCAAGACAGCAACAAAAATACCAACAGATAGGTGACGCGCAAAAGCCAATAAATATCAAAAACTAAAATAAAATAAATACCCCAGAGCGGATGCCAGACAGATAAGCCAATAGCCAAAATAAAAGTCAACCAAACTAAGCTTCCGGGAATAATTTCCCAGAAGCGATAGCGATAATAATCTTTGTCACTTGGCTTCATAGAGAAACGGACTATACCACAAAAATCACCTTCTGTAAATCCTCAAGACACTACTTCAAACAGAGTCTAGCTGCTTACTATATTGATCAACAATTGGCGTAAAATTCGGTAGCTGATCTTTAGCCAGTGCTTGACCAGGCGGCAGAACTTCCTTTTGCGGATTTATTTTCGTCCCGTTCTTGACCATCTCATAATGCAGGTGTGGGCCAGTGGAAAATCCGGTTGAACCCACATAGCCAATAGTCTGACCCTGCTTCACCTTTTGCCCGACTTTAACAATGATCTTGGACTGATGGCCGTAATTAGTTGAATATGTCGCGTTATGTCGAATACTGGTTAACCGGCCATAACCGCCGCTGCTCCAGCCGGCAAAGGTCACTGTGCCGTCCGCAGTGGCTCTAATCGGCGTTCCAGAAGCCGCGGCGTAATCAATAGCCCTATGTCCGGTAGAAATGTTAAAAGCGCTGATATAACGCAAACCAGTGGTAAAACCCGAGGAAACATATCTGAATGATACTGGGGCCTTCAGAAACATCTTTTGCGTGGAATTACCGTCTTTATCATAATAGCCGTCAGTACCATTGCTGTCAGCAAAGTAATAGGCGCGATAGGTCTGACCTTGATTAACAAATTCAGCGGCTAATATTTTTCCCGGCATCACATATTTTCCGTCCAGATAGCGCGCTTCATAAATAACTTTATAACTATCGCCATTACGGATGTCTAAAGCAAAGTCCACTTGCCATTGAAATAAGTCAGCCAGATCTAAAACTAAAAGTTCATCAATCCCCTGCTCCAAGGCCGAAGTATAAAGCATATCTTTAACCGTTCCTTTGACTGTCTGGATTTTCACTTCATAAGGAACTTTGATTTTTTGAGCAACCCAGAGGTTGGGACTTGGGGCTTGGGGCTTGGTGCTTGAAACCTCATTAGATACTGATCCCGAGTCCCCAGATCCTGGTCCCAAGTCCCGAACGACCTGCAAATATTCCTCGGTATTAATATTATAAATGAGCTTCTTTAATGCTCCGGACTCATCATTATACAATTCAATCTTTTTCCCGGCTCTGACTGTGGCTAAATCATAAACATCATGACTAGCATCAATGATCGCCTGCGTGTCATTAGCCGAGATACCATTATCTTGCAGTAAGGTGCTAAAAGTTTCACCGCTGGGGATTTCAATTATTTGAGAAGGCTGTTCAGCTTTCGCCTGTGCCTGCGCTTCTTGCCAAGGAACTTTATTAGAATATTTAGTCAACTTTCTTAACTGGCCAGAAGCCAAAAAGCCCGCAGCCACAGCTACTGTCAGAATAATGACCACTAAGAATATTTTCACCAACCACGATTTGAGCATGAGATAAAAAATTACAAACAAAAAAAGCGACAAATCTCTAGGTCGGCTAGAGAATATTATATTTCATCAACCAGGGAATGGCGTGAATCTGCTGAATCAAACCGGTCAGAATAATACCGTACTTAGAGTCAGTATTGACTGTCAATTCTGGAAAATGATCTGTCAGATCCTTAAGCACTGCGCTACGGATAGCTCCTAATGTCTGGCGTTTGGCTGCGTCCGCCTCCGTGTAAGCAACCTCCACCAAACCGACATCAATAGAAGAAAATTGTGACTTAGCCCAAAGAAGTCCCGCACCGCCCTGATCCACAGAAATAGACAAGATATTGGTCTGGTCCCAATCAATATACACCCGACGGCGATTCTGCGTCAGAGTAAAAACCTTTCTAAGCTGGTAGGGATTGATATCCGCCGCCTGAAAGACCTTTTTAAAATCAGCCCGCTCTTTTTTTACAACCAACCCAATAAAAGGGTGTAAATCATCAAATTCAATATTCATCTTCTTAAAAGAGTTAACCTGATATTTCAGCTCCGCCCGGGTATCAAACTGACCGGGCGGCGTGACTTTAATTTGTACTAATTCCCGGCCGCTCTTGGCATCCAGCGGATTAGTAGTATTCAGACGAATGCGGTAACGCGCGCTATTTTGGTTGTTATACAAATCCAGCCAAGGTGTATCATAGTAATCATCAGTAAAAATACTAAGATCGGACATCTTCTCACCCTGTAGCTGAAGTGTGGAAAATTGTTCCTTAAGTATATTGTCTTGGCCGACATATTTATCTTTAAGATATTTATATACTGCGTCAGCCTGACCCTCAGGGATCTGTAAAGTAATCTGACTATCCACGCGCGCCGAATCAAGTCCAAACCCCTGACTAGCATGTGTGTCCTGATTAACAGCAATTGCACCATTAGAAGAGCTAGTAACATACTTGGGCGGATAGTAGGGATAACGAATTACAAAAACTACGAAAGCTGCAATCAGCAGAATAATAAACAAAATGATGAAACCAATAATTTTACCCTTAATAGTTTTTTTTGCCGACATAACCCTAACGATATAAAAAAAGTAATTCTCCTATGGCTGCTTATAATTAGCCTTTGGCTGGTGGCTCGGGAACCCCGCCTTCGGTCGGGGCAAGTAGGGACCAGTTTATCCCGCTGAACGAAGAGAAGCGGGAAACCTGCCGTCCTATTCACCCCGCCAATTTTTTTATTATTTTCTCTCGATGGCTCGGGGATAGGGACTCCGTCGTTTCACTCCTAGAACCCAATCCCGCAAGAGGGATTCTGAAACCCATCGGTTTCAGTACTTCCGCTACGGGAAACTCTCCTTCGACCCCGAGCTCAGGACCGAGGGGCCGTTTCCCGACCCCTTCCCGGGTTCGAGTCCCTCAATGCGTAACTTATAATTTAAATGAAAATAATTCTTTGTCTTGTCACCCTTCGCTAAAGCTTCGGGTGACTACCCTGCACGAGACTTCGTCTCATCGTGTGGTCGGAGACCACCCGAAGTTCAGCTCCGCTGAACGCAGGGTGGCTCGCCACGCGGGACGGTGTTCGAACCTTTCCTAATTCAACCACGACTTCAGATTCTAGTCTAGGTAGGAGGACACGGAAGGTATGAACATTTCCAAGAAAGCTCTTGACGAGCTTAAAGAAATTCACTTTAAGGAAACCGGGAAGATGCTCACTGATGAGGAAACGCTATCCCTGGTCAGACAGCTCTTTCGAGTATACAGGGTTTTATATTCAAGAAGATCGAATAGTACTAATGGGGCTAATCTTAACAAGGATCAGTAGTAGTATTGCTAATATTAGCCAATATATGTGTACGAAGTATTGACAATCTATTTAGTATATGCTATATATATAAGATATTGTACATACCACTGGTTACCCAGAACCTGCCGAATGGCGGACTTTTGACGTAACTGTAAACGCAAGAAGGAGGATGACGCCATGGCACGGTCCGTGAGCCCGTCCGAGATGATCACCGAAGGGCAGATCGGCAAAATCCAGGATCTGCTCGGATCTGGTATGAGATTCAACGAGAAGGTCTTTGACAGGACTCTGATCCAGCGGGTTATCGAGAAAACGGGTAATCGCCTTGTCTGCGAGTTCCTGCGCGCATTGCAGGTGCACGTCTTGGCAAGCAGCGACATGATCGTCCGCAAGGTAAAGGCCAACCGTAAGCTTACGCCGCTGCAGATGCTTGAGGCTACGAGGCAGGATTATGAGCGGTATTCAGACCCTGAGGTAATCGCATCAATGTTTCCCGGATACTGGGGAGACGAGGTTGAACTCTGTCTGTTCAAGTTCGACGACGAAGTGGTCGGTATCGATAACCTCGGTCTTCAGACCCTCGAACAGGTGTATAGCCTTCGCAACCTGTGGCCCGCTGATCCGTACAGCGTCTGCCAGCTCATCATCGATGACTGGTCGGGTTCCTTTCTGGATGCTCACCCGAGAGTCCAGACTTACTGGAGAGACGATGCGGGTCGCGTGAATACCATCTGTTGTGCCGGTCGCGTAGATGGGGGAACGCGGCGGGTGTTGGTCGGGAGAGGTCAGGTGACCGACGGATGGTTCGTCGGTGTCCATAAGAGTACTCCCATTGCGCCGCTTTCGGCCTAGGATCTCAACAGAGATCTAGCAGGAGAGGTCGCTTGAGTAATCGAGCGGCCTCTTTCTTTTTTCCACATTCCTACGTACACATTCTACTTTAGCCTATCTAGACGGACATAAAAAAACAGCCCTTTCGGACTTGGCTCGCCACGCGGGACGGTGTTCGAACCTTTCCTAATTCAACCACGACTTCAGATTCTAGTCTAGGTAGGAGGACACGGAAGGTATGAATATTTCCAAAGAAGCACCTGACGAGCTTAAAGAGATTTACTTTAAGGAGACCGGAAAGATGCTTACTGATGAGGAGACGCTTAGTCTTGCAAACCAGCTTTTTAGAGTCTACAGGGTTCTTTACGGTAGACGCCGACCATCAACTGACCCCAATCTGGACAAATAGACGATTATCTGGTATTGCTACTGTGGCCTTGTTTTCCTTCAGCTTTCTGCCTACGCATAGTGCGCTGGTAGGATTTCTGGAGGGAATCATGAGGACTCTGTTCTTTACCATTTTGCTGGCGCTTTTTGGAGCACACGCGGCAGTCGCGATCACCCACCACGTTCCGTCCGAATATTTCACCATCCAGGCGGCGCTTGACGCCTCAGTTTACAGAGACACAGTCGCGATCGCTTCGGGGGTCTACTCTGGCGAGGGGAATATCAATCTCAATGTCTGGGTGCCGATTGTAGTTCGGTCTGAATCCGAAAATCCCGCCGATGTGATTATCGACGGAGAGAACCGTCAGGCTCGAGCCTGTATCTCTCATGCCGGATTCGATCTCCGTGGTGTAACACTGACCAGATTCAACAGTGACATGGCAGATGGGACCTACGGCGTTTTTCTCAACAACGTCAGTAGAGAATCTGCGATCATCAACTGTATCATCTCGGAGTGCCGGGGCGGGGTGGTATATGTTGGACCCTTCAGCAACAGCAAGATCTACATTTGGCACTCTGTCATAGAGAACAACAGCGTTGACGTGACAGGCCGTGGCCTCATTACGTGCAAGAATAGTGGATCGGTTTTCCTGTGGGACACGGTCATCCGGAATAACCACGGGGAAGGCCCGGGCGTCGTGTTGTTACTCGATAATGCGACGACCACAATAGAGCGTTGCATTATCGCCGACAACTCAACGACTAGCGGCGACGCGGCTACTATCTATGCGCATACTGGTGGAAGCCTATTCATTACTTACACCAGTATCATAAACAACGGGGCAACGGGAATTGCCTGCACCAGCTTGCCGACCAGGCTAAACAACGTCACTGTGGCAGGTAATTTGTTCAATCCCTCGCCTGGGGGTTCCGGAATTGTAGCTAAATGGTCTAGCCTTGCCCTTGACCATTCCATAGTCTGGGGTAACCTGGGCGGGCCCGACATTCAACTCACTAGCGAGACTCTGGATGCTGCCTGTTCTGATTTTCCAGGTGCTCCTACTGTGGGCTACAACATCTCCACTGATCCCATGTTCTGTGATCCGGCAAACGGCGACTACCGTCTCCGGGATGTGTCACCCGCATTGACCCATGTCTATGGTCCAATGGGGTTCGCACCTGAGCCCGGGTGTTCTACTCCGACTTCGGTTCAACCGACAACCTGGGGCGCCATCAAGACGCTGTACAGATAGATTGTCATGAAGAAGAAACGGCCAGCCTCGCAACGTGCGAGGCTGGCCGTTGAACTTTTGATTAAGGATAGATCTGTATGTTGCCCTCTTTGAAGACTAAATAGATTTCGTCGAAGCCTAACTGTTGCGCCTCTCTATTACGCCCGGTCTTTCGCAAGACAGATATAGCCGACTCTAGCCGAGGCGGTTTTTTAGACGGCGCATCTATGAGTAGCGTTATCCCATTAGCTGCTCGACCGTATTTGTTCTTTTTTCTTAAGGGTTTAATTACATACTCTCTCCATACATCATCCCAGTTGCGCTCAAAGCTTATTACTTTGAGTCCTATTTCATTTGGCTTGGCTTTTCCGAGAAGCTCATAACGTTCAAAATCTGCTACCACAATCTGAAATTTCCTATTTATATCCTTCACCCATATATCTGTTGGCTCCGCAGCATGACATTCTATATTCGATGGCGTAAATGAAAATACGCATCTTGAGTTATCCAAAAAGCTCTTCACTGCCGCGACTTCGCCTTGCTTATCTATTGGCCAGTTAGCCACAATATAATCAGCGTCCCTCATAGAGTGATTTGCTTATGTGTTCACGATAGCATTCTTGGGGGTGTTTACAAGTCGCTAGGTTCGAATCCCTACTGCCTATTTGAAATGTTGTCCACACCTCTACGTACAGATTCTATTTTAGCCTATCTAGACGGACATAAAAAAACAGCCCTTTCGGACTTGGCTCGGGGATAGGGACTCGAACCCCAATTAACAGGACCAGAACCTGCCGTCCTACCATTAGACGATCCCCGAATATATCTTAGAGATCAGCCGCGCCGAAGCTTTAGCGTAGGCAGGCGATCCCCGAATGAATCGTAAACGCTATAAAAAGATACAATTTTCAAGGCTATTTGTCAATCAAAACTTACATTTTTCTTTTGAGTAAGATATAATTCTGCCATGAAACATCTTTGGTTCAAGCCCTGGGGTTGGATCCATCGCCCTGTGTCGCTAATTGGCTGGATCGTCACCCTATTGCCGGTATTATTTATTATTAGTGTTTTTCTGGCTCTGGACCGCAGCAGCCACTCTGTTACTGATTTGCTTTATCCGTTTTTCATCTACTTTATGGCAACTGCCACCTTGTGGAACTGGATTGCCGGTCACAGCAGTAAATAATACGATAAAAATTATGGTCATAGATATTGAACTTACTTTAAATAGATTTGGCTTAGGAAAAATTGCTGAAAATAAGTTTCAATTATTGTGCTTCAGATTTTCTCACTGGTATATCCCGGGAAAACATTCCATTTCCTTGGAAATAAATTGGCGGACAAAGGATAAGAGCTCCCCGGACATGATCACCAAGATAGATTAAACGCCACTAAAAAACACCGCTGTGACAAACGGTGTTTTTAAATTACCTACAACGCTAAGGCCTCTTTGACTTTCTGAACAATGGAATAATTTTGCTCCAAATGTGTTAAACGTCCTTCAACGGAATCGAAACGCTTATCCACAGCGTCAAATCGCTGATTCATTTCATCTCTGGTTGGAGTTGCATCAAATCCCGCCTTAATCATTGAGGCAAGCTCATTATTAGTAATTTCCCTGGATCTTTTTTCGCTCTTCTTGGGCATATTTATGCTTAAATAATTAAGCCCTGTTTTCATGATTATAGAATATCCTTAAACGTTGTCAAATTTCAAATTTTCAACCAAATAAGCTATACTTTTCCTATGCCTATCTGGATTATTTATGCCCTTCTGTCAGCTGTCTTTGCCGCAGCTGTGGCAATTTTTGGTAAAATCGGGGTTAGTAATATAGATTCTACTATTGCTACTACTGTCCGTTCAGTCATTATGGCTGCTTTTTTATTAATCGTTTCCTTTGCCTTAGGTAAATTTAATTTGCTGTCACACTTTACTAATAAGGCGCTGTTGTATATTGTGTTGGCCGGCATTGCCGGAGCTTTATCTTGGCTGTTTTATTTTTATGCTTTAAAAAACGGCCCGGCTTCAGGCGTGGCCGCCCTAGACCGGCTAAGCGTAATCTTTGTCCTAATTTTGGCTATACTCTTTCTGGGTGAAAAATTAACTTGGTATTCCGGAATTGGCGCGGTGCTACTGGTTATTGGCGCGATATTGCTGACAATTAAATAATTTATCAAATAATTGGCGGTGCTAATAGCATCTCTTTTTGTTTTACCCCGTTAGAAATATTTCAATTAGAACTTCTAACGGGGTTGACAAATTGACATTATTTTAAGTAGGGTGTGATTAGTAGAACCCCGAGTTCTTGTCCTTTTCACTGACTTTCCACTAGGAGGCAGCCATGATTAACCGAGACAGGCTGGTTCTTTACAGCGGAACATCCAACTTTTCACTGGCGGAAACCACGCTGGATATAGTCAGCCAGCGCCTGAACCAACTCCTGACCTTTACTCACGTGTACCACGATCCTTTCAACGACGGCGAGCCGGGATTTGAGCTGGAGCTACCAGAACAAATCAATGGCCGTCATGCGATCCTGTTTGCCAGCGTGATAGATAACAAGCATGAATTGCAGTTACGGGATATGATTACGGCCTGTAAGTTCCAGTACGGGGCCAGATCAGTCACTGTGATCATGCCATTCATGCGTTACCGCAAACAGGATCATCCAGAATTCACCAACGAGATTACCCGTCTGCGGTGGTATCTGAAGGGGTTAAAAGATCAAGGAGTAGACAATCTCTTGGTCTGCGACCCCCACAATCTGGAAATCACGTCCACGTTCGCCCGTGAATTTGGCCTTAACCTGTTCATCGCTGACCCGAGCGAGCTGTTTGCGCGCGAAGTGTCTCCATTGATCCAAAGCTATGGCCCGGAAACTGTGTTCTGGTATTCACCCGACTTTGGTTCGGTGGGCCGCGCTATTACCATGGCCAAACTGACTAACACCAGGGTGATGGCCACGGCTAAAGAGCGTCGGGACGGCGAAATCCAGATCATCACTGATGACACGTTTCTTGACCGCATTTACCGGCAGTACGGTGACGACGTCCAGGTCATGACCGACCTGGAGGCGCTAAACGGCATGAACGTCTTCATGCGTGAAGATGAAGTCGCTTCCGGCTCTACCTGTGCCCACACAGCCAAGCATCTGCGACAGAAGGGCGTTAATTCTCTGCGCCTGGTAGCTACACACCCCGTCTGCAGCCATGGCTGGAAGCGGCGGCTTTTCCCCCGTAAGAGTCCACATCCTTTTGACAAGGTCATCGTGGGAAACACCCGCAGACGCGGCTTTACCGAGCAGACGGTATACGAGGTTGGCACCGGTGGCCATATCATCACCGTTGATACGGCACCGGAACTGGCCCGACGTCTAGTGGAAGTGCTGGAAACCCTCCACGACTAACCGAACGGCCCAGCGCGTCAGACGCGCTGGGCCGTTTTCTTTATCTCTTACCTACAACCTCGTCCACAGGGCGACCGCCCTGTGGGCGGTAATTCCTACAACCTGATTCAAACCATTTCCCCACCGCCCAGAGCTCCCAATACCTCCTCCACTTCTTTATCCTTACCGCCGTTAAATTTCTGATGATTGGCTTGATAATCCTTATCCACAATCGCCTGAATAGTAACTGGCTGACCCAAAACGTCGCCAATAATTTGTTGAGCTGTCTGTTTATTTTTGCTTTCACGCACACGTTCGGCGTGAAAATCGTATTCAAAACCTATAGTTAAAATGCCCTTTTCCAAACTAATTGGGTGACCGACTTTCATAAAAGCCGATAAGGAATGATTCAGGGGCTTCATGGCGTCTAAAATAGCATTCCAGGAACCAGTAGTCATAACAGCTGCTGTCTGGGAATCCGGCGCTTCCGTCACAACCCTCTCTACTATTGGCTCGGCAGCCATCACGGCGTCCTGGCAGAATTCAACTATGCCCAATTCCAAGGGCAGCTGCGGTATCATAGCCGATTTAGTCTCTGCTGCTTTGTCCAAAAATACTTCTAATAAATTAACTAATTCTTTGGTGCTGAAGCGTCCAGCCAATTCCCTGATTTTAGCAATCCGTTGCTGCTCAATATCCGGATCATAAGCCAATCCCATGGCCTGCGCCAGCAAAATCTGTCTGGTGTACTCCACCAGATCAGCCGCCAGATCATCCACGTCAATTCCTTCTCTGACTAATTGATGCAAGTGCTTCAGGGCCTGCTGCACATTGCGGACCTGCAAATTTTCCAGAAAAATCTCCACATCATTCCAATTGCTACGCGGCAGAACCAGATAAGCTATTTCCTCCGTCACTTTCTTATCTTCAGCCAAGCCAACAATTTGGCCCAAAATTGATTCGGCGTCACGCATTCCTCCTTCGGACCGACGGGCCACGGCCGCCAGTACTTCGGCCGGTATAATAATTTGTTCTTGGTTGGCAATGGACTGTAACCGTTCAATGATTGAGGCCGTAGGAATTTTCTTGAAATCAAAACGCTGACAACGGGAAATAATAGTTTCCGGCACTTTACGCACTTCAGTTGTTGCTAAAATAAAAATCACCCGTTCCGGCGGCTCTTCCATAGTTTTTAACAAGGCGTTAAACGCCGCCTTAGACAACATGTGAACTTCATCAATAACAAAAACTTTATACCCCTTACTGTTATACGGCGGCACTTGGGCATTGGCGATAATATTAGCCCGGACATTATCTACCTGGGTATGAGTAGCCGCATCAATCTCAATTATATCCAGCGAACGGCCGGACATAATCTGCTGACAAATAGCACATTTATTGCAGGGCTCCGCTGAATCTTTAGGACGCTCCAAGCAATTAATAGCCCGGGCAAACAGACGAGCTAAAGTTGTTTTCCCCGTACCCCTCGGACCAACAAATAAATAAGCATGCGCTAAGTGACCACTAATAATCTCGCCCGCTAGAGTGGTTTTAATATGGTTTTGACCCACCACAGTGGCAAATTTTTGGGGCCGATATTTACGGTATAAGACAGCCATAGACTACTATAGTAATAAATAAACTTGCTCAAGGCAAGTTAGGTACAATTATAACCAAAAACTGACAAAAAAGTCTTAAGACTGAGACGTCGGAAACAAACTTTTTTTGATGATATTTTCTACAGCTGCCCATTTACTGTCAGCGTCTTTAGGTACTAAAATCACCACCTGATCGCCTTCTTCCCCTTTATAATAGGTTATACTGGCAGTCAGCGTCTTAAATAAACGGTCATCAACCACAACAATATAATCGCCTTTGTCCTGATCCCGGGCCAAAACTCCCATCAGCCGCCTGCGCTCAACCGGACCAATCTGCTTATAAATGAAATTGCCCTGACCGTCTATGGTTAGCTTCAAAATATCACCTTCCACTAATTTGGACTTGGAAGCGTAGTTGGCAGGCACAGAATAAACTTTACCATCAGGACCGATCATATTCTGACCATCAAAAACACCTTCAATTATCTTACCGTCGTCATTGCTGCTTTCCCGGCCGACTTCCTGGGCTTTAACGGCATAATCAACAGCCTGGGTCGAACCCTGACCCATCATTTCTCCCAGGACCACTTTCATCTTTTTCAATTCTAGCTCCTGACGACGAATATAATCCTCAAGTTCCTGAATTTTTTTAATTTTTGACATTTGTTTTGACCAACGTCTCCCGGCCGAGGTCAGGAAGCATTAGCAATTTTTTTCGATCTTTATTTTGGCTGCACTGGAGACTCAGGCTTAACCACTCTCTGACTACGAGCCTGCAACTCCAACTCTATCTGCTCTTTCGGCCGTCCATACTTCATACGTGACAACTCTCTTATCATTGTAGCACGATTTTTGTCTCCTGACTGCGGGGGAGCTGGCCGAAAGTTAAAAGCCGGTGGATTCTGATTATCAACTAACAATTTAATATAGGCCTGAAGCTTGGGAATATTGATCAGATCATACTGGGTAAAAACCGGGGCAAATTGCTTTTCCAAAAATTCAGCGTCCTCAGCACCTACGCGGAAAACTATCTTAGTGCCGACGTTACCGAATACCGCGTCACGTATTTTAGTGTCACCGTCTTTAACTAATTGATTGATATACTGATGAGCCACGGTTAGATCCAAACGGTATTTACGGGCTTCAGATAATATGACGGAAATGCTGTCAGTCAAAAAATTCTGAAATTCATCAATGTAAAGATAAAAATCCAAGCGTTTATCTTCAGCTTCATCAACCCGTGATAAGGCCGCAATTAACAATTTACCAACCACGATCAAGCCCAACAAATTGCTGTTCATTTCCCCAATCTTACCCTTAGACAAATTAACCAGCAAAATTTTTCGTTCATCCATGACGTCCCGGAAATTAAAAGAACTATGTTGCTGCGCAACTATCGGTCTCATTATATCGTTGGCCACAAATTGCGTCAACTTACTGGTGATGTAAGGAACCATGTTTGCCAGCGCTGCCTCACCTCCGGCTTTATGCGCTTCCTTCAGCCAGAAATCCCGGATAACCGCATTGGTCGATTTCGATAATTTATAGCGGCGGAATTCCTCGTCAGCTAAAACTTTGGAGACTTCCATCAAGCTGGAACCGGATTCCACGTCCTCCATCATCAATAAAATAGTGTTGCGCAGATATTGTTCAAACATCGGACCACCGGTTTTACGCAGGTCATACAATTTATCAAAAATATTTATTACTTCATTGATAACCAGGGTTTTCTGCTCCGGGTTAAAAAACTCCAACATATTAAGACCTAAAGGACGAGCCGTGTCACCCGGGTCAAAGACGATAACATCTTCCACACGGTTGTCCGGCACATGACCCAAGATAACATCCACTAAATCGCCGTGCGGATCAATAATACAGCAACCCTTGCCCTCTTTAATATCTTGAATAATTAAATTACTCATCAAAACTGACTTACCGGTACCAGTCTGACCAATAATATACATGTGGCGCCGACGGTCGGCTTCCTTGATATAAATAGGCGTTCGCTGACTGCGGAAATCGGATTCACCTAAAAATAATCCCCGCGTCGGCAAGTCCCGCGGTGGCGCAGCTTGACGCGCCTCTAACCAACGAATATTGGGTGTTTCCATCGACGGTGTGGGCAAATGCCATAAACCGACCAACTCCTCAGCGTTAAGCAGCAGACTGGCCCTTTCTGAAAACCGGCGGAAAATGAAATCCCGCACCAAACGGTCGCGGTGAGAAATTTGCTTGGCTTTAAAAGAATTGCCGGTTTCATAAATATTGAACTGGCCAAAAGTATTAACCAGACTCTTAAGATTGGATTCAGCTGTAATTTTGTTAGTGGCAAAACTGATAACCCTAATATTGACATCCATACCCGCTTTAGTAGATTTCTCCTCCAGCGCCTTGGCAATGGCCAAATCCTGCTGACTAGCCTGTTGCGGCCGCTCTGGCTCAACCGAATTAGGTTTCTTGGAAGAGGATGACGACAGAGTGGAAAATATTCCCGAAACCATGGATCCCGCCGAAGGCAACAGCCAATCTTTGTTGGCTTTCTTTTTTGCCTGCTTCAATCCCTTACCCTCATTTAAAGCTCGCGCCACCTTAACTCCCCTCTTATGCCAGGAACCTTTTGCTGACCGGACAATATACTGCAGGGCCAGAGATTCACCTACCTGTAATTTACTCATGGCGTTGGTTAGTGTCTCCAAAGGATCAAATTCAAATAACTGAAAAGTTTTTATGGGAAACATCGGATCACGGGACAAAACAACATAAGTGCCAGTAACCTGACCTTGAGGCTGGAAAATATTATAATCAGTTACCTCTTCTACATGAATATAGGGATGCACTGATTGCAGTATGTGATTAAAAAAATCCACCATGTTCGGCGGCACAGCGGCGTAAAAGGAAATTTCCCCCAGGCGGGCAATTATTTCCAAAGAAAACTGGTCGTTCCGGCCGAAAAACCAAGCCGGTAACCCCCTCTGAGCCCGCAGCGATCCTAAGGAGGCAAATAATGCCTCAATATGACCAAGCTGCTCTTTAATTTGCTGCTCATGTTTATCATTTTCCGTGGAATCACTGGTAAACCGCGGCACCGTCAACAAGAAGACTCTTAACGATTGATCACGCAAATGTAAGCGGATAATCACTGCCCGCAATATAAAAATTCCAACTACCACGGCAACAATAAAGGCCAAACCAACTGTCACGGCCGTAGTGAACAGCGGCTGATCGTTAACGATAATTATTTGCCACAAAATCATAAGTCCAGTTCAAGAACGAAAAATTTTATCAGCTTTGATTTTTGCTTCCTGTTCCAAAAAAAAGCGGTTAACACCAGGAATCAACTGCAGCCATTTCATAATCAAAGCCCGGATCTTGCTCACCGTAGCCTTACCCCGAACCAAGAGATCCCGGATACTTTGCGCCGTCACCTCGCCTTTGAGCCGGAATTCCTGACGTTTCGCTTCGGTCATGGACATATAAGCCGCATCTAACCCTTCGGCCAAAACCCCTTCAATAGTCATTAATTGAGGATCTTTGCGCGGCAAATTACCTGCCGGAACAGCTAAAGGCACAGCTTTGGCTTGAGCCTCCGACCGCGCCTGTTCTTGTTGCCGACTAGCCGCTGCTTGTTCCGGCTGACTTTCCGCAGAAGGACCGCTTTCTACTGAAGGAATTACTTCAAAATTAGTTTCAGGCATACTGTTATATTATACCATAAATATATTTTCCTGACTGTCCGATTTACTCTGGGCAAAAAAAATTGTATAATAATAGCAATGATCACCAAACTAAAACAAATACACTATCAAAATATAACCTGGATTCACTGCACTAAACCGTCAGACAGCGACCTAGAATATTTACAGACCAAATACGGCTTTCATCCTCTGGATATGGCCGATGTTAAAAATGTTTCGCTCCGTCCCAAATTGGATGAATATCCCAAATATTTATTCATGGTGCTGCTTTTTCCTTTCTATGACCGACCCGAACGGGAAATCAAAGCTTCAGAAATTGACCTATTTATCGGTGATGACTACTTGATTACAGTCAGTGACGGCAATATGAAGGAGTTGGATACTTTTTTCCATCAATGTTCTAACAATGAAGTTATCCGTCAGATGTATTTGGCTGACAATACCGTAGCTTTACTGCACGAGATCATCCACCGCCTGCAAAACTACACTTTCCCCATGCTGGATCATATTACTCTGGATATTGAAAACATTGAACAACAAATGTTTGCTGGTCAGGAACGGCGCATGGTGCATGAAATTCTGATCATCAAGCGCAATATAGTCGCCTTCCGCCGTATCATGCATTCCCATAAATCAATCATCGGGAAATTAATGCGGGTGCAGAATGACTATTTCAATCCTGAAGCTATGCGTATCTACCTGAAAAATGCCCTGGAACGCAGTCAGGATATCTGGGACATTTTGGAAACGCACAAGGAAACCATCAGCGCTTTTGATGAAACTAACAATGCCATGATTTCTTTTCAGCTCAATGAGATCATGAAGATCCTGACTATTATTTCCGTCATACTTATTCCGGCCAATCTGGTAGCCAGCATTTTTGGCATGAACGCCACCCATACTCCCATAGTCCAAGATAAATACGGTTTCTGGATAATCTTAACTATCATTCTTGGTCTGATCCTGACGTTGCTCATATTTTTCCGCAAGAAACGTTGGCTCTGATCAGGTGTCAGCAATCGGCCATTGGCCGAAGGAATTAGGCTTTAGCTTCAGTTAATTCACTTAAATCAAGCGCGGCTTGATTATTTTAGTCTAAAATATTAAAGTAGCAGACTATGTCATCTGACTTCTGGAATACTTTACCCCGCCCTATCCTGGCTCTGGCTCCGATGGTCGGGATCACTGATTCAGCTTACCGCCGTTTAGCCAAGCACTGGGGCGCTGATGTAGTGTATTCGGAAATGATTGCAGCTGAAGCTCTAGTGCGCCACGTTCCCAAAGCCTTCAAGATGATGGAATTTGTGGCCGCCGAACAACCAGTGGTCATACAAATTATGGGTAATAATCCTAAAGTCATAGCTGAAGCGGCCAAGATTGTTGAGGCTAGCGGAGCTGCAGGCTTGGATCTAAATTTTGGTTGTCCGGCTAATAAGATTGCCCGCAATTTCTGTGGCGTGATGCTAATGCGGGATTTAGTTTTGTCGCGCCAAATAATTGAAGCCGCCCTGTCGGCTGTAACGGTTCCTGTCTCGGTTAAGGTTCGGACGGCAATTTATCAAACTGCCGATTTACCGGCCGGCCGGCCACGGGATAAAGTTTCTGTTCTGGATTTTATTAACGCCAACCAAGACTTGCCTTTGGCGGCTGTAATGATTCATGGCCGCAGTTTCGAAGGATCATTCACTGGGCCGATTGATACAGCTATTATTAAGCAGGCCAAAACTTTTTTTTCCGGACCAATATTGGCTAACGGCGGTGTAACAACTATTGAGAGTGCCAGAGAAGTATTAGCAGCTACTAAAGCTGACGGTTTAGGATTGGCGCGCAGTGTCATAGGCCAGCCCTGGGTCTTCCGGCAGGTTAAAGACTATTTGACTACCGGCAGCTATAAACCAGTCAGTTGGGAGGAAATAAAGCAAACCATGCAGCAGCACGCTGACTGGTTTTATGAGCTTTATGGACCGAAGTATTTCCAGCCCATACGGCATCACTTAGCGCATTATATTAAAGGGCAAACTAACGCTTCCCAATTGCGCCAACGTCTGGTGCGGGTTAACTCGCCAGAAGAGGTTAGAAAAATTCTAGCAGAGATAAACATACCTTCAGCTTAAACGCTGAAGGTTTCTGTTCTAGCTGCCTACGGTAGCGGCCTAAGTTGATATGATAAAGGTAAGAACGCTACTGTTTAATCAACACCTGCTAATTTTATCTTTTAGGGGGTTTGGGGTCGCGTACTGATAGCCACGACAAGCAAGATTAAGCTGAAAAGACCCACGCGACTTACGCGCCCCCGAAACTTTTCCCTACTTTTGGTTACAAAAGTAGGGCCTCAAGCCTGCCCCGAGCGAAGCCGAGGGGGCGAGGGGTATAACAAAGCCAATCCTTAGTATGCGGACAACTAGAAAGATCGGATGATTTGAGTTGCTAAGAGCAGAGCTTGTCCTTCCGTTTCTTCGCCTTCTATGTGTACTTCAAGAGCTACGCTTTAAAACGAACACACCCCGCCAAGGCGGGGTGGCTTATCTGTTTAAAAAACTCCCCCGTGCCTGTAAAAGCACACGGGGGAGCTGTTGTTGCGACCGTTGTTACGGTCGGCTTCTGTTGCCTCTGCGACGAGGCCTGTTGCCGCGGCCAGTAGATCTGGTCGGCGGAGCAGGTGTCACAGGAGGCGTGGACGTGGATGTCGTTGTCGCAGCCGCTGCTCCACCACTTGCCTGGGGCAGAACTGCGGCCATGGCCGCGATGGTTGTGGAAAGTCCGGACTGTCCGCTGCCACCAAGGATGATCTTGTCCTTGTCCCCGATAGTCGCCATGGTCTGGGTAAAACGCCAGGTTTCCATCATCTCACTATGGAGACGGGCCCTCAGCGGATCACCTACCGGCAGCGATTCCCACACAGCCAGCGAGATTCCGTGCTGCTGCAGCACAGTTCCCATGGCCCGGCGCATTTCCGCACCGCCGGCCAGGAAATCTGCCTGCTGCTTGACCTGGTTCTGCTTCAGCTGCTCGCGTTCGGCAGCGATTCCCGCCTCTTCAATGCCGTTCTCGATACCGAAGAAGGTGAGAATGACGCCGAACTGATTGAGCACCCGGCAGGCCAAGGAATTCGGAGCCTGCTCGCGGATCATCCTTGCCATGGCCACGTAGTTACGCGTGGCCTTGAGGTTATCGAAAGCCGCGATATCAAACCGTGGTCCTTCGGTAACCTCGTCCCTGTTAGCCAGGTACCGCTGATAGGCAGCCCAAGCCTCAACGGGGCCGATATGCTGAACTCTGAACTCTTCCATCTTCCTGCCCAGATCGTTCTGGTCAGCGAAGCAGAAAACGTTACCCTGCACAAACCTTGCCTGGTCATAGTCCAGGATGGCGACGAAACGCCGCCAATCAGCCTGGAACAGGTCATCAACAGATGTCACCAGATGCTTGCTCAGCGTAGCCGGCGAAGTTCCAAGGTAGGTGAACAGCCACCACTTCACGAAATAGAAGTTGTGGGGGAACTTCAGCGTAGTACCACCGGAACCGCTGGCAGCTGCGGCAGCAGCGTTGCCGTTAACAGACATCGATGTCGGCAACGGTTCGGTAGTGAGGGTCTTAATCGCCTGCTCGCTTGTCTGACCGCCCTCGGTCAGCACCACGCTAGCCCGGAGTTCATCGCGCAGCACTAACACATTCCGGCCAATGCGGCCGAAAAGGTAGCGCCTTTCACGGCGGGTGATCTTCTTGGCCTCATCCACGACTACTGTACGGTAGCCAATCACGATGCCGCCCAGCACAAAGTGCAAGCCGGAGTTCATGACCCGCCACTTGCGTCCTACCAGGAAGCGGGCCACACCGTGTGGCCAGTTCACAACCAGATAGCCCGTAAGAGCTATGGAGCCGATGCAGTAGATCAGGATGCAGCGCACCAAGATGTTACTGGTGACTGCGAAACTGAACATGTTCCAGATGCCGCCGTCTGCGATGTGCTGGACGACATAGCTGCTATACCAGGTCAGCGAGACCCATCCGAAGATGGTGCCCGCAACCAGGGGCCAAATCATGGCCACCAGCAGCCAGTAAAGGCTGGTCTCCAGGACCGTGTGGCAGTGACTCCAGGTCACTGCCTGAGTGATGGGTTCGCGCGAATCTGGGAAGACCCGCGTCTCAGGATTGGGCTGCCGCATATTCTCATAAACAACGGCGCCCAGAACCACAACGATCAGGAACAGCATGAATCCGAACATGTACCACCTCCTGTGGCCGCAGCCACGCTAAGTAACCAGAAAATCGGACAATTCCGACAATGTTAACGTACGATTACCCACTTTGGGTATTATCGTATTATATCTAATATCAGATATTTTGTCAATAGCTATATTGGCTAAAATTAAAGAAAATGGCCTATTTTAGCCAATCTTAACAATTCTGCATCCTTGAATCTCCCCCTTTCCAAGGGGGAGCTAGAGGGGGTTAATAATAAGTTTTAATCTTTTACCAACTCTTCTTTCTTTCCGCCCCAAACTGCTTATCCAGCTCTTCCAGCAGCTCTTTCTGCTTCTTTGTTAGCTTATCCGGAACCACAACATTAACAGTTATTAGTAAATCACCGCTGCCACGGCCGCTTAATTTGGTAAAACCTTTATTCTTTAGACTAAATACTTTGCCGCTGGCAGTTCCAGCCGGAACCTTGAGTCTGACTGATCCCTCAATAGTCGGCACTGCGACCTCACCTCCCAAAGCCAAAGTAGTAAACGGTACATTGACCTTGACTAAGAGATTGTCCTCGTCTCGATCAAAAGTCGTATCCTTAGACACCCTGATCACAACATAAAGATCACCCGCTCCTCCTTCTTTAGTTAAGCGCTCGCCTTTGCCGGCAAAACGCAAAGTCTGACCATCGCGGATGCCGGCCGGTATCTTGAGCCTGAAACTTTCCTGCTCTTTCATCAAACCAACACCACCACACTTCTTACACGGTTTAGTTATGTGCTCGCCGGTTCCCTGACAATTAGTACAAATAGTTTCCACTTGAATCGCTCCCAACATAGTATTCTGTACTTTACGTACCCGGCCATTACCCTTACAAACCGAGCACTGCTCCACTTTACTACCGGCCTCCGCTCCGGTACCGCCGCAGGAATGACAAGAAACATTTTTATAAAGATTAACCTCCTGCTCCAAACCCTGATAAGCCTCACGGAAACCAATAGCAATTTCCATCTGAATATCCTGAGCGCCAGAGCGGCGGTTGCTTCTATTACTACCAAAACCAAACATATCACCGAAAATATCGCCGATGTCGCCGAAATCAAATTGCTGGCTATAACCTTGAGCGCCGGCGCCACCCCAGTTGAAACCTCCGGCTCCTCCACCGGGCTGATCGAAACCGGCGCCGAACTGATCATACTGCTGCCGCTTCTCGGCATTACCCAAAACCTGATAAGCAGTATTTATTTCTTTAAATTTATCGGCATTACCGCCCTGCTTATCCGGATGATGCTCATGAGCCAAACGCCGAAACGCCCGCTTGATATCATCTTGCGAGGCGTTCCGTTCTACACCTAATACTTTATAGTAATCGGCGGCCATTTATACCTTATTCTTTTTTCTCTTCCACGACTTCACCTTCAACCGGGCCTGTGCCAGGGGCGGATTGCTGGGCTTGTTCCTGGCCGGCTGATCCCGGAGTAGATTGCTGTTGCTGATACATAGCCGCGCCAATCTTTTGGGCTATCTGATTAACTTCTTCCAGAGCTTTCTTGACAGCTGCCTGATCAGTACTTTCCTTCAAACCGCGTAAGGCGGCTAATTTATCTTCTAGGGTCTTCTTATCCTCGGCCGTTATCTTATCGCCGCTTTCACGCAATAGACGCTCACCGGTAGCTATGACCGATTCGGTATTGATCTTCAAGTCGGCTGCTTCACGCTTCTTCTTATCTTCGTCAGCATGTAATTCGGCGTCCTTACGCATCTTCTCTACTTCATCCTTATTCAGACCAGAAGAGGAAGTAATAGTTATGGCCTGTTCTTTACCGGTGGCCTTATCCTTGGCTTTGACATTGAGAATACCATTAACGTCCAGATCAAAAGTCACCTCAACTTGCGGCACACCCCGCGGAGCTGGCGGAATGCCGGACAGAATGAAACGGCCCAAAGTCTTATTATCTCCTGCCATTTCGCGTTCGCCCTGCAAAACATGAATTTCTACTGAATCCTGATTATCCGCCGCCGTAGAAAACACCTGTGACTTGGAATGAGGAATAGTAGTATTACGTTCAATAATTGGCGTGC
Organism: Candidatus Komeilibacteria bacterium; assembly: GCA_043801745.1. Taxonomy (GTDB): domain Bacteria; phylum Patescibacteriota; class Patescibacteriia; order UBA1558; family 2-01-FULL-52-15; genus JAZDLR01. Next base: position 58,315 of record JAZDLR010000013.1, on the reverse strand, counting down.
GCACTCCACCCAAAGTTTCAATGCCCAAAGTCAGAGGCGTAACGTCCAGTAACAAAACATCCTTGACATCACCCTGGAGAACACCGGCTTGCACTGCGGCACCCAAGGCAACCACTTCATCGGGATTGACGCTGATGTTTGCCTTCCTACCAAAAAATTTTTCAACCTCTTGGATAACTAGAGGCATACGGGTCATACCGCCGACCAGAATAACCTCATCCAGCTGCGTCGCTTGTAAGGAAGCATCGGACAAAGCTTTACGGCAAGGTTCCAAAGTAGCTGCCACTAAATCACCAACAATCTCCTCTAATTTAGTGCGGGTCATCTTCATGACCAAATGCTGCGGTCCGGCATCTGTCGTAGTAATAAACGGCTGATTAATTTCGGTTTCAGCAGATGAAGATAATTCAATCTTGGCGCGTTCAGCCGCTTCTTTTAGACGCTGCAAAGCCAAACGGTCATTAGCCAGATCAACTCCGGATTGTTTCTTAAACTCTTCCAGAATCCATTTAATTATACGCTGATCAAAGTCATCGCCACCCAAATGAGTATCACCATTGGTTGACTTCACCTCCACCGTGTCATGTCCGATTTCCAGAATAGAGATATCAAAGGTTCCGCCGCCCAGATCATAGACAGCGATTTTCTGATCCTTCTTCTTGTCAAAGCCGTAAGCCAGGGCAGCCGCCGTTGGCTCATTAATAATACGTTTAACTTCCAAACCGGCAATCTTACCGGCATCTTTAGTAGCCTGACGCTGCGAATCGTCAAAATAAGCCGGTACAGTAATAACAGCTTCGGTAATGGTTTCACCCAGACGGGCCTCGGCGTCTGCTTTCAGTTTCTGCAGAATCATAGCGGAAATTTCCTGCGGCGTATAATCTTTATCGCCCAGAGTGACCTTTACGCCCTCACCACTTTTAGCAATCTTGTACGTCATGGTTTTCAGATCACGCTGAACTTCAGCGTCATCAAAACGGCGGCCAATCAACCGTTTAACCGAAAAGACCGTATTACCCGGGTTAGTCACAGCCTGACGTTTGGCCGTAACTCCGACCAGACGTTCGCCTGATTTGGAAACAGCCACCATGGAAGGCGTAGTGCGGTTACCTTCGCTGTTTTCTAAGATCTTCGGCTGTCCACCCTCCATGATAGCCATCGCGGAGTTAGTGGTGCCAAGGTCAATGCCTAATATTTTTGCCATAGTTATTATTCTTTCTTGTTATCGATCCGGCCTAAGGCCTGGGGATCGCTTAGTGAATTGATAAATTGTTTATTGCTAACCTGTTGATATAAATTGAGCCAATCGTCTTCCGTCAGGGCTTGCCGCGCCAGTATCACCGGCGCTTCATCAGAGCGTAAATCAATGAGAATAGCGTTACCGACTAATCCTTGCGGCATAGTAACGACATTAGCCAGTAAATTGACGTGGCAATTGAGACAGTGTAAATGAGCTAACAAAGAGAAATCACTCTCCTCCAGGATTGTCACCGTAGTCTGTTGAAATTGCGAATTACAAGCCGGACATTTCTGGATCAGTTTCAGACTAAGAAAATGAGAATTATGATTCATTAGTTAGTTCCTCCTTGTGGGCATTAACTATTACACCGGCCGGCCGCAATAACTTTCCGTCCAGCAGGTAACCCACAGTAATTACTTTAGTAATCGTATGATCGCTGACAGCCTGATCATGCACGGTATCAACCGCTTCGTGAATCTGCGGATCAAAGACCGCTCCGGTTTCGGGACGGATTTCAGCCAAACCAATATTTTTCAGAATATCAGTTGTTTGACTCTGCATATGCTTTAGGCCTACTACCCAATTTAACTCCTGTTGCTCCTGGGGAATATGACTCACAGCCCGGCTAAAGTTATCAAAGAATGGCAGCAGCTCAGAAATAATCGCTGCTCGGGTAAACCACTGCATTTCCAGCTGACGCTTATCCTGCTCCCGCTTAAAATTCTCATAGTCAGCCAAGGCTCGTTTCCAACCCAATAAATTATCCTCCGATTGCTGACGTAATTCTTCAATTATTTTTTTATCTGGCATAGTTATAAATAGTTTACCGCTTCACGTAATAAGGCCACGTTGCGCGCGTAATCCGTACGGATCGGTCCCAGCAGACCCATAATGGTTTCCGGCTCTCTGGCATTGGAGATAAATAGCGCGCTGCAAAAAGCTCCAAAAGGATTATGGCGGCCCAGTAGAATCAAAGGCTTTCGCTCCAGCTGACCAAATAGTTTGGGTAGGATAACATCCAGCCGGTCCACGGCCTGAGTCAGTGAGCGCACTAATTCCACATCAGTAAATTCCGGCTGCAAGAATAAACGACTAAATCCGGTGTAATAAAAATTGGTCACATCCGAAGCAATTACTACCGCGGTGCTGCTGAGTTCAGCAGCTATCTTGGCCAGACCCCTAGCACCCCATTGAGCCACATAGTCCCGTAGAGCCTCCTGATACTCCGGATCTAACTTCTCTACTGTCATTAAAGATTCCAGATAATAGCGCAGTCCCTTAATAGTCGGCACCCGGCCGGCTGAGGTATGCGGCTGATAGATCAGACCGCGGGCCTCTAAATCCAGCAGCTCATTGCGGATAGTAGCCGGGCTAAGATCAAACTGGTCCTGCTGGGCCAAAAAAACCGATCCTACCGGCTGAGCCGTAGCAATATAATGTTCAATCACGGATTGTAGTAACTTTTGCTGTCTCTCTTCCATATGTGACAATTGGCACTCACAGTGAAAGAGTGCTAATTTCAGTATAACAAGTTAAATTAAGCTGTCAACCCCGTCCGCTCAATGCGCGCAGCGCTTATGAGCGGACGGGGTAAACCCCCTAAAACGGCCCTAAATACCGACTGAAGCGAAAAAAACAACCCTACCGCGATGGGTAGGGGTGCTTGGAAATATAATCTACTTGTACTACTTGGCCACCCGGATTGTCGTATTATTATACGGCAGACAAGCGCCAACAGTAATGCGGTTACTGGTATTAGCCTTATAAATATAATAACCGGTCCAGGAAGCACTACCATTACCCTGACCCGATACCAAAGGATCTTGAGGAATTGTCGGTAAATAAGTGTCTACCAAAGCTGACGATAAATCAATACAATTTGTGGCGGCGCCACCAGTAATCATAGTAGCTAAAGAGCCGTTACTACTAAAAACATTACCGCAGCCATTAGCTAACCCATTATAAATATTAGCAGCATTACCACACCCGCCTCCAGTTCCGGCCCCCACGCCAGCTATATTGCCTAAAACGTACGTACCAGCCGTGGCGTTAGTAATATTGACCAGGGCTGCCGGAAAATTTCCGTTATTATCAACTACATAAGTCATGATGGCATCCAAAATTGCTGTCACATCAGCCCAGCGCCGGGCGTTATAAGTATCGCCAACGCGCTTAGCCGGATTAATGGCCACAAAAGCGGCGGCTGCCAAAATACCAATGATGGCCACGACTATAATAAGTTCAATCAGAGTAAAACCTAGACTTTTTTTGCTCATATATCGAAATTGGTTAAATGGGTTTTGTTGCCGCGGAGAGAAGATTGGCTAGCGAGCTACACGAATCACAGCGTTATTATAAGGCAGACAAGAACCGACTGTTACCCGATTACTGGTATTAGCTTTATAAACATAATAACCGGTCCAGGAAGCGCTACCATTGCCCTGGGCCGCAACTAAAGGATCCTGAGGAATAGTCGGCAAATAAGTATCAACTAAAGATGAGGCCAAATTAATGCAGGTGATATTAGCGCCGGCGTTAAGCGAAGTTGCCATACTACCATTACCGCTGAAAAGGTTGCCACAACCGTTGGCCAATCCGTTATAAACATTCGCCGTATTACCGCAACCCTTGGTGCCAGTGCCTAAAACGTACGTACCAGCATTGGCATTCGAAATATTAACTAGGGCAGCTGGAAAATTACCATTGTTATCAACAACATAAGACATAATACCGTCCAGAATACCCGTCACGTCAGTCCAGCGACGGGAGTTATTAGAATCACCAACGCGCTTAGAGGGATTAATAGCCACAAAAGCGGCTGCTGCCAAAATGCCAATAATTGCAACCACAATAATAAGTTCAATAAGGGTAAAGCCGGGTTTTTTGATCATATTTTTATACACAGGTTTTTAGTAGTATATAATATACCATAAAAAGGGGTATTTATCTACTTAATTTCTGGTAAGATCGTTATTGTTGCCCGATACTGATTGCCGGCAACATCAATTTTGGCTAAATGCGTTTGCGAGACCGAATAGCTACTCGGTAATGGTGCTTGAAACTTAGACTGCCACTGATTAGTAAGGGTCTGCTGAAAATCTTGTTCTGACAGAGAAATAAGGGCATAATTGACTGCCAAAGACATAGCCTGATCCTGATTAAGCTGCCAATCAGCACTGGGGGGTGTTGAGGTGGTCACTTCATAGGTCGGATAAGTATCCAACAAATAGCTACCAGAACGCTGATACTGACTAGCTAGATTAGCGTAGTTATCACGCCAAATTTTTGCCACTAAATCAGTCAAAACGTAATTATACATTTGCTGACGATTATTAATATCCCGACCTTCTGAGCGGGCATTATTATTGATACGCTGCCAATACACCGCCGTCAGCTGAATTTGACCATTCAAAATACGGCGCTCCGCCCGGGCCGGTATAATATCAGCCACACCAGAGACCGATCCAACATCCAGTATAAACGACGCGGCCATACTCTGATCAGCGATATCCGGCGGCGAATGGATAAATGATGTTGGCGCCGTACTGCGCCACCAAAAAAAACCAAAGACACCCAAAGACATCAGTAGTAAAAAAATTAATATCAGCAACCGCCACAGAGGTATTGGTTCATGCTTTGGCGTAACCGGTTCAGGCACGGCCAGTGAAGGAGAAACTGTTGTTGAATTTTTTTTATTAACGCTTACCGGTTTAATTTTTAAGAAATTTATTGCTCCTTTATCACCAGACAAATTTAACAAAGCCACTCCGATGACAGGTAGAAATTTCTGCACGTTTAGTTGGGCTTTATCCAAAGTCAGTTCAACCGGCAGTTCACCGAGACGCACGGGCAAATTCAGCTTAACCTGTAAATATTCGGCTAAGCCGGGCAATTGTGAACTACCACCGGCCAAAATTACTTCCGTCACTGTCTCAGAGCTGCGGCCACGCCAAAAGGTGTAAAATTTCTGAATTTCCACCGCCAGATCATCAATCACCTTAATGATAACTTCGCGGTAGACATTATCCTCACTTAAAGTTAAACCCCTTTGCTCTTTGATCTGCTCAATCTCCTCTACGCCGACCTGAAAATCACGGGCTAAAGCGGCCGTGATAGCATCACCAGCAATTGCCAAGTTGGCCGTTTCTCTGATAAATCCCCGACTAAATATAGAAGCGATAGTTGAGCGGGCACCGATATCCAGCAATAAAATATTATCTTCCCGTCCCGGAGTAATGACCGCGCGCGCCAAAGCCTGTGATTCCATACCAATAAAACGCAGCCGCAATTTTAAACTGTCAAAGACTTTGACATAATCCTGAATCAAAGCTTGATAGGTAGCAGCGTAGAAAATCTCTGTCTTGACTCCACGATTAATAACATAATCAAAGATCAATAGTTCCGGTTCAACAGGTATCACTTCGGCCGCCCGGTGACGGATAATATCAATCAGTTCCTGATCCTTGGCCGTGGCCGGAATCTCACTCGCCAGCGAAAAAATTTTGGATTCCGGTATGGTAATCACCAGGTCCTTATCACGCAGCGGTAAAGGTTTGGCCTGATGCATCAATTGCCTGATGGCCGCAGCTAAGGGCTCGGGCCTGATTACTTTGCCGTCTTCAATAATTCCGGCTTCTATTTCCAGCCTAGACAAAGCTAATAACTTACAGCGGTCCCCCTCTTTAGTGATCTTAACTGCTTCTAACGAACGGTCGGAGATATTTAGCGCTACTACCGAGGAATTTTTTTTTCTCAAATTAAATATAGACATAGTTAATCAATTTGAATACGGAATAGTCTGTTAGCCGGTCCACCAGCGTCATAGAATGTCTGATAAATATATTTACCTCCGGGAGCGGCTAAATGCGACTGTCCGGACGGAACTCCAGCTCCATAAGTACCTAATGATTGATCTTGAGTCATAGTACGTACATTAAACTTAATAATTTTAGCCGCATCATCATTAGTATCATGTAAACCGACATAAATAAATCCCGCCGAGGCAAGGGCCGTTAAATCACTACCAGAAACTGACAAGGCAACACTAGTATTGGCCGTAAAGGAATCTAAATTTACCCGCGTAATATCAAAAGCGTAATCATCACCGCTATCACGCAAAATATAGGCATTATTATCGACAATAGTCAACGCTATACTTGACCAACAAACTTCTTTAACAGTGATCGTATTAGTGACACTCCAGTTGCTTAAATCAATTTTGGATAATTTTACCGGATAAGCATCATCAACTGTATCCATGTAGGCAGTATAAGCAAAACCGTCTTTAATGGCTAAATCAGCGGCATAGGCCTGACCAGTACTGACAGCCACAGAAGAAAAACCAGAAACGCTAAAATTGCTAGTATCCATTCGACCTAAATAAAGTTGACCGGTGGCCTCCACTTCATAATTCACATAAACATAGTTTCCGTACGCTGCCAGCGACGGTGGCGTCACGAGACTGTCCCCACTGCAACCATCTGTAGTAATAGATTCCACCAAAGTCGCGCCGCCGGAAAAATTACTTAAATCAATTCTGGCTAAATTTAATCTACAGGCAGAGCTGGTATAGCTAACGTATAAATAACCCTTATAAACAAGAGAGTCGTTTATGGGTGCGGTAGTTACTGAATAATTTGCTAACGAGGTCAATGAGGTAAACGTATTCAAATCAACCTGAACTGTATTTAACTTACGCCCTGAAGCTAATGTGCTTCTATAAGTAATATAGGCATACTGTCCATCTACAGCTACCGAAGGCGCGGCAGTAGCAACTGTACTCACATTAACATTACCGCCATCAACTAAAAGATCTGCCGGTTGTGTGACTTCTTCAATATACCGCTGAATCGTCACCGGGTTAGTGGCCACATTAATAGTTGAGGTGGCATTGCGGACAGTATTTACAAACGCCGCAGTACTAGCAGTGCTGGCCAATAAGTATCTTTCATTACCCGAGGAGGTAACAGTTATACTGCAATTTAGATTAGCCGGACCAATATTAGAAATATTACTGCTGGCCGTACCATTATAAGAAGCCAGCTGGCCAATGCTGGCGTCCAGACAGCCGTCAGTTGCTGTCATGACGGATTTATCAAATAACATTGAACCAATAGATAAAGAGTAATCCAAATTCATCACCGCCAGACTAACGGCAAAGATAGAAACCAACATAGTAACCAAAACAACTGCAATCAATGCTATGGCTCCCCGGTCGGATTTTAGCATATCTTTTCGATTAAACATTGTCATATTAAGAAGCACACCGACATAAACGATGATAACCCGAAGCCGGCGCCGTGGCACAAGCATAAGTTCTGCCGCCAACATAATAACAATTCGCGCCGCCGTCCCAGGACGGATGATAAGCGTTCAAACTGCCGATGCCGCACCCGCCGCCGCAGTTAGCATCCAACTCGGTCAATAAAGTACAGCTGGTATCAGACAAGGCTCCGGCCACGCAGCCGCCATGAGTAGTACAAACAGTCGTACACGATTGGTTAGCAGCGCCCAAATAATAACAGTAACCACCCGAGTAGATACCATCAACAGCGCAAGGAGAGCCCGTGCAGGTAGCCGAATCCAGACAACCCGAACAGTCATATTTACAAGCAGTTTTGCTATTACAGGTGGAATCATCTTCCACGTAACCGCCAGTAAAATAATTATTATTACCAGAGCAGGATGTGGTTAAATTAGAATCACAAATCTCACTACTCTGCCGCACACCGTCACCACAGATGATTTCCGTGGGCGCAGGAGAGTTACTAATCTTGACGCGAAATGCCGTGGTGGTGCTGGCCGTGGTGGTGGCAGAAAAAAAGTTTAGCTGACCCTGATTAGGCAAACCCAGGGTTAAAGTCGTACTTAAAGCCGGACTGCCGTAAGCTGTGGTGGTGGCAAAAATCAAACCGCCATTATAGATCACGGTATTTTTATCCGAAGTAAAATAAAAACTGGTATCACCATAGCTCTGAACTTTAGTGCAATTACCGGATTCACCATTGGCAAATCCGTGATAGCAATCAATCCATAAACCGCGGTGGGATGCATCGCGCCAATAAATTTTCACTGCCGTAGTCGTAGCCGTAAAACTACCACTGCATTCATAGGGTAAGATAGACATGGCAGTGGAAGAACTATAAAAAAGAGCCAAATAATAAGAATTATAGCCTTGAGTACCTTCAAAATCCTGACATTGTTTGCCGCTATTATCCGTAACAAAACCATCGGAATTACGCAGCAGAAAATCCACATTATTTAAGGCAGTACTTAGGTCGGTCGCAACCCGGCGGTGCGATATAAATTTAGTCTGCGCAGTCTTCACTATTAAACTGATACTGATTACTCCCACCAAAATAACACCCAAAACAGCCACATAAATTATCATCTCTATCAAAGTGAAGCCGCGTACTTTTTTCACAAAATTATTAATCCGCATAAATATTAACACCGTATAAAGTTGGGTAATTGCTGGAACAGGAACGCATGCTGACACCATAGCGCACCCAACGTTTATGGGACAAAGTTGAATAACCTGATAAATTAAGCGACGTAGTGGCTGTTCCGGAAATACTAGCTGTCAACGGTCCAATAAGAGTACTAGTAGCAAAAAAAGGCACACCGCCGGAGCCGCTATTGGTCGCTTCTAAATATAAACGTAAAACGCAACTAGTGGGTACATTTTGCGTCCATTCTAAAGTCAAAATGTGTTGATTCTTGATTGCCGGACTGGTGGAGGCATAAGAAATAATCATAGCTGAGGACGTGGCATAGGCGACCGAAGTTCCATCATGCATAGTCAATGCTCCCACCGTGCTAGTACCGGTCATGTTCTCATCGCTGTAAAAATTATTACTTAAACTATTACCCGACCAAGAGAAAACTCCGGTGGTTCCATCCCAGCTGGTTTGCCTGAATTTATAAGCGTTTTTGTTGGTTATATAACCAACAAGTTGATAAGTGCTCGTTCCTCCAACTATCTGAACAGTAACTTTATAGGTATTATAATCGGGCTGTCCACCGGAATCTACAATGGCGCCACTGCTATCACGCTGAACATCATCTATAGATATATTTCTGGTTAAAGTTCCCCGAGTAGAAAATATTCGTATTAATGTCCATTTTCCTGATGAGCTCCGCGAAGCGTCAGTTAAATAGGCAGAAGCAGCGACAATATCAGACCAGGAGTCGCTGGCAATAGCTTTGACAGCTTCGTAACCTTCCTGGGCAAAACGGGCTTTCATCGCATCATCTGTCGGGCCGCTGAAATTAGAGTTGGCATTACTGACTGTATAGGCCACGGCTCCGGCCAAAATTGACAATATCGCCACTGCCAAAATAATTTCCACTAAAGAAAAACCCACGGATTTCCTATATTCTCTCATCGATTCCATTATTCAATTAGTCTATTACTCAATTAATCCCGCCCAAGGGGCGGTCGCCCTGTGGGCGATATTACTCTATTAATCTTCTTATTCACAGGAATTAAATACTACGCCAAAAATGCCCACCTTAACAATGCAATCATAAGTGCCGTCAGCAGAACGCAAACGGAAACCCGTCCCATCGGTGCTGGAGGCATTTTCAAATCCTCTGCCCCAGCCGGTAACTTTCTGCCAGTATATTTCCGATTCGTTATTAGTATTATCATAGCGCTCCAGATTACTGCTAAAAGTAATAACCTCGTCATAATCAGTAGAACGGGCGGCATAGTCCTTGCCCTTGAATAAAACAAAACAATTAGTGGCAGTAGTCGCGCCGCAACCGGTGGTATTAGCAATCAGCTCTTTAATTCCCCAGTCGTCATTCAGGCGGCTGGCTTTAGCATAAGCCCGCGCTTTGACAATTAACGTCTGAATGCTTTCCAAATCGTTATTATAGACCCGTTTATTGGACGCGCCCATGATACTGTTGATAGATATCCCGGCACCGGCCATGACCACTACCATGAGCGCAACGACAATAACAATCTCTATCAGGGTAAGACCCGAAGATTTATTAACCAACACTGGTGGTGAAATCATAAATAGGCGTAATAACGGAAAAGGCGATAAATCCCACGGCCGCTCCCATGACAATTAATAATATTGGTTCCAGAACACCGGATAAATTTTTAGATATATTATCCAGATCATCTTCATAAAAATTGGCCAAATAATCAAAAGTTTCCGCCAGATTACCCGACTGCTCACCGACTTTGATCATATGCGAAACAATCAAAGGAAACCGGCTGGTCCGTGATTTCATCACCTCGCCCATAGATTCGCCGCGTTTCACCTGCTCCAGAAAAAAGTTGATATCATCCTGATAATAGACATTATAAATATTTCCGCCGACAATTTCCAAGGCCTTATCTAACGTTATGCCACTGGTCAATAATAACCCCACACTACGGGAAAAAGAGGCGACATTCATGGTCCGGCTAAACTTGGCTACAATCGGACTATGTAAAGCTATGGCATGAAAAATTCTTTTCACCGGCCGTAAACGCCGCAAAATAAAGATAGCTATCAAAGCACAGACAAACCAGGCAATAATTGACTGCCAATGATTACTAATAAATTGCGAGGTCGTGATCAGGGCTCTGGTTGACCAGGGTAATTCCGAGCCCAAAGAAGAAAATAATCCGGCCAATTTAGGTAAAACAAATATTGACAAGCTAAATCCCAGTCCGGTCATAGCTGTTAAAATAATAATCGGATAAAGTAAGGCGGCCTGGATTTTATTACGTAAGTCATGAGTCTTTTTCAAATGATCGGCTAAATTTACCAAGCTCCGCTCCAAGGTGCCGCTCTCCTCGCCAATCTTGACCATATTAAGATAAAATCCATCAAATACTTGAGGAAAAAGAGCCAGACTATCAGTCAGATGATTACCGCCCTCAATGGAGCTGAGAATTTTCCGCAAGACCCATCTAAAATGACCCTTATTGTCCTTAACTAAAGTCGCTATAGCCTCGTTAACCGGCATGCCGGATTTTAACATCAATGACAGATGTTTAGTAAAAAGCATCTTCTGATCTAAGGACACCAAGCCAAAATTCCAGCCGCCAGCGGACCGAACCACCGGTTTAACAATGACCTCCTGCAAAGACAAGACTTCCAACCCTTGTTGGGTCAGAAATACTTGAGCCTGGGTCTGATCCGCTGCTTGCAGATCGGCCTCCACTAACTTATTATTTTTGTCGTAAGCTTTGTAATGAAAATTCATAAATTATTCTGAGGTGGCCCGCAAAACTTCTTCAATGGTAGTTTTCCCGGCCACGGCCTTATGCCAGCCGTCCTGTAACATGGTAACCATGCCGCGTTGCAGGGCCGCGTTTTTAATTTCATCGGCATTAGTCCGCTTCATAATCATTTCCCGTATAGTGTCGTCAATGAGCATGACTTCAAATAAACCAATTCTGCCTTTGAAACCGGTATGACCGCATTGATTGCAGCCATTGCCCCGATAAAGGCGGATCTCAACATTAGGATCAGTTGGCAACTCAGGCTTAATTTGCGGATAGCCCAACAATTCTTGTTTTTGCGCTGCTGACAAATTATAGCTGGCTATACAATGCGGACAAACCCGCCGGACTAAACGTTGGGCAATAATAATATGCACCGTGGAAGCTATCAGAAAAGGCTCAACTTTCATTTCAATTAACCGCGGCAGGGTGGTGGCCGCATCATTGGTATGTAAAGTTGATAAAACTAAATGACCCGTCATAGCGGAATTAACCGCAATACTGGCTGTTTCTTCATCCCGAATTTCACCGACCATAATGACGTCCGGGTCTTGCCGCAATAACGAGCGTAAGCCGGAAGCAAAAGTCAAATTAGTCTTGGGGTCAACCTGAATCTGATTAACTCCGGGAATATCATATTCCACCGGATCTTCAATGGTGGAAATATTAATCTCACGGCTGTTGATTAATTGCACCAAAGCGTACAAGGTGGTGGATTTTCCGCTACCGGTAGGACCGGTGGCTAGAATCATGCCATGCGGCCGGTTGGCGGCATCTTTAACCAACACCAAATCCTTATCACCCAGACCCAACTCTTCCAGACTAAAATGCTTGTTAGCCGCTGATAATAAACGCATCACTACTTTCTCGCCATGAACTGTCGGCAGAATAGAAACGCGCACATCTAGGGGTTCGCCGCGAATTTCCATGGCAATTTTGCCATCTTGAGCGCTACGATGCTCGTCAATGCGCAAGCGGCTCAAGATCTTGACGCGCGCCACTACTAATTCATGAATATCCAGAGGAAAATTAAGAACATCGTGTAGAATACCGTCAATGCGGAAACGGATAATAACTGTGGTCTTTTGCGGCTCAATATGAATATCGGAAGCATCATTATGATGAGCATAAGCAATGAGATTATCCACAATTTTAATAATAGATAAATCTTCCGGCTGTGCGCTTTTGACCTTAGATAGATTAGCCTTAATGATTTCTTCAAACTCATCACGGATACTCCGGCGGTATTGACCTAGCGCCTCCTTGAGCAAAGACGGTAAAGTAAAATAAATGCTGATCGGCTCACCGGTTTTCTTACGCAATAGATTAACCACGGTGAAATTACTAGGATCCACCATGGCTAACTTCAGACCAGTGGCGTCACGGCCGAAAACAATGGCCTGCTGCTTAATAGCCACTAATTCCGGCAAAAGACGCAACACCTCCTCATTAATTTGCTCGCGGGAGATTTCCACAAACGGACATTTATAAATAGTGGCAATCGCCGCGCCTAACTGACTAGCCTTAACCAAATTTTTATCTAAAACAATATCCACTAAGCTCTTCTGCTTACTGGTGGCGGTGACTTGAGACGCTTTAACCGTTTCAGCGTCTAAAAGTCCCGAATTAACCATTAAATCGGCTACTTGCTGATCAGAAATCATGCTTTAAATTTGGTATCGGTCTTGATTTTAAAAAATGGCCAATATAACGCTAAGTTTGAGTTTACAAACAATATATTACACTGACCTTATTATACTAATTTTTTGTCCGTCTGACAATTACAGCGTCAGAAAAAAATCTGCCGCTTCAGTACAGCTGCCTAAACGGCGCCCGCTGTCATCATGTTGATAGAAATAGAGGCTAACACCTTTAACTTCTTTACTGGGATCAACTGGAAACTGGTATAAGTAGTCTTTTATAGTTTCCGGTAAATTCCAAACCACTGCTTCAGTTTGTTGGGAGGCACACCAGACTGTCTTTGGGCCCTGACCAGCCACAAAAAATGCTGGCCATGCCGCGTCAGCCCCTGGGTGATCGCGGAAATAATCGCGCAAGGCGGTCTGAATTTGTTGCAACTCCAGCCTTATAACTTTTGTCTGCTGTCTGGAGTGCTGCGTTAAACCGGTCCAAACAGCAACAACGACAACGGTCAAAAAAATAATCCCGCCAACAACCAATACTATCCGGCGGCCAATCCCTGATTTCATGGCTTAAATAACTCTTGAGCTAAACGCCAATAACGGTCGTCACCCTGCAGACGTAGCCAGTACCACCACTCCGCTCCCCAGAAATAAGCCTGGCTAAATCCAGTGCGGCGGGCCAATTCAGCATTAGTAGTAAACTGCCGTAAAGTAAAAGAAGCGTTAATTTCTCTAGTAGTCAGAGACCGAATATCACGCCAAGCCGGTGGCCAAGGTTCAGCTTGTAATTCCGCGACAAAAACCCGGGAACGAGACAAACCGTTTAGTGCGGCTTTAAATTGATATAACCAGGCCGGCCAGGGACCGTAGCTGTAACCCAAATATTTATTCCAGGCCACGCGGTACATCGTAGTACCAACATAATCAGCCTGCTTGCTGACTTGGCGCCATAAACTAAATTCACCGCTGTCGGTCAAGACAATCGGCCTCTGATCCAAAGAACGGACCAAATCAATTTGTTCCTGCAAAATGTGGCCAGCGCCTTTATCACATTCGCCAAACCAGGTAACATAGTATTCATTCTGAATCTGCCAGGCCGAAATATTTTTATAGCGCTGAAAATGAACAATGGCGCTGCGGATATAAGCCAGCTCACTGGACTGACGTTCAGTAACTGTTTGCTTACTGGCCCAGGCCGGTAAATGACATTCTGGCCAGCGAGGTAAGCGGCTACCTAGCGCCACTATCACTTGAGCGTCGCGCTTAGCCGCTTCTTCAATCAGCCAGTCATAATCGTTAAACCGTAATTCATTACTTTGCGGCGCCACGTCATCCCAATATACCGGCAAGCGGATCTTCTTGACACCCACATCATCCAACAAAGCCACATAGGCCTCCCGCCAATCCAAATCTAAACTTTGGGCATATTTCTTAGAATACGTGATGCCCCAAAAATTAGCCGGAACCTTATGACTCTGTAAAACTAAATAATGACGGTCAAACTTAATAAAAACCAGCAGGGCCACCAAAACGACAATAACGGCCGCGCCTATATATTCCGGACGGATTATTCTGATTAAGCGTTTCATTAGATCACCGCGCTATAATACAAACCGATAACAATGAGGATTAGAGCGATTACTTTCTGAATAATAATATTAGTTGATACTTCTTCCGTAAAAAGCTTGGGGAAACGCCAACTAACCAGAGCGGCAAAAATTAAAATAAAAACGTATTGCAGACCCTGAAGCGCGGAGATTAATGATAAACTGCCGCCCAATTTAATGGCGTAATTTTGGCCCAAGAAGCCTAAAGCGGCTAAACCCTGATTAGCAATCAGACCCAGGCGCAGATGCCAACCTACTTTATTAAAAGGATGGGCTAAATGCTGCCGGTTAATCTGCCAGAACATCATCACAACAATCACCACCAAGGTACCGAGACGGGGCCAAACAATACCGTCAATAAAGCTGTGCTGCCAAAACATATATTTGGTCAGCAAGAAAAAAGCCGCAAACGACAAACTGGCGCCTACCGCCCACCACAAACCTTGGTCCAGCTGAAAAAATCTCTTCTTGCTGGGCATAACAGTAATAATAATACTGCCAGCCAGCAAGAAAATAAAAGCTATTAATTTATGTCCGGTAAAAATTTCCACTTTTAAAATATAGGAAACGATAAAAATGATGACCGGCATTCCCCCACCCACCAACGGGACTACGCGCGAGGCCTCGCCCTTCTGCAAAGCGGAATATAACAGATACAGGGCCAGAGTGAACACTGCACCAGTAATCAAGGCAATCAACAACCAATAGCCACCGATCCAAGATAAGTCTTGAGCCGGAACTTTCATCCAACGCAGCAAACTAGGAAAGGGAATGACCAGAAAAGCCGATAAACTCAAAATACTGACCCAGAGAACATAAAAACTGCTGCTACTTAAAACCTTGGATAAAAAAAACTTATCTACCAGGGTACTGATAGCTAAAATAAAATATGACACCAAAACTACGCTTAACCAAAGGGACATAGTGTCACTATTATACCATATTTATAAGGCTTCGATTACCTGCCGCAAATTAGCCATTTCGCCTGATTGATATTCGGACAAACTGATTTGCGCCGCGGCCCGCAGAGCATTCAAGGTTTTACGGTCACTTTTTTGATAACGCCGGGGATAATTATGCTCAATTGTGCCATTGGGTAGAATGTATATACCGCGCTGCCGCAATTCCTGCAAGGCCAGCTTCAAACGGGCCGGATCTTGACGCCAGTGCCGATCTGCTGCTTGCCAAACCGACAAAGCGTCTAAATCCAACATAATAATACTCGGGATATGGAAAGCCTCCAATAAATCGCGGTAGAGTTCCATATTGCCCTTACCATGAGCCTCAATCACCTTAACTTCCAACGGACCATGGTAAAAACGGTCAATCAAACCACGCAGCAGCAAACGATCAGAAGCACCCTCCACCATCAGGACTTTGTCAGCAAAAAACATTTCCAAATTATCTGCGTTCAATTCCTGGGCTAACCGTGCCGGATCCAAACCCCGATGAGTATGGTCTAAATGATAAACCACCGTACCCTCATCCCAAGACCGCACCACGCGATTGATGGTTGACAACCATGGTGTTTGGATAAATAAAGGGGAATGCGTGGTTAAAATAACTTGATTTGTCGACTTACTGGCTAAAACCTTGGCCAGTTTCTTGATTAACGCCGGATGAAGATGGGTTTCTGGTTCATCCAAAAGTATAATTGGATAATCGGGATGAAAAGCGTATAGCAAAATAATAAAAATTTTCTGAAAACCGCTACCCAGCCGCTCTAAAACCAGAGGTTTATCATCCTCATGAATAAAAGCATGACCAGCTTGCCAATCAAGATCAATTACCCGGTCATCACCGGCGACATGAGGAAAATAGCTAGAGAATATCTCATTTAAAACCTGGTACTGCTGCGGATAGAGCTTAAAAAGACGCTGATAATCTTGGCTAATAGAACCAAAATCCCATGGCTCATCCGCTGATAAGCGCTTGACCTTACCCCGCAAGTCAGCCGTTAAACCGCTGACTTCATAACCGCGGGCCGTCAGTAATTCCCGACGATCTTCCAACTGAATAGCAATGCGTGCCCGATGATGGTGCAGCCGGCTCGGAAACTTGTCGGGATTAAAAACAAAATCAATAGCATCAATAATATTAGTTTTACCACTATTATTCTGACCAATAAAAATATTAATCTGAGGCGACAAGGTTAAACGCAACGGCCGGATAATGCTTTTATAGGAATCGATGGACAGAGAGGTAATTGTCATACTTATAGTATATCACTAATTATTGAACCGGACCGAGATGAACATACCCCAGCACTAACTCTGGGGGTTTCTGTTCTCGCTGCCTACGGCAGCTTCAGAAAATAGAATAATGCGGCTATCCAAATCACTCTTGGGGTTTGGGGTCGCCTACTTGTTTGAGCCCAAGAAAAGAAAAACTAAAGATTAATAGACCGAGGGCGAGTCTAGGCGACCCCAAGACTTTTGATTACTTTTGGTCACAAAAGTAATGCCTCCCCGGCGAGGGGAACACCGCAATGAATAGCTATAACCGAAGGTAGGACAAGTTGGCTGATTATTGATCCTAGGAGTAGAAAAGTTTATTTGTTTCTTTCTCTCCTGTTCGTATACCGAGGGCAAAGCCTTAAAACGCACACACCCCGCCAAGGCGGGGTGGTTTATCTGGTTAATAACAAAAAAACGCACCAAAGACGCGTTTAATGATTTATCTGACAAAAAAACTTAGAAAAATAAACCTAAAACTTTGATTCCGCTAGTCCAACCTTCAATTCCGTTCCAATTAACCAGCCAGAGATAACCGGCTAGAGCGATCAAAAGAAAGCTGGCCAAAATAGTTGACCGGTGTTGAACGCGTATAGCCACCAAAATATTGAGCAAAGCTATGACTAAAAAGGCGATCAGCAAAAGGAAATAAATATCGTGGGAGTAAGATACTAACTGTTGCAGCCAAGTAGCATTCTTGATAACCGTAGGCGTCACGGGAATCGGCTGCGTTTCAGCTGACACACCCTTAACTTCTGTCGGCTGGACAATAATAGGATTGGCTGTGACCAAATCTTGAGGCGCAGCAATGCGGTCTGGTTCATTGACCGTTACGGGCACTGGTTTTGGTGTGGGTATCGGTGTTGGCTTAACAACAGGAACTGTTATCGGTTGAGTCACTGGCTGAGCTGGCTTATTGTCTGCTAAGACTGGAGCGGACTTGGGTTGCTGCGCACCAAAGAGAACTACCATCAAATTAGTTTCTTTTCCATCCAAGACACCACTAACCGTAGCCACACCGATATCGCGGTAATTGGCATTGTGTAAATTCTTCTCGTGCGTCGGACTTGCCAGAAAAGCTTTGAAAACCGCCTCGGCTGTAATAAAATCCATAGCTAAATTTTCACCAAAGCGGCTGTAATTATACTGTTTGGTGTCTACCCATTCCCAGGGTTTACGGCCATCGGGCGTGTAGTGACTAAAATAATTTCTGGCAATCATGTCATTAGCGCGCAGTAAGGCCACTGAATCCAGGTAGCTGTTACGACTTAAAGTTGATTCTTTGAGTTGTAGACGGTATTGGTTAGACAGATCGACCATTGATTGCTCTACCTGGGGTGACAATTCAGCACCATTAGGAACAAAAGAGAATAAAATAATGACCAAAGCAACTTTGGACGCTAATAAAATAGCGGCAATAAGATTGACGTGCTGCCGGTGCCAAATATGAGGTCTGTGATTATTCCCGGCGTGCGGAATGAAATAATCGCACCAAACCTGCTGGGCTGATTGCAGCTCCCGTTTCAGAATGTTCCAGGTAGATAATCGCCGGTTATTGTGCATAAAATCGTTATATCCGTAATATATCAGAAAAGGAGTGTTTTGTCAACACTCCCCTTCTTTTCCTTAATTTTTATCTATATTACCAGCTAAACAAGAAAGCAATCGGCTTAACCCACCAAGATGAGGTCTTAGCTGGTTTAGCTACTGCAGTATTAACTACTGACAGCTGATCATTAACCGGCAGATTATTAGCCGCCACTAAAACCGGGGGTGTAATCAATACAGTTTCCGGATTCAGAGTTACATTCTTTATTGGCTTAATAACTGGTTTAACCGGCGTAATATCCGGAGCTTCAGATTGAACTAAGGGACCAATAAAATTGATCACCGGTAATTCAACCGTAACTTTCGGCTCTGACGGGGTGTCCACGCTGGGAGCCGTCACATCAGAACTGGTACTGCCGGAAATAACTTCGCTACTCATTACAGCTGGAGCCGTAGGACGCAATTTGCATCCCGCTGTACAGTCTGCAGTATTATGTCCAGTACCATTATCACATTGTTCGCCTAATCTTTTTTGCACAATGCCATCACCGCAAACTGCGGCGCACTTAACCGGACATTGATATTGAGTATCATGGTCAAACTGAACCCCGGCGCATAACTTATCGCCATAATCAACCCGTTGATTACCGTTCAGATCGGCCTTAATATTACCCTCATTATAATAATGGTTAAACTGATCTTCCTCGCTATGGGATAAATCGTAATCCTTATTAAGGTCTAAAGGATTAACACAGGCCCGAGAACAGTCAATGGGACACTGGGGCGCAGCAGTGATGCCATTAACATCAGCGTAAGCACCAGCATAATATGGTTGCGCACAGTAATAGTCAGCTATGCTAACTTTACCATCACCATTAACATCAACAGTAGCATCATATTTTGCCTGACCCTTGTGATGTCCTAAAGCACCTTCATAAAGCGAGGTGAATTTCACGGCATCACCAAGGGTTAAGAAACCCTCGGGTCCACCGCCTTGACCATCATTGTAGTCCAAAGTGGACAAACACTGCGGAATAGCCACGTTCCAAGCTACACAGTAATAGGTATGTCCGGCCTCAGCATTGCGGACAAAATCGTAATTGTCATAATTTAAAACATCATTATAACAATAAAATTCCGCGCTGACATTGGCCGTAGTTCCTATACCAGTAAACGGTATATAACCTGATTGAAAAACCTCACGTAACTTAATCTCGCTATTACCCGCTAATAGCACCGGGGTCGTCGCACGACCAGAACCATTAGTTGGCCCAAAGGTTGTCCAAGGCGAACTCGCTTCTCCGATTTGATCTCCGGGATTAAGCTCATTAAACGACCACTGAAATTTCCAACCTGGGACCAAACTACAATCACCCTTGCTGTCCCGCACAAAATTAGCAGCAGTATTAGCATTAATTGTGACGCCGGGATCTGCTCCCCAGTTCGGCAAACTAGACTCATGCTGACAAACGATCTTATCAGCAACGATAGTTGCCACCGGTGCCACGCTGGTGCATTGCGGTGCTGAATAAGCACCGGGCTGTTCTACCGGTCTAACAGCTGGCACCATGACTTCGGGTGCAGGATCAGTTGTTGGCACAATTGCCTCGACCGGCGTAGTCTCCACCGGAGTACTGACTACTGGATCGATTTGTGGCTCGTTATTTACTGATGTCTGTTCATCACCGTTCACCCCCTCCAGGGCAGCACTCGGGCCTTTGGCCAAAACTTGTGCTACTAGCGACAAATTGATGAAGAGAACACCAGTTAACACGACCACGGATACCCGCTTCCCTAACAGGAAGGGAGTATATGAAGTATGTTTTCTTGTTTTCTTCATTTTTACCATAATTAATTAATAAATCTAAGGAACGCTAATGATTATCTATTGCGATTCAACCGTAACGCCAATAGCCCAGTGGAAGCCGCCGACATTATACCTAAGATTAGCAGTAATGTCGACCAATCGCCGGAAGTATCCGGTAACTTCTCATAACCCAAAACTTTAACCTTCTCCTCTACCGGCTTAACTGTCTCCACCCCGGCTACTGTTGGCTGACGCAGCTCTAAAGGAGCGGTAGTGGAAACTGACTGGGCATTAGCGGCTGAAGCTTGAGCCTGATTCAAATAAACACCAGTAACTGCCTTAACATCAGCCTTAACAGTATAACTGATCGCAACCGACTGACCGGCGCCTAAAGTATCCCAATTCCAGGTTTTGCTACTGACACCACCATCTACAAAGGTTATACCGGACGGCATGGAATCGGTCAGGCTAACATAAGTAGCAATGGTATTGCCACTATTGGTTAGTGTAACAGTGTAAGTGGCCTGTCCGCCGGGTTCAACCGCGGTCGGAGTAACTTTCTTGTCAATGACTAGACGCACGACCGAAACCATTCCTCTGCCACCGCCACCGCCTCCACCGTGACTCACTGGCTGAGGAACAGGAGCCGGTTCTACCTCGCAATTGGTATTGCAACCGTCGCCATTTTGTTGGTTACCATCATCACAGTGTTCCCCTGTTTCTAACTGGCCATTACCGCAAACCGGACTTGATGGCGGGATTTCAATCTGACAACTAGAACTACAACCGTCGCCATTTTTGATATTGCCGTCATCACACTGTTCTCCGGCGTCCTTATGAGTATCACCACAGACCGGTGTATATTCCGAACAAGCTATGGTACAAGTATAAGCTAAAGATCCACCATAATATTTATCAGCACAGAGCTTATCGCCATAATCAACCACGGCGTTATTATTGACATTAGCTAAGAGATTATCGGCTTGATAATAACTGGTGAAAATAACCGCATCATTCATCGACAACTGGTAATCGCCATTATAATCTAATTTATTGGGCGCTTCGCACTGATTAGTTTCTAGGCGACAGAGCGAACTACAGCCGTCATGATCGGTGATGTTACCGTCGTCACAAGTTTCACCTAACCGCTTATCAATCTTGGTATCACCGCAAACCGCCGCACACTGCAGCGGACACTGATAAGTAGAAGTGGATAATTCACTATTAGCGCAAACATAATCACCATAATCAACCCCGCCATTACCATTAAGATCCGCCAGGTAGCCACCCGTTGAAGTAGCCACAGTTTTATTCATATAGTAGGCGGTAAAATCAACACCGTCAGAAGCAGTAATAAAATAATCCTTATTATAATCCAAAGGATTAACACAGAGATTATTACAATCCAACTGACAGGTATAAGGACCGGCAGCGGCATAATACGGCCGGGCGCATAAATAATCAGCCGCGTTAATCACCCCGTCAGTTTTCACGTCAACAGTAGAATTAAATTTAGCATCGCCGCTATGACTGCCTAAAGCCGCTTCATATCTGGCAGTAAAGATTACGGCATCACTGGCAGTCAAGGCCTGATCCGGACCTAAAATTCCTGCAGTATTGACGTAATCTAAGGGGGAATGACAGGCTTGCGGCTCAATCTGACAGCTGAAATTACAACCATCACTGTTAGCCACATTACCATCATCACATTGTTCCGAACCATAAGGAGAGGTCTCGGTTATCTGATTACCGCAAACTGGCGGTGTGTTACCGCCACAGTTAGAATTACAATGTAAAGGTTGACCATTCAAATTACCCTCATCGCAGGTTTCGTCACTTTCTTTAACCCCATTACCGCAAACCGGACTTGATGGCGGGATTTCAATCTGACAGCTGGAGCTACAGCCATCACCGTTAGCTACATTGCCGTCATCACATTGTTCCGAACCATAAGGAGAAGTTTCGGTTATCTGATTACCGCAAACAGCAGGAGTATTACCGGAACAGGTAGAATTGCAGTGCAACGGCTGACCGTTCAAACTGCCCTCATCACAAGTCTCGCTACCCTCTATTTGACTATTACCGCACTGTGCTACCGGCGGCTGTGGCACGTTCCAGGCCACACAGTGATAGGTGTTGCCGGGCACGGCGACTTTAACAAAATCATAATTATCATAATGTAGAACGTCATTATTACAATAAAACTCCGCACTGACATTCTCAGTTATGTTCTTGCCGGTAAATGGCAGGTAACCGGACTGAAAAACTTCCCGTACCTTAATTTCGTCCGGATTAGTTACCAAAGGTACTTGAGTTGTCGTCTGTCCGGAACTATTTGTCGGTCCAAAAGTTTGCCAGGGTGAACCGGCATCACCCACCTGATCGCCGGGATTAATTTCTTCATCATACGACCACTGAAAATTCCAACCAGAAACTAAAGCGCAATCCTGATGAGCGGCCACCCAATTAGCGGCTGTATCGGCATCAATCGTGATACCGGCCTGACGGCCGTTGCCCCAATTAGGCAAACTGGCCTCCTGCTGACAGACTATTTTGTGGGCAACGATAGTTACTGTCGAAACTTGATTGTCCTGGGATTCGGTAACCACTATTTCGCTTGGCGGCGCTTCCTGAGCTCTGATCGGGGACAGAAAACCGGCCAGGGTAAAGGGTTGAAACAGACCAAAGATCGTTATGACTGTTACGGCAATCTTTACTGTTTTCAAATTGAGATGAATTGTAGACATACTGTTGTGATTATCACCCCTCCGGTGATTAATAAATAAAATTATGTTTTGACTAAAGTTGCTTGCACCACGTAACGGTATTTTGTGGAAAATAGCGGCGCGCAGCTGAATAGAGTCAACCGCGGCTCTGAAGTATTGGCCAGAATACTGACCTCGTTCGGCTTGACGTAAGAAGTTTTTACAACCTGATAATAATATTCTTTACCCTGCCAAGTTACTGTAATCTGATCGCCGACCGTGACTTTCTCAATATCATAAAAAGATTTCTGGCTACTGGGCAGCCATTTCCAACGGTGCGCGGCTATAACCATATTACCGCCCTTATCGGGAGTTGAAGTACCGGGAATACGCCATAAACCTTGATTTAAAGTCTTGGTAGTCTTGCCTTCCAAAATCTTAGAATTAACCTTCATCTTAGGTACCACCAAACTATTAGCGGCAATTACCGGTTGAATATTAACTGACTTAACCGCGGCTATCCGAATCAAACCGGCAGAATCATCCCGTTGAACCGTTACTTCTTGTGACGGCGCATCATATTTACTGCGGTTATCCAGCAAAAACTGCAAATCATTATTCTCGGCCAAAACACTCTGATAACTAAAAATAAAAGCCAAAACTAATATGGCCGTGGAAACCACCGAAATGACGTACAATAATTTATTAAAAATCCTAGACATGAGATAAATAGCGATTAAAACTATAAGTAGCAATCAGGGAACAATTAATAATTAGGGCTAAAGTAATCCACAGAAAGTCATTTCCGCCGGTTGAGGGCAAAGAAGAGCTAAGTACAGCCACGGAACGGATCTCCAGACTGTCTTGTCTGGTTTCCTGCAAAGGAGGTTCCTGACTAATAGCCGTGGTACTGGAGATATAATTACCGGCAGCCAAACCCTTAGGAATAGACACGGTAAGAATACTAGTATTTGAGGCTCCTGGGGCCAACGTATCAATAGTCCAGGTAGCAAAACCACCCGTTTTACCGTTCAACGTAAACTCGGGTGGCCAGGATTCAGCTACTACTAGATTGGTAACAGGCACTTCGCTCTGATTAGTAACAGTAATAGTATAGTCAATCGTTGATTCCGGATTGGCAAAATTGCTGCTAGCTACCTTGTCTAAACGCAAAGAAGCTACCTGAGCATGAGTAATAGGTGTTCCCAAGGCAAAACCAGCCAATATAAAGGCAATAACTGCGAAAATTAATTTACTTCTAATAATGAGAGGCTTCATGTATTTAATATGACCCCTCACCTTACTAAATTACAAGTAATCTGTCAAGTTATTTCCCGTTGATTTCTTGCGGCTGATTATTTACCTAATATTAGCCGTTATTTGACATCATAGGACAACAGGCGCAAATTTAGATGCTGACGCTTGGTTTCTCCCTTCAACTTATGTTGTTGCCGCTCAGATTCACCTCCCCGTCCTCCCTGATGCGTCTTAGTAGTATAGGCTTTATGAGCCGCAGCTAAATAAACTGTGTGTTTGCCGTACTTATCCGCCAAATGATCCACCGCGCTATATATTTTTTTTAATTTATCCAGGCGAACCGGTGGTTCAAATAAATTTGTCTGTATACTGGCCCTTGGCATCAATTCGCCCAGAACCACGCCCGTCAAACGATAACGAGTACCAGCAACAAATAACTGATCAAATAACTTACGCGCTAAATCAATAATATCTTCGGGGTAATGCGTGGCCCGGGATAATTTAGCCTCTAAACCATAATGTTTGAATTCCTGGGTGCGAAGTAAAATAAATAATTTACTTGCCACCAGATTATACCGGCGCGCTTTAATACAGGCATTTTCTAAATTTTTAACTAACTGGGCAAAAACAAACTCCCGGTCAGAACTAGCCGGTGTGAAAGTCTTAGTCTTAGAAATGGAGTAGTAGCTGGATTTTTCCTCCGGCTCTACTTCGTATACTTGCAAACCCTGAAGTTCTAACCAAATCTCCTGATGCGGCTTAGTAAAATTATTTTGAATAAATAATTCGCTTTTAGAACGCAATTGCCCGACTGTCCAGATGCCTAAATTATGTAAATGTTCCGTGGTCTGCGGCCCGACTCCCCAAATATCCTCCACCGGCACGTTATGAACTTTTCCATCAATGTGCTTGGTGGAAATTACTTCGAAACAATCCGGCTTATGCAAATTAGCCGCCAGCTTAGACAAAACTTTGTTCACCGACAGGCCCACGGAAACAGTTATCCCCAACTCATTCTGGATCTCATCCTTCATCCGCCGAGCAATCTGCTCATAGGTCAGACGCAAAGGCCGCCGTAAACCGGTAATGTCGGCAAAAGCTTCGTCAATGGAATATTCCTCTACCATAGCTGTGTAGCGGCGCATAACAGCGAACATCCGTTTAGAAAACAAACTGTAAGTTTCATAGTCCGACGGCAGAATGATCACACCCGGAATCATTTTCTTAATCTCCAGCAAACTCATGGCCCGCTTCACGCCTAAACGCTTGGCTTCATAACTCATGGAAGCCGCGATGCCGCGCTCACCGCCGGTAATTACCGGCTTACCGCGGTACTCGGGATGCAAGGCCTGCTCGCAGGAAGCGAAAAAAGCATCCGCATCCAGATGCACAATAGCCCGCGGCCAGGATGATAATCTTTGATTCCACATTGAAATAGAAGTAAGAAGTTAGGAGAAAGAAGTAAGGGAAAAAGCTGAAGTCTATCTAATTGGCTATCAGTATGCCCCTTCTCCTTTCTGCTTTCTCCTTGCTTCTAATTAATGATATTTCCTAATCACTGCCGTCACCACGCCGGCAATCTTCAATTCTTCCTTAGGCGAGATAATAGGATAATTCTTATTGGCCGGCTTGAGAAAAATCTGCGAGCCGCGTTTAACGTAATATTTGATGGTCCACTGGTGATCTACTTCAGCTACTACCACGTCACCATTTCTCGGATCGCGGCCCCGCTCGAGAATCACCAGATCTCCGGGCTGAATACCGGCCTCGATCATGGATTCACCGGAAACTCGTAATAAAAAGCTGGCTTCGCGGTTCTTAATTAAATAATCGTCTAAACTCAAAGTGTCCACTAACTCCTCTTCAGCCGCGCTGGGGAATCCCGCCTGAACATCACCCAGAACTTTCAGGGGTTCGGCTAATTTAACCGGAATCAACCGACCGCTGCTGTCTTTCTCCACTAAACCCAATTCAATAAACTTCTGAATAATTTTCGCCACGGCATTTTTGGACTTGACCTGAAATAAACCTAGCATCTCAGAATATGAAGGCAGGCGCTTATTGTTAGAGTAAAACTTGAATAGTCTCTTTTTCCGTTGGTCTAGTTTGTCCACAGGCATATACTTACATTATAGTGTACAATCGTTCACCTGACAACCTTACTCACAATACCTCACCCCAACCCTCTCCTTATAAAGGAGAGGGAGGATGCGTGGAGGCTAAGTAGAGCGACTAGCTAAATAAATAGCGTTCCTCTCCTTTTGAAGGAGAGGACAGGTGAGGTAATCAAAAAAAACAAAAAAACCGCATCGAAAGGACACGGCTTAAAATAAAATAACTAACTATCAACAATTATCTTTTCTCCGTGAACAGCACAGCCTTTCTCCCCAACTCGTAGTCAGTGGTATTTAAGTAATCATGAATCGCCTCATAAAAATTGGTATAAGTATAATGATTATCCTTACCTTGGGAACTACCCGGATCCTGAACGATAAATTCTCCTTTAGCATCATCGTAGCCGGAAATAACCATTACGTGATAATTCAGATCCGCGGTGGGGTAAGGAGTATTAGCCAAAGCCGGAGCGTAAACCGGCGCGATAATCGGATGATTGTCCGCGATCTCCTGTTTCATTTGTTCTAAAGTCGGATTCACCACCACGCGGGCTTGCCAAATTAATTTGGCGGAATTAATTATTTCCGCGATCAATTCCATGGACTCATCCTTACTCTTACCAAACTCCGCGTTTTTAATGGTAAAAATATTTAGGATTTCCTGTTTCGCTTGAGTCTTGGTCACTGTGTCACCGTTATAAAAATTATCAATCATGATAATGGAGGTTTCTTCACAGGCATTTTGCCACGGCTCGGCCCAGTTACCGGCCGGAGCTTGTGATGAAAAAGGCACCGCTAAGTTATCCTGAGGTTGCCGTAATTTAGTATAACCAAAGAAAATGATACCCAGTACCACCAGTATAATTACTAACGTTGCTCCAAAACTTCCAATATAGACCGCTAGGTAACTATGCACCCGCTTCACATGTTTCATAGGTTTCATATATTAACAGTAGCTTGCATTCACTATTCTGTCCACAAAAAAACAAAAGCCGCTTTTTCAAAGAGGCCTTTGTAAATATAATATTTATTTTTCTAACGCACCTAACAATTCTTGTACCCGCCTGACTGTAGCAGCCCTCAAATTCTCGTCTAAATAATCCTTTAAAAGCTTCGGCTCACGCTCTACCATCTCACGAAAACGGGGCGAGTATTCTTGAATCCACTGCTCCGGATCTTGATCCGATAACTTCATTAAATCTATCTGCAAATAACTAACCGCCTTCTGCCGCTCAGGCAAAGTCAATTCCGGCGCCGTAACTAAAGCTTCGGACATAAATTAATATTAAAAGTTAGCAAATTAATTAATCTTCCTCAATAAACATTAGATCGCGCACTTCCTGTGCTACCGCCTCACCATCTTCAGTATTAAAACGGTCCAAAAATTCCGGACGCCGCTTTACTAAACGGCGGAAGCGCTCACCATTAGCTTCAATCCAATCGGGAGCTGCTTTGGCTGACATTAAAATCAGCGCCCGCTGTAGCCCACTGATGGCTTTTTGCCTTTGCTCTTTCAGTTGTTGTTCCGACGAAGCTAAAAAATTCAGTTCTCCATCCATAATTATCAGCGGCTAAAACTGCAAAACCGTCTTTAACTCTTTCACTTCCTGGTATTGACGCGTTATAATCTTTTCAATATTAAAAGTACCAAATTTTGGCGCCTCAATAAAACCCTGCATCGCTGCCTGAGCCAGCCAGCCGGAATCCAACAGATCAAATAGCCACTGCTCAGCAAACTCCGGATTTTGCTGATCACAACCAGCTCCTATAGTCTCCACCCAAATACGGTTAAAATCCTCCTGTGATCCGATGGGTTGAGACATGATGAGGGGAATCCCCAGAGCTACATAAAAACTTAATTCACTCGGTTTGGTCCAGAGAATGTCGGTAGTGCGTAAAATATGATTAAATTTATTAAAATACTGATATTTATCTTGAGCGTGAATTATAACAACATCCCCGACTTGCAGCGCATGACGCAAACCCTGCTTCAAGACTTGCTGACGGAAATAACTGGCCACTTCGTTATGGATGCCGGCCACCAGCACCAAACGGAGACGCCCTTGCTGGATCTTGTGCCGCAATCCCTTCATAATGGTCACACCCAATTCTCGCTGCGCCCCGGCTCCGCCCACAGCAAATGTCAGTGTTAAGGGATGGTTACTTTTCTGCGGTAAACTATTATGAATATACTGCCGGTAAACACCGGTGTATTGATTCCAAAAACGGCTGCGGGGATCTAAATTCTTCAACCGCTGACGGATATCCTCTTTGAGTATAGACAAATGCTCATTCCCGATATTTTCGTTAGGTAGAGGAAAACCGGTTAGAAAAATCCGGTCAGCCGGCACACCATAAAGCCGCAACCTTTCGACTACGCGGTAGTTGGGGGCGAAATATTTAATCTTACTTATGGCTGGCTTGGAAGTAACCCAGGCCCGGCTAATATCAGTATCCGTTACCAAACAATAAATATCCTCGGGATAGTTATGAAGATCAGCCATAAAAGCCGGCACAAAAAAAGATGTTACCAACGGCAAGGGTTCTTCAGCCAACTTGTCGATCAGATGCTTGCCCCAGTTCTTAGCTTTTATCAAATACTCAATCTGCCGCACCTGCAAAGTCGGCCGGGATAAGTCACGTCGGGGATAAAAAGCCGGTATAGACTGTAGCTTGTCGTATAAATCAAAAATCCAATCGCCCACTGGCGTGCCGCCTTTGAAGCGGGAAATAAATTCATAAATTTTCCGTCCTTCTTGCCACCATTTACGGTCAGAGGCAGGAATGCCCGGATAATTATTGGCATTAATGACATGGCCATGCGCCAGATAACGTAAAGGAAAAGCCGCCCGCTGATGGCCGTAACCCATATCAGCCGCTACTATCCAGGCTTGCTTTTTTGCTTGCGTCATCAGCTGTCGTGTCTGGCGTCAATATTTAATTAGGAAAGTCTCCGGCGGCCACTAGTTTACCCTTGTCAGGATCAATAATATTTTTACCACTGACAATCTCCAAATGAGCAAATTCGCGGCCGTCACGGTCGCTGGAAAAATCAACGATCCATTTACCCCCTTTCGAATTCAAATTGCCCAAAGGCAGAAATTTATGAGAACCAGCATTAACTAGAAAAGCCGTATACTGTTCACCCGATCCTAAATTCGGCAGCGTCACAGCTATCTTAATAATAAACTTATTGAGCAAATACGTGCGGTAAGCGTCACCGTTTTTCTGGCCATCAGTCCCCGCCACCGCAATATAATTCTCCTTCGGAAAAGTTGAAGGATCATCGATTTTTACCGGTTGCATTTGCACCGTTGGCAATTCAGCCGCTGATTGCTGATTAGCCGGTGTAGTTGGTTGTTGTGTGGTCTTCTTGGCCTGACAAGCAGTCAGGACAAAAACTGTAGCAATAAGCAAAAATGCTACGACAAATTTATTAGTTCGCATAGACTTTATTATAACACAAATAAACCGTCACTAAAAACAAAAGTGGCCCGCGAGCCATCAGGTGTGAGCCAACTATTTTTTTAACTGCTTATAGAAAGTTACTTGCGCCCAAATCGTTGTCTTACCCGCCAGTTTGGCGGCTGCAACAACAACTGCTCCGTCAGCCACAAAGCCTTCGAACTTATCGCCAAAAGGAATGGCGTGTACCCGGATGGGCTTTTGCTTACTGTCATACTGACCGGACTGAATCTGACTGACCAACGCTTGAATTTCTAAATCGTCAGGATTGAGCGGCACAAAGCCATAAGTATAGTGCTCATATTGACGTTCAACTGATCCCGCCAGCGATGCCAGCGGCACTTCCTGAATCAGCGTCTTAAGCGGCTTAAAGAGTTGCTTGAAATCCGGATACACCTCAGATAAGGAATACATGGGAATATCCAGATGCGACCGTTCGGCTTCAGACAAAGTAATATCTTTAAGCGGATCAGCCAAAAATTCGCTCATACTTTGCAGGTAAAGCGGATCGGCTAATAACAGCTGTAATTTATCAGTATTGACTGAATCTTGAAGCATGCGGGTAGATTACACCATTTATTTCAGATGTCAAAATCCTTAGGCCCGCCAGCTCGCTATCACATAATTAAAAACGGTCAAGATCAAACTATAAGCCACGGCCCACCAGAAACCGTTAACTTTAAATCCAGGCACAACAGCGCTGACCAGCATAATCATCAAAGCATTAATAACCAACAGAAACAAACCCAAAGTAACAATTGTGATAGGGAAAGTCAGTAGCACAAAAATTGGCTTAATTACAGCATTAACCACAGCCAGAACTACTGCCACTACCAAAGCCGTCAGAAAACTACTAACTTTAACTCCCGGGAGCAGATAAGCTCCGGCCATAATTACCAAGGCTGAAACCAGCCATTGAATCAAAATGGACATAGTTATTTTTTTCTAACTTTATTAACAACAGCCAAAGCGGCCACCGCTCCCAAAGCCAGCATGCCGGCTTTGACTTTCTTCTTGGTCGCCGGATCTAACTTCTTATAACGCTGCTGGGCCTCGCCTAAAACATCGTGGGCATGCGCTCCTAAATTGCTCAGGTGCTCGCCAATAGCGGCAATTTCATCGGCCCAAGAATCGCGTTTAGTAGTCTTTTTCTTCATTTTATTTTGCTTGTTGAATTAGTTGCACTGCCCTTTCCAATAACGCATGAACTGCCGGCCAATCACTTTCCTCAGCTATCTTAACTCTATTGCGATTAAATTCCGACGCCAGCTCATCCAATTGAGCTACTACATCGGCTCGACTCTCTTCCAATATACGCCCTGCTGTCTGGGCGTCATATTTTTTTCTGAGATAATCGGCATAGCTGGGAATATCCTGGCTCAGAGCCCGTCTCACAATCTTTTCCGAGAATTGCATTAAAGCTGGATTGTCCGGATGACTGTCAATTAATTCTGTCACCGGAGACAAGTGAGACCAGGCATTGATAAAATCCGGAGAAACTCCGATATGAAACTCTACTTGACGTCCACCGCGGTTATCCGGTTTTTCTTCGTAGCCAGACATCTCAGGAATTCTTATTTAACCAGCGGAATAAATTCATGCCAATCAAAGAACCAACAATAGGAGCCAGAAGGTAAACCCAGGAAAAAGACCTGATACCATAAGCCACGGCCGGATTTAAAGTACCGTTAGATACTGCGCCGGCTAGAATGATTCCGACCATTAAAGCCGCACCAATAACAACACCACCTAAAGACTCACGTACTTTGCCGGAAACTACTGCCGCGACACCAAAAGTGAAAACAATCGACCCAATCATTTCAGCTAGGAAAACCGGCACCGAATTAACTACTACCACTGTAGCCGGAATCACTTTCATATATTTAATAATAATCATAGCACCCCAGGCCCCCAAAAACTGCGCAATAATATAAAGCCCGGCCTGTTTAGCTTTTATTTTTTTCCAGAACCACAAACCGATCGTTACAATTGGATTGATCTGCGCTCCAGAAATATGACCAGTAGCATAAACTAATAAGCCGAAGGTCAGACCGGCTGCCATCGGTATAGGAACAGCTGATCCAGAAGCTAAAGACAGGGCGACCACCAGGGTCAGAAATAGTGAACCGATAAACTCGGCAATATATTTTTTCATAGTTATTTGAAAGGCTTTTAAAGTATAATAATTATACCACTTACCGAAGCTGACTTAAACCACTGTCTTTGTTGACAATACCCCATCAATTGGTTATACTCGGACAGTAAAAATAAGCAAAAAATGACAGTTTGCGCCGTTGTAGCTCCCCGCTCAGCGGGGCGAGCAGTGGCAAAATCTACGAGACAGTCATCAATATAGATAATAGATATACAATCATCATCTCCGCCGTTGTAGCTCAGCTGGTAGAGCATCTCCATGGTAAGGAGAAGGTCCGCGGTTCAATCCCGCGCAACGGCTCCATCCTTTGTCCGCTCTGGGCGGACTTCGGCTGGCACGCCATCATTAAAAAAATCAATTAATCAATTGTTCAATTAACTCAATTAATTATTATGTCTCAAGAAAATCTAGTTGGTCTGGAATGTTCGGTTTGCCACCACGTGAACTACCATACCACCCGTAATCAGAAAAAGATCAAAGAACGTCTATTACTGACCAAGTTCTGCAAGTTCTGTAAAAAGCATACTGAACATAAAGAAACTAAGGTATAAAGAAAGCGCGAAAGCGCTTTCTTTATTTATATATATAATCCCATCAAAACAAGCGCTGCGCTTGTCTTTTTATTATCATACGACCTCCTGGGAAGGATCCCTACGCCTTGACGTTACTGATAATAATGTTAGGGTGTGTGTGGTTCCTTTAAGAGTCTGTAAGTACAATTTCGCCTGTACGGACAATCTGGTGAGAAGCTATGGCGCTTACCACGCGGATGTCGCGAAGGAGAACAAGAACACCAAACCACGGAGGATACTATGACTGAACCTATTGTGACCATCGAAGACCAGACCGACCAGGTCAGCGTGAGCAAGGTGTTTCAGCTCACGCTCGCAACCCCATTCGACCCCATGGAGTTGGTCCGCGCCTGCGGAGATGATCCTCGGGGGTGGGTTTACTCGGGGGGTACGGGACCTCCCTTCAATGTCGTGGGAAATTTCAAGCTAGTGATATTGCACGGCGTTATCCGGCCTAACCTGAATACGATGAAGCAAGCGCTCCTCCCGTACGGACAGCCGGCTTCGGGCTGGTGGATGGGACCGTTCCATGCTAGATTTCCGACACTCGAGAGCCTCAAGGACATCTTGCCCCACGACGGATCCTGGGACGACCCCATGACCCCGAGCTCAATCAAGAGTGCCAGGAGAGGAGTGGGTTTCCCAGACGACTACTGGCTGAAGGACGGTGCCCGTCGCTTCCCCATCCTCGCCGTCACTGACGATGGCATGCTGGAGAAGCACATGGCCTGGTCCGAGTTCAGGCGCCTGACCTGCCACTGGGCGGTCTATGCGAACCCTGAAGAGCAGGCCGAGGTAAAGTAGTCGGCCGCGCCTTTCCCCCGCGTGAAGCAGTATCAGGTTTTGGCCTGGTGCTCTCACGCGGGGGATTTTTTAACTAAAAGCTAACAGCGCGCTGTCAGAACTTAGTCGTTACGTCGAGCTGGCCGCCAGGACTATCAGAAACGCTTACCAATAAGGTATAATAATGTAGCCCTTTACAAAATACCCAAAAGTATATATAAATCAGTAGCAAAAAAATATGTGGGGGTGTAGTTAAGTGGAATAACATGGGTCTCCAAAACCGATGTCGGGGGTTCGATTCCCTCCACCCCTGCCAGCGAATAGGCCGAGATAGCTCAGCTGGTAGAGCAACGGTTTTGCCACCGCCTTTGGCGGGGTCCCGCCTTCATTTAAATTTAATAAAGGTGGCGGGATAAACCGTAGGTCGTCCCGCATTGACGAAGGTTCATTAATCACCAATTAAAAGTCCGCCATCCTAGCTCAGCTGGTAGAGCAACGGTTTTGTAAACCGTAGGTCGTCGGTTCGATTCCGACGGATGGCTCCAAAATTAAAATAAGAGTTGACGAAATAGTTTTGCGGGATTCTCGGCTCCATGGGCCAAGGGCCCACAATAAGAGACAAAAATCTTTTACAATCAAAAATAATAAGCCTTTGGCTTATGGGTCGGTACCGAAGTGGTCAAACGGGGCAGACTGTAAATCTGCTGGCCTTGCGCCTTCGTAGGTTCGAACCCTACCCGGCCCACCATTAAAAAAACAACCTCATCGGCTGTTTTTTTTAATAGAAAAGCGGCACACCCATGATGGACATGCCGCTCGATAACTAAAGGCGGGATACTAAACGTAAATGTAATTCGCCTTCAGTTTGTGTGCTGTTTTGTCTTACTCCTCCTTCTGGATGCCACCTGCTTAATTAGCATCAAAATGGAAACTGGGTCTTTCAGCCCAGATCCGATCTTAACAGGATCTTCACTTTTAAGCGCCCTTCGCGTTTCGTCAACGGACAATCCGGTCTGTTTGAGCACCTTTCGTTTCATATTTTCCTCCAGTCAGATGAAGCACTGTCAGCACATTGGAGATGATGTAAAAGAACTGCAACAAAAAAATCACGTTCCCCACAAAGATAGCGTGATACTGTTTATAGTACGTCGAATTGGCGCTTATATATGAAAAAAGTCGCTGTAATTGCGACGTATCCAAAACATTTAAGCATCTTCGCCCCACTCATGAGGACGGAATTTGCACCAAACTTAATTGGTTGCAGGTAGAGCATCGGGCCGGTCCCTTAGCATCTCTACTCTCTGGATACGTAATTAATTTAGTTGTACGGTTAACTTAGCAGATTGGTAATTACTGTCAATACGAATAAAAAATCTGCCCCTACTTCTTACTCCAAACTTCTAACTTCTAACCCTCAATCCTCTGCCGGAAATCTTCAATCTTATTATTATCCGGATTAACTTCCATTAACCGTTCCAGATACTGTTTAGCTTCAATTTTATCCTGTTGCGCAATGGCCAGCTCAATTAGAAAATCTAAAATCTTGGGATTATTAGGCGCCAATACCAAAGCCTTCTTGGCTATTTCCAAAGCCTGAACTAATTCTTCCATATCACGGTAAATACCGGCCAGCTCAAAATAATAAAGATAATTATTTTCATCCAAAGAAATGGAACGCAAATATTCCTCCTCTGCTTCCTTCAAATTGCCACGCTCCAGAGATAAAGCGGCCATTTGCTCAAAAACTTGAGGATCTTCATTATGAGTCAGACGCAAAAGATATTCCAGAGTTTCACGGGCATGATCTAATTCTTTCTTGCCTTGATAAACCCGCGCCAAAATAAAGTAAGCTTCCACGTTATGATCATTGAGTGACAAGGCGTCAATCAAAACCTCTTCCGCTTTAGCATATTCACCTTGATCCAAATAAGTGCGGGCACCAATCAATAAATCTTCAATCGCTTTACTCTTCTTCACTTCGGACGACAGATCTTTATGAATAATCCGGCGGTACTCGCGTTCTAACTGTTGTAAGCGCTGCTGCAGGAATTTTATACTGTCAGATAATTTCCGTGGATGCCAACCGATAAAACGGCGTGCATTACCCCAGTGTTCGCCAATGGTCCGCTTCAACTTAGCTTCTAACAAACGACTTTTAACTTGCTGATCCTTGACGCCGGGGACGCGCTCCACATTAATAGTGGCCAGCATCTTACGCTGACGCCAAAAAAGGGACAGTAAATAACCGGCCGAAACGATTATCAGAGCGATAAATAAATAGTTCCAAATCATATTAAGCTCGACCCGCATCGAGCTGAGCTCGACCCGCGCTGCCAAACAATTTCATCAGCCGCTCGGCTTCCGCCTGCATGGGCGCGTATGATTCTAACAAAATTGCGCGAGGGTCAACCTTACCAGCTTTACTGGGTTTTTTCAAGGCACGGCGCATGCCGCTAACCAAGGCTAAACGCAAATCCGTGTCCACATTAATAATGCAGACGCCAGCTTTAATAGCAGCTTTAATTTGCCGCGGATCATTGCCAGAACCACCGTGCAAAACTAAAGGAGTCGTTACTTCTCGAGCAATAGCTTTGATCAGCTTAACATCTATATGTTCCACGCCTTTAAACGATCCGTGAATAGTACCGACTGAAATAGCCAGAGTATCAATTCCAGTCCTGCCGACAAATTCCTTGACTTGCCGCGGATCTGTCATCATCTGCCGCTGATCAAAGCCCTGCTTCAATTTAGTTAAACCTTCCAGGCCAAAAATGGCTCCTAATTCTCCCTGGACGCGGGCCTTAAATTTCCTGGCGGCCAAAACTGTTTTTCTCGTGGCTGCGATATTTTTAGCTAAAGGCAATTCCGAAGCATCACGGTGCACAGAATTAAAACCATTACGCAAACACTGATTAATGACCGCCTGATGTTTGCCATGATCCAAATGAATTGCCACCGGCACAGCTTGACCAATATCCGCGGCCACTGAACTAATAATCATAGCCAGAGTTTTAGCACCGGCGTATTTTAAGGCTGATTCACTAGTCTGAACAATGACCGGTGACTTCATTTTCACGGCCGCACGGATTATGGCCTGCACCATTTCCAAATCAGAAACATTGAAAGCCGGGATGGCATAATGCTTTTTTTGCGCTTTGCGGACTGTCAACAATAAATCTTCAATCATTAGAGTGCTTTAATTAAATCAATAAATTTATGACTATCTAGACTAGATCCGCCGACTAAAAAACCGCTGATCAATTCTAAATCATGAAAACTTTTAATATTGACGTCATCAACGCTGCCGCCATAAATAAT
Source organism: Candidatus Komeilibacteria bacterium (assembly GCA_043801745.1). GTDB lineage: Bacteria > Patescibacteriota > Patescibacteriia > UBA1558 > 2-01-FULL-52-15 > JAZDLR01. The sequence continues at coordinate 21,636 of JAZDLR010000013.1, read as the reverse complement.
CCTGGTTTGCTGCTGCACCGTAGTCAGAGGAAAAATATCAATTAAAGCCTGCCGTGCCACCCAACTCATACGACCAGCTTCGGGCGGATTGATGGCTTGACCAGAACCAATAACCCAGACTGGTTCGTAAGCGATGACTAATGATTGGTCGGCGGTTAATTGAATACCGGCTAAGCCTTCAATAATTTGCGTCATCACTGTTAAATCTTGCTGCTGCTCGCGGCGTTCTTCAATAGTTTCGCCCACGCAGAGAATTGGAATCATACCAGCTTCTAGCACGGCCTTGACCTTACGGTTAATCATCTCATTAGTTTCCGCCAAATGCTGCCTTCGTTCCGAATGTCCGACAATCACATAGCGACAACCTAAGTCGGCTAAATTCTGCGCCGTCACTTCACCGGTAAACGGTCCGTAAGCTTGCCAAAAAACGTCCTGACCACCCAACTCAATCTGACCGCGACCCAACACCTTCTTTACTGAAACCAGGGCCTCAAAGCTGGGACACAGAACTACTTCCGCTTTATTGCCTGACCGATTCAAAACTAAACGTTGGCGCACGGAACGCGCCAAAGACACGGCCTCCTGCAGGCTTAAGTTCATTTTCCAATTGCCGATAATCAGAGGTTTCATCACTGATATTATAGCACTAACTGCGGCGGATTAGCCTCTTGGGGCCAACGCCAATTATGAAAAGCCCAATAGCTTAACATTTTAGTATCTTGAAAACGGTCGGCATCAGTTGGCGCTCCCAGCACAGCGGTAAAAATAATTCGCCCTTTATCCTCAACTTTGGCCACCATACAATGACCAGCCTGATCAATAAAACCAGTCTTGGCTTGTTTAATACCAATAATAGAGCCGAAAAGTTTATTGGTGGATTTTAATCGATGTTGCTGACCACTTACGGAAGTAAATTGATATTCCTTATCGCTGACAAAAACGGCAATTTCCGGGCGGGCAAAAGCTTCCCGAGCAAAAACTATTACTTCGCGGGCAGTGGAGACATTATCAGCTGACAGGCCGGTCGGTTCGGTGAAAACCGTCTGCGTCATGCCTAAACTGCGGGCTTTATCGTTCATGGCTTTCACAAAGTCCTCTGATGACAGACCGCTAATCCGCGCCAGAGTCTGCGTCGCGTCATTATCAGACGGGATCAGACTGGCAGCCAATAAATCCCGGACTTTAATTTGTTCGCCAACCACAAAGTTACTTCTGCCGTCGTTCGCTTGATCTGCGGCTGTAATGGTGACAACTGTATTCCAGCCAGGATTATGATCTAAGAAAACTAACACTGACATGAGTTTAGTAATACTGCCAATGGCGCGGACATCGGCCGGATTTTTCTCCCAGAGCGTAGCACCGCTCTGACCGTCGATAATAATCGCTGTCGGCGCTGCGACCGCCACACCTAAAGAATCCCTATTAATTTTCACCGGAGCTCCAACTGTTGATTGTTTACTCCAAGTCCAGACAGAACCCACCGGTTCGGCCCGCTCATGCCAGACTAAAGTATAAAGCTGCGGCGTTTGGCTTAGAGATAAGCCTAACAGAGTAATGATGGCCGCGCAAAATTGTACGAAACTGGTCATAAATGCGGCTGGGTAATTTTTTTATACTTGCCCACAGGCAAACTACCTAATTTCAGATTTCCCTCCCGGACCCGGACTAAACCAACTACGCCAATACCTAAGTGACCTAACATCCGACGAATTTGCCGGTTCCAGCCCTGATGCAAAGTCAGACTGAATTTTTTCGGACCAATAATTTTACCGTTATCAATAACCGCCAATCCCTCAGCCAATTTCACTCCCTTTTTTAAATCCGCCAACAAAGCCGCCGTAACCGGTTTATCGGTGGTTACTTCATATTCTTTTTCAACGGCAAACTTAGGATGAGTCAGCTGATAAGTTAAATCACCATCATTAGTTAACAACATTAAGCCGCTGGAATCTTTATCCAGACGACCCACCGGATAAACTTTTGGCTGAATAGGAACCAGCTTAGTAACTACCAGATCCGTGTAACTATCCTTATTGGCCGATAGATAACCGATCGGCTTGTGCACTAAATAGTAAACTTTGGCTTCAGCTCTCACTGGTTGGCCACGAAAGACAACGACATCTCTATTTTCATCAATCGGACGGCCCAGCTCCAGGTGCGGCTTGCCATTGACCAAAACCTTACCGGCTGTAATCAACTGCTCAGCTTCCCGCCGGCTGGCAATACCGGCCAAGGCTAAAAATTTAGCTAACCGTATCATGACTAACCTCGCTCTCCTCGGCTTGTTTCTGGTCTAGCACTGCCTGGATATTTTCATGACTATGCAGCCGCTCATAATCAGGCAGCTCTTCAACTTTTGTAATCCCCAAGAAACGCAAAAAATCCATAGTAACACTGTAATCAGTTGTCAGGCCTCCTTTGGCTTCCCGGGGCTCCACCAAGCCACGGATCATTAAATTACGCAAAATCAAACTGCAATTAACGCCTCTAATTTGCTCCAATTCCTCCTTCGTCACCGGCTGGCGGTAAGCTACTATTGTTAAGGTCTCCAAGCTAGGGCGGGTTAATTCTCCGGTGATTTCCGACTGCAAGTAAGCCTTGATCAACTTGGTCTGACCAGCATCAGTTGCTAACTGCGCCCGTTTATCGTTTACTAGCAAACGGATACCGCCAACGGCATCATTAAATTTACTCTGCAATTGCGTCACAGCAGCAGCCACTTCGTCAGTCCCACTCTGGGTTAATTGGGCTAATTCCCGAAAAGACAAGGGCTTAGCGGAAACCAGCAATAAACTTTCAATTGAACTGGCCAAAGATGACTTATTCATTGAGTTTGGGTTGTTGTAAAGGATTAGAACAAATGGTTATTTCCGTAAATAAATTTTCTTGTTCCACTGTGACAAAACGCTGTTTAACTAATTCCAATAGCGCCAAAAAACTAACGATGGTATCAACTTTGTTGTCTTTATCGTGAAAACGGTCAAAGCTGAGCTTGATATTTTTGGTCAGCAGCTCGCGGAAATGCTGAATCCGCTCCTTGATACTCACAGCCCTAGCCATCATAATACGCGGCAGGATTTTAATCTCGCCCAGGCGCTCAATTACTGAACGCATAGCTGTAGACAGATCAGTCAATTTCAGGGCCGGAGGCGGTGTGAATTCCTGCTCAAACTTGACTTTCAGAGGATGTTCGCGGACAAAAGTAAACCTCCGCTTGGCAATCATCTGCTCAATAACCTTACTGGCCTCATAATACTGCTGATACATCTTTAATTGCCGCTCCAGATCAGTAGCGTCCTGCTCATCAGCAATAGTTAAATTAGGCAATAAGTATTTAGACTTGAGGTAAATCAATTTGGAGGCCACTAACAAAAAATCCGCTACTTCTTCCGGCACTATCTGCTCTAATTTCTCCAAATACTGCAGATATTGATCCGTCACATGGGCCAAAGAAACGGTGGTAATATCCAACTCCTGCTGCTCAATGAGCTGCAGGAGTAGGTCTAGTGGTCCTTCAAATTGTTCCAGACTGACTTTATGCATCAATTATTTATTTAACTGGCAGTGGTGTTACATCTTTGTTGGCGCTATAAACTTCTAAATGATAACAATAATTTCCGGCCGGATGCTGCCAAAAAGTGGAGCCGTTGTAATAAGGATCAACGGGCAGATTTGAACTTTGGTCCGAAGCCAGATCAAACGTAGCACATAAATCATAGGTGGTAGCACCAGTAATCTTATACTCGAACGGAACGGCCGTAACCGGATCAGTAATCATACTCACATAATAAACCGGCTGCTGCTGCAATTCACTCAATAATTGGGGTAACACTTTTTTATTATCATAAAAAAGATTAATTGCCGTGTTAATTTGCGATAATGAACTGACGCGGCTGTCATCCAGATTAGTTTTTCGCGCCTGCTGGGGCGAACCACTGAGCATAAATCCGCCGACAATAGCAGCTGCTACTACGGCGATTGCTACCCAAAATAAAATTTTATTTAGCATTAGTAGTTTCCTCCTTACGCAGATCGCGCAAATAATAAACAAAGACTACTCCAGCAATGACCAGCACCGTGAGGAACTTCAAGCCAAAGCGCATAGTAATATCGCCATTGAACAAACGATTGAGCAAGGCGATCAAATCGCCGATCATGACGCCGACAGTGACGAATAGCGTCAAATAAGTCAGCCACTTGCGTACGCGGGAACTACGGGCTTCCGGATTTTTCGCCGCGCTGCGATTGAGAATAATGGTCAGCCAAAGGTAAATCGGAAAAGCAATAATCAGCGAGGCTAAATTAAAGCGGATACCCGAAGGATTAACCGCAGCATCATAGAGCTGACCAACCGGAATAGTCGCATCCGGAAAAGCGCGGTTAATAAACTGATAAATCAAAGCGCCTAAATTAAATGAGCTGACGTACAAAGTCACATAGGTCAGTAGATACATAAAGGCTTCTCGCGCGGATAAATAGGGCTTACGCTTGGGCACGGCAATAGGAAAGTTAATGTCAGCATAGCGGTTTAAAGCCACGTCAACTTCATCCTTTTCCCAATTGGCCTGAAGTAATACTTCGCGGATCTTATCTTTGGCCAGGCCTTTAGCCAGAGAATCTTTAATAAATGAATGTAGTTCTGATTCCATAAAATAGTTTGGTAGATTAGTAGTTTAGTAGCTGATTAGCTTATTGGCTTATTAGCTGATTAGGAAAGACTAGCGGCGACGCTTATTCGTTCTCTTCGGCACAACCTTCCTCGCCTTTGGTTTTGATTTCTTAATCTTTAATTTTTTCTTTACAACTTTGCTTTTCCCTTTTTTATTATTTTTCACCGGTTTAATTTTACGCTTAACACCAATGATCTCCACCTTCGGCTCCTCAACTTTAATCCAGTCGGCGATTTTCATTTTCAGACTTTCTGACACACTGCCGCCGCTTAACACACCTTTCTTAATTTTCTTCAGATCGCGGTCAATTATATGCGGTAATTTATGCAACTTAGAAAAAGCCGTAACTCCGCCGGGTTTGATGCCCAGCTTCTTAACTAAAACTTCCTCGCTCGGAATGCCGATGCTCTTGACCGAGCCGCCCATTTTCTTAATCACCTTTTTCAACTGCTTAAAATCAATATTCTTGCTGGCCGGCAAAGACACTAAATAAAAACGCTTGTCCGCTTCAATGACCAGCGTTTTCACGATTTCGTCTAATTTTGTTTTCAGAGTGGCGGCCACATCATGAGCGGTAAACACAGTCTTGTGTTTCAGCACCTCATAATCGACGCCCCACTCGTCCAATTTTTTGATCAATTGTTTGTTGGTCATAGTGGTTAATATGTTACACCGAGACACTGTATCAGCGTTCCCCTCCTTAGCAAGGAGGGGTGCCGACAGGCGGGGTGGTTTAATTATCTAAACAACTTCGGCTGCTCACTCAACAATTTCTTGGCCATTTTTTCTCCCTGATACGTCAAATTCACAGTGGAAGTATACCATTTTTTCGCTGTTTTGACACCTGAAACTTTCAATAAATCCCGCGAAACCAGACGATCGATACTTTTGCCTATATCCTTTAAGGCCGTTTCTGCGTCAATATTATTACCCTGATAAAACGCTAAAAAATACTCCTTGGGCAAAGAGAGCTGACCATAGCAAACTTTAAGTATATATTTCTGTAATAGCGACAAATTCATGGCTAACTATAGATTAAACCAAAGCACAAGATTAGCCCAGATTGACAAAATGACACAAAATTGATACTTTCTAGAATCTTACGTTCTTACAACCTTAGCTGACCCAATGTCAGCTGATAACGATAATCACTGTGCCAATAGTGTTCCAATCACTAAACACGGAGGACGCTTCATGAAGACCCCCAAAATCATCGGCCTCGTACTGCTTGTTCTCGCGGTTCTGTGTCTGAACATGGTTCCTGCCTGGGCTCAGGGAGGTGGCGGTGTACTTGTTATTAACCGCCAACAGCCCAAGACTGTGGCCATGAACGGGAGCGACGACCAGGCACTGGTGCAAATCAGGAGTCAGACGTTCAAAGATGCCGGCCTACCGCTTGACCCATTCGGCGGAATCATTACTTGCTGGCCGAATATTCCCAGTCAGCAGATCACCATCGTCACCATGGTAACCGGATACTCTATATCCGGCGCCTACCAGATCACGCTCGGAGTGACCCCGGTTGGGCTAGTCAACAACCGCTACACTCTCAAGGCCCTGTCTTTCAATGGCCTGAATGAGGCGGACCATGGTTGGTGCTTCATTTTCGAAGACACCAATGGAGCTACGGTCGAATTCAGCGGCAACGTTCGCTGGGAGTCAAGACGTGTAGTGGTAGAGAACTTCTAAACACTAACTCTACCTGCACAAAAAAGAAGCAACCCCAGAAAAGGCACTTTAAGGAAGAAGGGAGACATCCATGGACATTCTCGGTATCTTCATTCTGATCCTTTCCCCGCTGTGGGTCCCGGTCTTAATGAGTCGACTGATCGGGAATCGGAGATGGAACAGCTAGTGTGCCGACAACGTAAAGAGCGACCGCAACACTCACAACAGTGAGTAACGCGGCCGCTCTTTTCATTTACATTTATAACTGCTGAAATCCGTTTGCTTACCGACCTAATCCGATCTGCGCCAGATCAGCATCAGTAATACCCAGGGACAGCGACCGCATAATCTCATAAGCCGCGGCACCATCTTTCAAGTAATATCTCTTGCCGTCAACCGGATTAATATACCAAGCTTCACCGTGACTTTGAACCTGAAGTAAAATTTTCCCTTTCAACCTATCTAGCAAATTCTTTGCTGCCACGGTTAAGGGCTTATTGGATGTATCGGTAGCAACTGGAATATTAGCCAGATCAGCATTAGTAATACCTAAACCAAATTGACGCAGCATTTGAAAAGCGGTCGGACCATCAGCCAGATAATACCGTACCTGGGAGACCGGGTCTAAATACCAAGCTTCGCCATGATCCTGGACCTGTAATAAGATGCGGCCCAATAATCTGTCGCGCAAAGCAATGTCAACTGCTTGCAGGCGCTCCTGCTCGCGTGCAATGGTGGACTGAATTCTGTCTAATGCCGGCATGGTAATTACCGGCTGAGGCTCCGGCGTAGTCACCGGAGGTATTGGAGTGGTCGGTGGTATTACCGGTGGCGGTGTAGAGGTTCCAGATCCGCCACTGCTACTACCACCATTTCCGGCGCTGCCAGTAGTAGTAGTCATATGAACAGTCAGGGTTCCTTGAGCATCAGTAGCAGCTGTACGGTCAGTATAGGTAGGTGATTGTGTGCCATAACCATCTTTCACCACCCGGGCGTAAGTTGCCGTATTAGCTAAAGGTATGGCGCAATAATAAACCCCGGCACTCTCGTTACAGGAGACTGCCAAATTATCACCAGCTTCTACTTTGGCACCAGTAAGTGCAGTTGTGCCAGTAGCACCATCGTAAACCGTGATCTTCAAAGCACTTTCAATCGGATCAACCGTGACACCAACACTAGCCTCAGTACCGTCAGGGTTAGTTCTGTTAAAGCCGGCACCCAAAGGATAATTCTTAGTAACATAACCATTGACCGTAACTCGAACCACCATCGTACCGTTACTGTTAGCTAAAACTACCGGACAAGACCAATAGGCATTGGGATCAGATACAGCCCCCGCGACACAGGTAGTTAATCCAGTTTCGTCACCGATTTCCACGGCAGTGGCCAACATTGAGATCTCTGTTCCAACTTCATTAACGATAGAAGCCAGCATATAGGCGTAGGTAACGTAGGATACTGCCTTAACCTGTTGCGCTTCGGTAGCAACAGTTCTATCTGCTGTAAAGGAAATAGTTGTATCAGTGACATAACCGTCCCGGGCAACATAAATCACTTTCGCGGTATCAGCTAAGGGCACAGCACAGTACCAAGAATTAGAATAAAAGGTACAGGTCGTGCCATAAGCATTACCGGTCTTAACAGTAACACCCGTACCACTAGTCCAAGCCGCGCCATCATCGGAACTAATACCGGAAACCTTGTTGGAATATTTTACTCCAGTGATTGTTAAAGTATTTAATGATAATGCTTGCCAACCTCCAGCAACATTAGTAACCGTGAGTGTCACATAGCCATCCTTAATAACCTTATAATCCATCTGCTCTTCATTATCATCACAACCTGAAGCCGGATCTGGAGTAGTCGCGCTCAACACTCCACTATCATTAGTTGTTCCTAAATTAGTATAATCACCTTCGTAACATTTGACTTGAATCACCGCATTTCCTAAATCTAGAGATGCTTCAGTTTTTGTGCTGGCGACAGCAATATCGCCGACTGCGGCTCGGGCCGCCCGTGGCACGATTAATATACAAACCACGATCACCAAAGTCAGCAAAGTTAGTTTATTTAACAAATAAAATATTTTTTTGGCGGACTGATCTAAGGTAAAATATTTTAGCATAAAGAATTTTTCCAGGCATTAAAAAACCTGTAAAAACATTGTAATTTTACAATAACTTACTAATTAGAGCAAAATTTAGTAGTACCGCCTAACAAAATAATTAACTCTTTTTCTCCAATCTTAGCCCCAATTCAGCCAACTGCTCTTTCGTCACCTGCGACGGACTATCCATCAGGGGGTCGCGACCGTCACTGGTCAAAGGAAAAGCCGTAATCTCGCGCAAATTTTTCTCACCGGCTAAAACCATCAATAAACGTTCTATGCCCGGAGCAATTCCGCCGTGCGGTGGTACGCCATATTTGAAAGCTTCAATTAAGTGACTAAACATTTTCTGCTGCTGCGCCGTGAAACCAATCAGGTCCCAAACTTTCTGCTGGATTTTCGCATCATGAATTCTGATACTGCCGCCGCCAACCTCATAGCCGTTCAGTACTAAGTCGTGCTGCAGTCCGCGCACCTTCAGCGGTTCTTTATCAAGAAGCAAAACGTCCTCAGGATGTGGCGCGGTAAACATATGATGCGAAGGCACAAATTTACCGCTAACGCCGTAAAATTTATCGTCAGCCGATTGTTCAGTAAATAAGGGAAAATCGACGATCCAGGCAAAAGCCAATTCATTGGGATCATTTTTCTCTTGCCTCAAATCGGGTTTATCAGTACCATATTTCTTCATGGCATCAGCGTGACTAAGACGCGGCCAGGGTTTAACAGTTACTTTCTTATCCGGAAACAAAGTTTTCACCATTTCCGTATACATTTTCTCTGTCAGCTGTAAAATATCTTCCTGTTCCACAAATGACATTTCAATATCCAGTTGATAGAACTCGCCCGGACTACGGTCGGCGCGCGCGTCCTCATCGCGGAAACACGGCGCGATCTGAAAATAACGTTCAAAGCCGGCGATCATTAGAAGCTGCTTATATTGCTGCGGACTTTGCGGTAAAGCAAAAAATTTGCCTTTATGCAGACGCGAAGGCACTAAATAGTCGCGCGCGCCCTCTGGGGTAGACTTGGACAAAATCGGCGTCTGAATTTCGATAAAGCCCAGTTTCTGCAAATAATTTCTCAAGAAAAATAGCACGTCACTGCGCAAATGCATATTCTTATTCATCCGCTCGTGCCGTAAATCTAAATAGCGGTATTTTAACCGCAGCTCGTCATTGGCTTGACGCTCTTCATTATCTATTTCAAAAGGCGGAACTTCTGAGGCGCTTAAAATCACAATTTCCTTGGCTAAAATTTCAATCTGGCCGGTTGCCAAAGATTCATTAACCTGCTTCGCGTCTCGTTTTTGAATAATTCCTTTTATTTTTACCACAAATTCCGGCCGTAAATCACTGGTAATATCCGCCCCAATGGCCATTTCTTTTGGCACCAAAACAACCTGAATCAAACCAGTGGAATCCCGTAAATCAATAAAGGCAATCTTGCCCATTTTACGAATAGTCTGACACCAGCCGGCGAGCTCTATTGTTTCGCCGACTTTTTTCTTCAATGTTTCGTTGATGTAGGTTTTCATATTTTCCTTGTCCTCCCTCTCCTTTCCAAGGAGAGGGTCGGGGTGAGGTTAAAAATTTATGGACGTAGTCTATTTATAGTCCGTGGAAATGGAATAGTTTCCCTAACATGATGAACGTTGCAGATCCAGCCAACTAAACGCTCCAAACCAACGCCAAATCCCGAGTGCGGCACTGACCCATATTTCCTTAAATCAAGATACCATTGCCAATCAGAAATGGGAAATTTCCGTTCTTTAATGCGTTTCAACAGCTCGTCATAATCATCTTCTCTCTGCGACCCGCCAATTATTTCACCGTGTCCTTCTGTCGCGATCAAATCAGAACATAAGGCTAATTTTGTATTTTGAGGATCGCGCTTCATATAGAAAGCCTTTATCTCACTCGGCCACTTTTCCACAAAAATCGGCACCTCACTATCTTTGGTTAATAAAGTTTCGTCATCACCACCCAAATCCTCACCGTTTTTAATATCCGAGCCCAGTTTATTTAATTTCTTAATCGCCTCGTCATAACTCATTCTAATAAACGGTTGGCTTAATTTTTTCAACGGCTCAATATCTCTCTCCAGAAGTTGTAATTCTAACTGACAACTTTCAACCACTTTACTGACAACATATTTAATCAACTCTTCCTGAATCTTCATATTCTCCTCGTGCTCCACCCAGGCTGCCTCGGCATCCATCATCCAGAACTCGGTCAGATGCCGGCGGGTTTTGGATTTTTCCGCGCGGAAAACCGGACCAAAATCAAAAACTTGGCCATGAGAAAAGATCGCAGCTTCAATATATAACTGACCGCTTTGAGTTAAATAAGCTTTTTCGTCAAAATACGGCACTTCGAAAAGTTCAGTCGTGCCCTCACAAGCATTAGGCGTCAGAATCGGCGCGTCAATCTTGATATATCCCCTATTATTCAAAAATTCAAAGATACTATTAATTACTGTGTTCCGCACACGCTGAATGGCCCATTGTTTAGATGACCTCAACCAAAGATGCCGTTGGTCCATGAGAAAGTCCACACCATGCTCTTTTTTTCCAATCGGATACTCCTCGGCTATCTGCTGAACTTTAATATCACTGACCTGAATTTCGTATTCCTCTTTTTTCGGATGCTTGGAAACTTTACCAAAAATAATTACTGACGATTCAATAGTTAGCTCATTGGTAGTTTTCCAAACTTTAGAATCAACTTTAGATTCATCAACAATGGCCTGACTCCACCCAGACCCGTCACGAAGTTGCAAAAAAGTTATCTTACCCGAAGAACGTAGGTTATAAACCCACGCCGGTATTTCTACCTCTTTAGCAACAAAATTAGCTAGCTGTCCAAGTCGCGCTAACATAAGACAATTATATCAAAATAAGAGATATTTTCAATGATAAATAGCTTCTCATCACACTATTGACAAGATACGAAATATATGATATCCTTATAAATTCCAGCAATTCCCCGTAGTTCCTTACCAAACCCTAAACCGACGGAGGTTAAAAATGATCCCCAGCAATCAGTGGATCCGAGACCTGATGCAGAACAAGGTGCGGCTGATTGAAATCGCGAACGCCTGTGCCGCCGCCTACAATGAGGGCTGCGGCCACCCCGAGTGGACCGAACCCTTCGGCGAGGACAAGCCCGAGATGGTGGCCCAGAACCTGGCCGGGCCGCAGGCGGTCCTGACCGGGTGCAGCATCATGGCTCTGACCCGCGGGGTTGAGCCGGACTACCTGCCTCTGCTCCGTGACATCGTCAATGGCGATGTCACGGAAACGGAGAGGGGTATTCTGCACCGCGCGGCCAACGGCACCTGGGGCGCGGGACAGTCGTTCCGCACCGACAAGGGTCCGTTGGGGCGGATGACCAGGATGAATCTCTTCGACGACCTGGACCCCGTCGAGGTCGCCAAGGACTGGGCCCAGATCCAGGCCGCCGCGGCCTATCTGCTGCAGCACGCCTCCTGACCTGACTTTGGGCTGGCATCCCTAACTGCTCACCCGGCCTCGGTCGGGTGTTTTTTTATTTAAAAATTTTTAAAAAAAATTAGCACTCATATTTATATTTTCTGCTTATTAAAAATAGAATTAAAACCTTATTTTCCCTTTTTAACTTTAAATTTTGAACTAACTAAAAAGGCCCCACCCAGATAACACGTAGTCACCTGAATGGGGCCCGAAAATCAGTCGCCAGAACCAGGAGGTCTGGTCTGCCTATTCTTCCTTATCTGAGTCAACTGATCCAGAAGCCGCAGAAATCCTTCTTCAAACCGGACATACTGCCCGGTCCTTTGTGCCTCCGCGGACAAATTAATTTCCTGCCCGGCGGATGTCAGTGAACGCGTCAGGACTTCCTTAAGCGCCTCAGCACTCACATTCCGACGCAGGACACTTTGCTCGGCCAGCAGCTTGATGCAGCACTGGATCGTAGTCAGCAGTCCTTCAGCGCGGCCACGCCACTGTTCGCGTTCTGCCTTCATGCCGGTCAGATAACGTTGGCAGCCGGCAGAATCGAGCCATTTTTTATACACGCTCGGAATATCGCCGGCTTCCACCAACGTCCTGACCGTGTGTCCGATGTGACCCAGCGACAGCCGGCTACCCTGCTTATCAATAACGGCAAAACGGTCAAGGCCTAACCGCGCTTTCACGCGGTAGAACTTAGTTGACTCGCCGGTTTGATCCCACAGACACGAACGCGTCAACGTGGCACCGGTGCAGTACTTCAGAACAGCATCAGGAAAAACAGTCTGGCGTTTCGACGGCGAACCCTCGTAAACATAGAAACGCCCGTCACTGGTCGGAAAAGGCAGACGGAAAAAGTGTGTCTCTTCTGCCCGTTTGAATATTGCCACCCAGTACGTCCGGGGCCACAGATCGCAGATTGACCTAAGCCAACAGAATAATCCAAATACGCAACAGGCAAAACCGAAGAGAACAATGAAAGCAAACTCAGGGGAGTCGGACCGGTGCTGATGACGCAAAACAATAAGCACAAATACGGCCAGCAACGTACCCAGCGTATAGCCGATGGCCTTGAACAAAGTCGGCATAGGCGACTCGTCTGCGGGCCACGACACCGAGTTTGCTCCGACAATCGGAATCTTGGACTTGTCTGACATTTGGTTCTCCTTGTGACCCCGCCGTTGGCGGGGCCGGAAGGGTGCGTGATAGGTCATGCTGGAAACCCAACATTCCTACCGGGCACTATGAAATGAACTGAGTGGCTCTTACCATTTTAACATACATTAGTCAATTGACAGAATAAGCTAAAAATGATAATTATAGGGGTTATTCTCGTACTTTGAAATTCAGGCCTAATTTTAGGCCTTTGGATATATATAGTTCACAAAGCCGCTCTAACAGCGGACTGTTTCCTTACTCGTTCCGAAACGAGGCAAATATAAAATGGCACAGAACTGGTTGGATAGCGTAGTGACTTCGTTCATCAACTGGCTCAATGACCGGCTAGGAAAATGGCTCGACGACAACTTCGCGGGCTGAATAGATTCTCACACACAGCTCTTCGGAGCCAAGCGAGGTGAAGCATGAATACAACCGAAAAAAAGCTATCCTGGATCGACCGTCATCCGCAGTTCTCGGTTACGGTGACGATCTTCGTTGCTCTCAGCTTCTGGGGAAGCTTCGGACTGTTCTTCACCTGGATCATTGCGGCTCCGGTTGGCGCGCTGTTCATGTGCGCCACGACCAAATGGAGCGATCGGCATCAACGCGACCCCTGGATCCTGGCTCTGGCCGCCAGTCTCGGCATCTTCATCGGTGGCTTTTTCATTAATCTCGTGGCCTTTGTCCACTTCGGCGGGTTCCCCTGGTTTGTTACCTTGCCGATCGGACTGTTCGCAAACAGCGTACTGTTCCTGCTCGGCGCTGGCGCTTACGATTTCATCCAGTGGCTGCGAAAGATGAGTCACTCGACCCACGTCGTGGTCTGCTAGCAGTTCTACAAACCAAAAACCCATTCGGCTCTTCGGAGCAGAAGGAGACAAGATGGCACGAAAAAATATTCCCCCGTCATTCCACGGCAAGTTTGACGATACGGACGTTGTTCCCGGATATGACGAGGAGGAAATGGATTTCTGGAAACGACAGCCGCGGCTGACTGGTCAAAGGAATATCGACTACAACAACGAGCTGAAGAAGCTGCGAATCTCGCCCATTCCAAGTCCCAAGGGACCCGGGTCGGTCTTTACCTGGATCCGCAACGGCGGTGAGCAGCGCTCGGCCGAGAGGATCAAGATCGTGCGCAGTGCCCAGCGTAAATTCATCGGCCAGCGGGTCAGTGATCTAACCTGTGACCGCTCCGGCACCGTGATCTACATTACCCGCAGGCCGGAGGTCAGGAGAACCCAAGACATGCACCCGCTGGACGTCTGCGTCCGGTGGGACAGTGCCGGGACTACTGCTGTTAACCTGAAAACAGTAAAACTGATAAGCAAGTAATTCCTTGGAAAGGAGACAACTGACATGCCCGGATCTAAAGGGTCTACGGCAGGAATCGTAATACTTGTCTTTCTCATCGTTATCGGACTCATGGGGGGACTCATGCGTATCGCCGATGTCGAAGACCAGAAGGAACAGTTCGCTGAGACCTTTGGCGTGCCGGTGACTGACTCTGCGGCCCAGTATTGTGTGGACTAGGTGCTAAGCCACGAAGTTGAGGTCACTAGTCAAGCGTATGACAACACCTGCCAGAAAACTGACTCCCAGAGTATTTCCGCCAGAGCCTGGGCCAGTCTGAACTACCACCGGCTGCAAGCTGACACGAAGGTAGCTCAGCAACGCGGCTTCCAAGTTCCGCTTGATGCCAAAAAGGTGGTGGAGCTCTACCGCCCGTTCCGCTAACACTCTCGAACGCCAACAATCTCTGGCAGGAAAGGAGACAGCAATGGCGAACGTTGAGATCCACTATCCGATGGTCGCTCTTCGCGGAGCAGAGCAAACACAAAGAACTGTAATCTCTGTCCTGAGAGAAGCCGGTTTAGACGGGGTCATTACCGACATCATCGAATCGGATCCGAAAGATGTCGACGGCAATGACGCTCCGTTTATCCGGATCTACGCCATGGATCAGGCTGAGATCCGGCAGATCATTGGAGCCCTCCAACGCGCCAAGCTGGGCGTGAGGACCCAAACCGTTCTTCTCGGCGGCGACCACCGCGCCGACCTCATGCGATAAAGAAAGGAGGTTGAGCAATGCCAAACATCATGGTCTTTTGCCAGCAGCCAGATGGAGCCGGATACATAGAACATGCTCTTCGGGTGGCCGAGGGAGCTCTGACTGAACTCGACCTTATCAACGAAGCTGTCTTTGATGCGCCCAAAGGTTACAACCCGAGACGCTTCAGGGACAGGTCCTCAGCTCCTTACGTTCGGGTGTTTTCCAGCACCGAGGGCGAGGCCAAGACAATCGCCGACACCATGCACATGATCGACTCCAGTCTCGACATCGAGCCCGGAACCCTCGACGGCTTCATCGAGGGCAAACCGCCGCAGGCCACCTGACGACGGCGTGGCCCCTGGCCACTGAACCGCCCAGCACCACTCTAGCAACTAGAGCTGGTGCTGGGCGGTTCTTCATTTTGTTTTAAATACCTCACCCACCTTCGTCCCTCGGCAAGCTCGGGACTACGGCGGGCAGGCCTGTCCTCTCCTTCAAAAGGAGAGGAACACTATTTATTTAGCTAGTCGCTCTACTTTACCTCCGCACATCCTCCCTCTCCTTTTCTAAGGAGAGGGTTGGGGTGAGGTTGTTTGCTCCCAACGCCCAATTACTCTATAATTTCAGTGTCTAACTAACTTATCTTTTGACTATGCTAAATTTAAAACAATTGACAGATCTATCGGGCAAAACCGCTATTGTCACTGGCGGCGCGGTCGGCATCGGATTCGGCATCAGTTACCGCCTGGCCGAAGCCGGGGCCAATGTGGTCATTGCCGACTTAAACCGCACGAATACTTACCGTGCGGCGCGTGAATTAAAGGCCAAGCGTTTCCACGTTTTGCCCGTACTGGCTGATGTTTCCAAAAGACGCGACGTTAATACTATGGTCTCAAGCGCTGTTAAAACTTTTGGCTCAGTTGACATTCTAGTTAATAACGCCGGCATTTATCCCATGTATCCTTTGCTGGATTTAACTGATGAGGTCTTTAATCAAGTTTTAGCTGTAAATCTCAAAGGAGTTTTTATCTGCACGCAAGCCGTAGCTAGACAAATGATTAAACAAAAAACCGGTGGCAAAATAATTAATATCACTTCCATTGATGCCCTGCATCCTTCCATGCCAAACTTATCAGCTTACGACGCTTCCAAGCACGGAGTCTGGGGCTTCACGAAAAGTGCAGCGTTAGGATTGGCTCCGCATAAGATCTGGGTCAATGCCATTGCTCCGGGTGGCATTGCCACTCCGGGTAGCGGCGTGAATCCCAAAACTGGAAAGTATAACAGTAAAAAACAGGAAGAAACTATGAAAGCTTTTAGTGCTAACATTCCCATGGGTCGTATTGGTCAGCCGGATGACATTGGCAAAGTGGCCCTATTCCTCGCTTCAGATATGGCTTCCTATATGACCGGCGAACAAATAGTAGTTGACGGTGGTGTATTGCTAAAATAATACACAAAATAATATCATTGACCCCGACAATCTGCCGGGGTTTTATGTTCTTTCCTATAATCAACGCCTGTTAATTTTATCTTTTAGGGGGTTTGGGGTCGTGGTTCGAGAGCCTCACCACGACAAACTTATTAAAAACACCACTTAAAAAAAGTATTATCACACTGAGCTTGTCGAAGTGTGGTCACAAAAGTAATGCCAGCCTGCCCCGAGTGCGGCCGAGGGGGCGAGCGATTAATAAAAGAATTCTTGACAAACTTTTATGTTACGCTTATTATTTAGATATACATCTAAATATCTAATTAACTACTGTGACTTTATCCACAACCTTAGCTGCGCTATCTGACCCCAACCGCCGTAAAATACTGGATTTACTCAAAAAGCGGGAAATGGCGGTTTCTGACATTGCCAGAACCTTTAACATTACCCTACCCACCCTCTCCCATCATCTGGATACGCTTAAACGGGCCAATTTGGTCAGTTCCCGCCGCGAGGGCCAACAGATCCTCTACTCCCTCAATTTAAGCGTTATGGAAGAACTATCGGAAGAAATCATTAAATTCTTGTCAACTAAAAAGAAAAAATATTAAATTTATGAAATCATCACTACCCATTACTTTCAAGTCAGAAGCTATCCCCTTAATCCTGATTTTACTCACCATCATTATAAGTTATTACTGGTATCCGCTGCTGCCCCAACGTATTGCCTCGCACTGGAATTTCGCCGGCGAAGTTGACGGCTGGTCCAGCAAAAATTTCATGACCTTCTTCCTGCCCTCGCTGATGGTCGGCCTGTATCTGCTCTTTATCGTACTGCCGTACTTAGATCCCAAAAGAGAGCGCTACAGCCAATTTGCTCACGTCTATCATATTTTCAAAACTTTAATCATCGCCCTGTTCTTTCTGCTATTTTTTACCACCAATCTCTATAATCTGGGTTATCATATCAGTATTGCTACCACTACTTCGCTGGCTGTCGGACTCATGATGATTATTCTCGGCAACTATATGGGTAAAATAAAAAGTAACTGGTTCATGGGCATCCGCACACCCTGGACCCTGTCGTCAGAGAATGTCTGGAATAAAACGCACCGTCTGGGCGGCTGGTTGTTCATGCTCTATGGCCTGGCCATTATCATTGCTCCTTACTTATCAGCTACCTGGGGTGCAACTATTCTATTTGGCGGAGCGTTAGTGCTGGTGGGCGGCACTTTCCTCTATTCCTATATTCTCTACGCTCAAGAACAGAAAAATAAAACATCCTAATAACAAATTAGGGTGTCTCCTAGCGTTTAGTTACGATTATTTGAAACGCGCCTCCAGCTCATCCATGGTTTGGAAAAAGGCCTTTTCCAGATCAATCTGGTAAGCATCGGCCAGGACAATAATAGCCCATAAACAGTCAGACAATTCATGCTTTAACTCGGCGTTGACATTTTTAATATCGCGGACGCCCTGCTTAGCCATAACTAGTTGCAACAAATCTCCTACATCGCCGATAAAACCCTCGGCAATTTGAGCCGTAGTCCAGGGCTGGCCATATTTCTTCGTTTCCAAAACCTTATACTTAGCCCGGATATTTTTCGCCCGCTTAATCACTTGTTGGAAAGTCATAAAGAAAGCATAAAGAAAAAAAACACTTTGGTCAATTGATAGCCAACTTGGCTCAATATGCTATAATACCCGCATGCATTACGGTTTACATCATCACGCCAAGAAACGCCGCGAGCAACAACAAACTGTTTCCGCTAAACATACTTTTTTACAAACTGTCTTTGACCGTTTAGCTTACAGCGCCGGAATTTTGATCGCTGTTATGACCGCACCGCAAATATGGAAAATATATAGCACGCAGAATGCCACCGGAGTTTCAGCTATTACCTGGTCAATGTTCGCTCTCGGTTCATTATTCTGGATTGGCTACGGAATTGTGAATAAAGAAAAACCCATCATTTTTACTAACATCGTAGCTGCCTCACTGAATATAGTAGTTACTATCGGGGCACTATTATACTCGTAATTTTACTCTAACGGGTTACTACTCCTAACTCGTCTTTTATTTTTTTCAATCAGAGATAAATAAAAAAATGTTAACGGAAAAAGCTAAAAAACTATTCAATAAATAACAAAATCGGCAGAATACCGAGCACAAAGAGAATGGCAATAAACAGACCATCTTTATAAACACGCGATTTCACCCGGGCATGATCCTCAATTATCTCAATGGTGGAATAAAGCAAAGCACATAAAATATTAACGCCAAAAAATATCCAAGCAATGAAAACATACACCAGCGCCGCCAGCAGGATTCCCACAACATTAATCAAAAAGCTGTAAGCAACAATAAAAAGTACATAACCGTAGCGGTCCCAGTTAATCTCCTTGGTGGCGTAGGAAATCCGAGCGCGGACAAAAACCGAACTAATCAACAGGGGAATAGCTAAAGTTAGCTGTAAAGCCAAGAAGATATTATTCCTGACCAATGAGGGGTTGATAGTGATGATAAAAGTAAAGATAGTAAAAGCGATGGTCAGCAAATATAAATTAACCGTCATTTTTGACTGCGCTTTGATCAGTTGATGTTTATTTCCCTGTGACATAATTTTTCTGGCTGTTTATAATTTGATTATAGTGCAGTTGAATTATTAATTACACTGGTTGTCTAAATGCCCGAATTAAAGAGATTAGCAACTATCAGAACAACCCCTGCGCCTAAAAGGCAGCCGGCCATTTTACCCACAGCCGAACCAAGCATTGTCCGTCGGTCAGTAATATGTTTTTTTCTTATTTTTTGCGCAATATAGCCTTCAAAAACACCGGCGATGCCATCAGTTATGGCATTACCAACTACACCGCCTATTACCGCACCAACCACGCCGGCAATTTCACCCCCAAAAATTGCCAATATGGCCAATATACCATTATCAATTAGCCCAAAAACAATATCCGGCTGAATTGTATTCAAAGCAACCTTAAAAGGTAATAAGGATAAAATACAAAGCGCTCCTAATCCTAAAATTATCCAGCCAATCAGCTGAGAATTATAGATAAAATATAAGCTAACCGCAAAAATAATAACGCAAAGAATCAACGTGTTAGTTGCGGCTAGAATAAAATTATTTCTCATGCAATCATTATATCACGATTAGGAGTCCAAAAAATACACTAGCCATCCCCTTTCGCTTCTAGGATAGATGATTTGACTAATTTATTTGAGCGAACAGTACAACATAATTTTTGCCATAAGCTTTGGCACACTTGGGACAGGTGGTATAGGAAAAATACAGCTTTTTTATTTCCTGGCCCTTACTCTTAACGTCTTCCCTCATTTCCGCCACCCATTTGCCGGCGTTCTGATAAGGACCCTCGAAGACTTTGGTTAAAAAAGTACCGAACAAAGTGACCATCTGGGCACCCGGAACTTCTTTAGTCACATCAATATAAATATCTGCGCCCCACAGGGACTTCTCATCGGTCAACATTAATTGATAACTCGCTTTAGCTTGGGCCTGCTCGATCAGCTTCATATTCTTAACCACCTTCTGACCAAAATTAAGAGGAATGTGAAAAAAACTACTGACATGATCTTTAACAAAGATCTTGTCCTGCCAGGTTATTTCCCGGTCTTGCCACGGCTCGGGATCAAACGGATCACAGCAGCCAGTGGGTTTAATGTTCGGGTCAATCATAAATTTATTTTTTAACCTATTTACCGGCTAAAAGTCTGACAATAAAATAGATGGCCGTAAGGACAAATAATACCCACCACAGCCATAATAAACCCACGAGATAACCGTAAAAATATAGTCCCAGCAAAATACCCAGGGAAAGCAGGCAAACTTTAATTAAGCCAATTTCCCACCACTTAAACGAGCGGGTGCTGAAAAGTTTCATAATTTGTTTAGTTACTATTTATTACGGCCATTTTAGCATTTTCCTTGCTTAAGGTTAAGACTAAACTCTAAGTGCCTGATGCTTGAAACAAATAATGGCTCAAGTTAGCTTTTTTGTTGACCACCTGTCCCGAAATCGCTTAACAATTTTAACTAAGGGCTCTAAGATTATGGTAGTGAAAGGAGGGGGTTTACTTAGCCATCAGACCCGTGCGGCTAAAATTAACTAAACAACTAAGGGGCCAATTTAATTATTATTAAATGATTATATGAAAGATAGTCAATCTCCGTCTAAAGACGATAAAGAATTAGCGCTGTATTATATCAAAACTTTTTCCGATACTGCCCGGGAGCCATTATTGATCCTGGATACTAACCTAAAAATAGTCGGAGCCAATAAGGCCTTTTATCGGACCTTTCTGGTGTCGCCGGAAGAAACTGAGAATAAACTCATCTACGATATTGGCAATGGCCAGTGGAATATTCCTAAGTTAAAAGCCCTGCTGGAAAAAATTCTGCCGGACACAAAAACTTTCGATGATTTCGAAGTCGAGCATGAATTTCCCACTATTGGTCTAAAAATAATGCTGCTGAACGCCAGACAATTTGACAGTTCTCAGTTGATTCTCTTAGCCATTGAAGATATTACTGTCAAAAGGGCGGTAGAAATCAAACTGGCCAACTATACTAAAGATCTGGAAAAGGGCGTGGCCGCCAAAACTGAAGAGCTGAAAGCCCGGGTGGATGAATTATCCAAATTAAACTCTGTCATGGTCGGCCGGGAGTTGAAGATGTCCTCAATGAAACTAGAGATTGAGGATCTAAAAAAACAACAGAGCGCCTAGATAGACGCTTAATCTTAAACTTCAGCCAGTAATCATAAGTGATTAACCGGAATTTTTTAGAGTAAATTATTGTGAAAGGGGAACCAGTAATATTATTTTATTTAAATTGGCTCCGCCACGCTCAGGGACGCTGAGCGTCCTCAGCGTGGCTCCGCGTCGTGTTGGTAGTCTTTTTTCTCTAACATTTCTTTCAGCTTATCTATGACCGCATGCTTCCAGAAGCGCATCGCATACCATCCTAGCAAAACTCTGCCAAAAATACGCAAAAATACATTATTGATTTCCAGGTCATAGGT
>JAZDLR010000022.1:0-131442 GCA_043801745.1 Candidatus Komeilibacteria bacterium | reverse complement strand
GCAGATGGCTGTGGCGATAGAAAAATCAAAGCTATTTGAAGAAGTGGGCCGCTTCAATGTAGAACTGCAAGGTAAGGTTGATCGTGCTACTGCGCGTTTGCGCCAAAATAATATAGACTTGGAAGCCCGTAATAAATTTCTGACTACCACGCAGGATATCAGCAACTTGATCAGCCGCTCGCTGGAGATCAAAAATATTATTCAAGTTATTGCTAACAGTATTGCCTCCGAGCTGGGATATATTGGCGGAATTTTGAGTTTTGCTGATACCGAGAAAAAGTATCTTTACCCGGCCGCCATCACGCGTTCCGAGGCTGGCGACAAAGCGCTGGCCTTGCTGCCAAAACCGGCCAATGAATATAAAAGTAGCATTAAAAATAAAGACAACCTGGGCGTAAAAATTTATCTTTCCGGCCAATCCTTGTCAGGTTCCACCATGGCGGAATTTCTCTCACCGCCGGTGGAGAAAGACATTATGGATAAGATTCAATCAGCTCTGGGAGTGCAGACTGTTGTTGGCGTGCCGATCTACGCGGAAAATGAAATTATCGGCGTGATTGATTATTTACTGGCAGTGCCGGAAACGCAGATCAGCAAGCTGGACATGGAAATGATGAATAATTTGGCCAGTCAAATTGGTATTGTTTACCGCAACGTTAAACTGTATCAGGAGTTGGAAGGAACGAATAAAGATCTGCAGGAAGCCAATTTCCACTTAATGCAGTTGGATAAGGCTAAATCGGAATTTCTGTCTATTGCCTCACATCAACTGCGCACCCCGGTGTCAGCCATCAAAGGTTATCTGTCTATGATGCTGGAGGGTGATTTCGGACCCATGGAAGAGAAACAGAAGAAGATCGTCGGGGACGTATTTGAAAGCGCGGCGCGTCTGGCCCGCACTATCAATGTCTTTTTGAACGTTTCCCGCATTGAAGCCGGACGTTTCAAGCTCACCAAGGCACCGGCTGATATGAATGAAATTACCTCCAGTGTAATTAAAGAGCTGAAACAACAGGCAATTATTAAGAAATTAAAGTTGGGAGTAAAATTGTCCGACAAACCTTGCACTATTACTGTTGACGGCGACAAGATCCGCGAAGCCGTGCTCAATCTGATTGATAATTCTATTAAGTACACTCAAGAAGGTTCGGTAACCGTATCCCAGGAGTGCGATGGCACAAATTTTCATTTTATGGTAGAAGATACTGGCATAGGTATTTTGCCGGATGAAGTCAGCAGTTTATTCAAGAAGTTTGTGCGCGGCACTGGCGTAGCCCAGGTTAATACTCAAGGATCGGGACTTGGCTTGTACATTGCCCAGAGAGTAGTGACTGAACATGGTGGCAAGATTTGGGCCGAGAGTCAAGGAGTAGGTAAGGGCAGTAAATTTCAATTTACTATTCCGATTGAGAAAGTCGCTAGTGATAAGGTTGAATCAAAAGATATGGGTCCGGCCGGCGGAGCAGGAAAAAAATAATTCAAGAGTTGTATAAATCATGAAAAATATATTTTGGTTACTTGAAGCTGACGCTCAGTGGGCGAGAGTAATGCTCGTTTGTTTGGTAATTGTTGGCGTTGTCTGGGGAGCTATTAAATTTTTTTAGTTAAGTTTAATTATTCTGTGACAGCAGACCACTTCCAAGCTCCAATATCAGTTCATATTCTTTTTTTGAAGGATAAAGAAATACTATTGTTGCTGAGAAAGGGTATTAGTTCAGATGGATTTTACGGTTTAGTGGCCGGTCATCTTGACGGCATGGAAACAGTAACTCAGGCGATGATACGGGAAGCTAATGAAGAAACTGGGGTAAAAATTTTGCCGGAGGATCTGGAAATTAGCACAGTGTGCCACAGCTATGTTAATAGGACGA
Organism: Candidatus Komeilibacteria bacterium; assembly: GCA_043801745.1. Lineage (GTDB taxonomy): Bacteria > Patescibacteriota > Patescibacteriia > UBA1558 > 2-01-FULL-52-15 > JAZDLR01. The sequence continues at coordinate 129,571 of JAZDLR010000022.1, read as the reverse complement.
AATCAGAGCTAATTCAATTTTACGCTATTTGCAGGAAGTGGAGCGGAGAAATTAAAAATAATGAACCTGATAAATGTTCTGAAGTAAAATTTTTTTCCTTAGAGTCTCTCCCGTCAAATACAATTCCTTTTACGCGCGATGCTATTACCAAGGTTTTAAGTGGCGTCAAGTTTTACGAATACGGCTGGGAGGGCGAGGATTGATGAGATTAGCTTAGGCTGACGCTGGAGAAACGTTACTAGGAGCCCGGTGACCTTAGTGGTTGCCGGGCGGTTCTTTATTTTCAGTTAGTGATGGGATCTTCTTGTAGCCCATTAGTAAACTGATAACTAATGGCCAGAGTAAGAACAATACCCCTAACGCGATAATTAATGGTTGTGGCTGAATTATTATCAGTAATGCTCCGATAGCAATTTGAGCCAGGGAACCTACGATTAGACTTGTTGAGGAGCTGACGGAAAGCATAAGGGTTCTGGTGTCGTCAGGCAGAAAGTGATTAATCAGCGATTGTTGAATGGGATCCCAGCCAAACAGTAATAGCTCTATCAGAGCGTAGCAAGTCAGGGCCACAATAATTAGCGATGCTGACGCCAAGCCCGTAAAAAGTAACACCAGAATGATAGCAAATAGACTGGCGGTGGCTAGGAAACCCCAACGCCGGTTTAGCCGTTCACCGATTAGTGCTCCGATAATACCCATGGCGGCAGCTAAACTGCCAAGTAAACCAAAATCCGCATCCTGAATATGCCAATTAAGGCGCAAAAAAATTGGAATAATGATTCCATACCCCGACAAAATAATGGCAGTGACTGTTTCCAGTAGTAGCAGAAGGGGGAAGGGCATGACAGTAAAATAAGACCGGACGCCCTTCAAAGCATCAGAAAAGATGATTGGAATTTTGGCAGGCTGTTCATTCGCGGGTTGTCTGATATCATTCCGGATTCCGAATAAAGTGATTAAGAACAGACATACGTGCAACATGGCGGCTGCGGCCCAAATTGACCGCAAGGAAAAAGCCACCAATAACGTGGCAGCAACACCGCCGACTAATAAACCAACATTGCCATATATAGCCAAACGGGAGAACACACGGGTTCTTTGTTTATCATCATTCAGGGGCAAGTGATCCATTAGCAGCGAAACTTTGGTCCCGCTCTGAAAGGCGAATCCGACTCCCCAGAAGAACGATAAAAGTAAAAAAATTGAGTAGCTGCTGGTCGCGGTCCAGAGACAAAAAATTAAAGTCAATAAGCCAAAGGAAATAAGCAGAGATTTTTTACGGCCATAGCGATCGGCAAAAGCCCCTGTGGGAATATCGCTAACTAAAACGCCAATAGCCTGAGCAGCCATTAGAACGCCAATTTGGGCTGGATTAAACCCAATGGCCAGAAAAAATATTACTTCCAGCGGACCGGTAATGCCGACGAAAAAAGAATTGATAAAGGTTAAAGCCCGGAACACTAACCACAAATCACGGAATTTTTTTGCCGTCATATTCGGATTATTATCAGCAACAGAAGTGGGGAGCATATATATAGGATATATGTCTATTTAAAAAATAACAACTTCAATTGTCTATTATTGACCATATCATTCGCACCGTTGCGGTCATTTGACGGGATTGACCCTGTTAGAAGCAAAGGACTTCAAATAGGTTTGACATGGCGCTACAGTTTGCTAAAATCAAGTTAATAAAGGCCGTCCATTGAAATAACAGCCGTCGCTTTTCACCCTAAGTTTTACCTTCAACGGTCAAACAAACATAAAGTTAGCCAAAATAAAACAGCCGTCGGTTTTCATAGCCGACACTAATTTTGTTTATAAATCATGATAAATATATGTTGAGAGCTAATCTCGGGCTTGGCAGAATAGTTATTATATTTTTAATCGTCACTACGGTTGGCATGCCATTGATGCCAGTTTTGGCAGCCAGTAAAGTAAATGTCACTAATGCCGGCACTCCAGAAAATAAGAGTGCTTTTTTGTTAGCTGACACAGCGACTGACGCGTCTGACAGTAACATTAGTCAGGACCAGAAGCAGACTATTGAAAGCTCTTTACCGCCGATTGTTCCGGAAACCAGTGAGCAGGCGAGTGGTGACGGCAGTGAAGTGCCAAATGCTGGTAATGATTTTTTTGCCGCCAAGAACCCAAATAAATTCGCAATCGGGAAAAATGATCAAGCGCAAGTTGTTGAATCCACTGGCGCTTTTAGTTATAACTACTCTCTAGACATTCCTAAGGGCCGTAATGGCTTACAGCCTTCTTTGGCCTTGACCTATAATAGTCAGCGTAATAATAAGGATTCGTTTTATGGTTTGGGTTGGGACTTAGATAGCCCTTTTATTGAGCGTTCGGGTCGGCAAGGAACGGAAAAACGTTATACCAATTTTGATTTTGTTTTAAGTTTACCGGGTGGCGGCAATTTGCTGCCGCTATCTGTTGACCAAGATGGCTACGGTACTTATGGAGTTGAAGTGGAAAGTCAGTTTTATAAAATTGAGTGGCTTACTGACAAGACTTGGAAAGTTACAGATAAGACCGGTACTGTATATACTTTTGGTTCCGATAGTGCCAGCCGTCAAAACGACCAGGCTGATGCCGGCAAAATTTACCGCTGGTATTTAGCCGAAATCCGTGACACCAATGATAATTTTTTGCGCTACGAGTATTGGAAAGATTCCGGCGCTATTTATCCGAAAGCGATATATTATACTGGTAATGGCACCGTTGACGGGCCGTATAGAATTATATTTGATCCGATTTATTCTGGTCCCATTAGTACACGACCGGATATATCCAATAGTCAGGAGGCGGGTTTTTCTGTGACTACCAAATATGCCATTAATACTATTCAAGTTTTGGTAAACGGTGTGGCTAAGAAGAAATATGATTTAGAGACTATAGCTGGTGAAGCAGGCCAGACAATGATTAGCCGTGTCAAAGAAGCGGGCAATAATGGTAGTGGCTGGGAATATCTGCCGGCTACGGATTTTGATTATGGTACTTCGTCTAAAGAGTGGATCACTGATGGTAATTATCAGCTGCCTTTTAGGTTTGAGTCTATAGACGTTTCAAATGTTTCACAACGCGGTACTTTTGCCTTTTTGCCCTTGGATGTTAATGGCGATTCATTGACCGACTTGTTGCATAGTAATCAAGATTGTCCGGAAAATATTTATCAGAAAACATACATAAATAATGGCGTTAATGGCTGGGCAACAACTTCTGATTGGCAGTTACCATTTGATTTTGCCTTTCGTTATGATACTTGTAGCTGGCCGATTTGGAATTATCAAAGCAGATTTGTTGTTGGTGACGTTAATGGTGATTCGCGGGAAGATTTTGTCGTGTCATATTCCGTGGAAAATGTTCCAGTACAACAGGTTTATTTGAATAATGGTATTAACGGCTGGACATTGGCAACTGGCTGGATTGTACCTTTAAATTTTGCCAATTATGCTTCTAGTGGTAGTGAACAGATGGTTTATACACCGGAGTTTATTTTTACCGATATTAATGGTGATGGCTTGGCTGATTTTGTGGAATCATACCGTGATGATAATGCCGCTACTCATATTCAGCATGTCTATTTGAATAACGGGATTAATGGTTGGAACCTTGATACTAATTGGACCGTACCTGTATATTTTGCTACTTATCACGCTTCCAGTAATGAAATTAGTGACCGTCAGAGCGAATATAGAGTGGCCGATGTTAATGGTGATGGTTTACCAGATTTAATGTATTCACAGTATGATCAGGCGATTAATACCCATCAGAAGGCTGTTTATATTAATAATGGTAAGAGTGGTTGGGATTTGGATACTTCCTGGATCATTCCGCTGGATTTTTCCTATTATACCACTACACAAGTATTGAATGATTATGGTTTTAGATTCAAAATTTTGGATATAAACGCTGATGGTTTGGCGGACTTTGTTGAGTCCTACCATGATTATTGGCAAAATAATTCAGACATAAAAAATGTTTATATTAACAGCGGAAATGGGCAATGGAATATTGATACCAGTTACCAAATACCGTTTATTTTTGGTGAATACACGGGAGATAATAAACGTTTAGATTATAATTCCAGATTCCGTTTATTTGATGCTACCGGTAGCCTGATGCCAAGCTATAATACCTCCTATAAAACTGAGTATGTTTATGAAGAGCAGGAAAATTCGGTTCGTACTCTTAATCAACCGGCTGATTGGCAAAAGCTGCGAAGTATTAAACGGCTGGATCAGACCATTGTTAGCGCTGACTATGCTGCCTCGGCTCAATTGAAAGATGAGAATCAGCAACTTTTGAATCCGCGGTCAATCGTTAATGTGCCGGTTGTGTCGGAAATTGACTATAACGATGGATTGGGTAACCAGCAAACAGTAAATTATAGCTATGAGGACGGTAGTTACTATGTCGGTAGTAATATTAAACAGAATAGGTTTGTGGGTTTTGGTAAGGTTACCAAAGCTGAAAGCGACAGCCTGATAACGACTTATTATCATCAGGGTGGAGGATTGGACGGGTCGGCTATGGGAGAATATCAGGATAGCTATGCCAAAATAGGTCAGCCGTTCAGACAGGAGATTCGTAATGCTAGCGGACAATTATTACAGCAAAATGTTAGTAAGGTTAATGCGGTGAATTTGCCAGACAACAGAATTTTTTCTTTCGTTGAGCGCGGCACGCAAACTATTTTCGGAACAGCAGCCAAATCACAGGCCACAACTTACGAATATGACGCTCTGGGTAATGTCACGGAAGAACAAAATCTTGGTCAGGTTACTGCTAATACCGGTAGTGGTGATATTATTGATCAGCTGACTGGCGATGAGAAAACTACTACTTACGCTTATGCTACTAACAGTCAAAAGTATATTGTTGGTGCACCTAAAACAAAAGTAGTTTCCGGTATTGGTGAGACCAAAGATCAGGATCTGTATTACGACCAGTTAGCTTTAGGACAGATCGACCGCGCTAATGTCACGAAAGAAGATTTGAAAGTCAATACCGTTGACATTGAAACCACTTACGACAGTTTTGGCTTGCCGTTGACTAAGAAAGATCCGAAAGAAAATACCGCGGTAACTTTAGCTTATGAACCCCTGCATTTATTCGTGTCCACGACCACTGATGCTTTGGGCCGCGTGACTGTCACTGAATACGACCCAGTAAGCGGACAATTATTATATTCCCGTGATCCTAATGGTTATCAGGAGAAAAATACTTATGATGCTTTTAGCCGGTTGATCAAGAAAGAGGTGTCTGATCCGGCTAACGCGGCTAATTTGATTACAAAACAGGAGATAATTTATCAGGACGCCAATTTTCCGAACTATAAAGAAGTTAAAGATTATTTTAGCACGGGTCATTATGTTACTTCCCGCGAATACTATGACGGTTTAGGCCGGGTGATCCAAAGTTCGCGTTCTGATGTCAGCGGGCAATATGTTACTTCCTATACCGCTTATGACAGTCAGGACCGCGTCAACCGCGAATCCTTGCCAGTGTTTACATCTTCAAATGCCTATAATTCCAGTCCCAGCTTCACGAACGCGAAAGTCACCACTTATGACAGTCTAAACCGTAAATTATCCGAAGTCATCTTAACTGGCACTACTAGTTATGCTTATGATGGTTTGACCACTACGATTACTGATCCGCGGGGCAAGATCAAGAAATTGACCAACGATGCGTTTGGCAATTTGGTGAAAGTGGAGGAGTTTAACAGCAGTTCGATCTACACGACTAATTATGAATATACTTTAACCAATAAGCTGAGGAAAATTACTGACAGCCAAGGAAACATCCGTAACTTTACTTATGACGCTTTGGATAATCTGACGCAACAGGATATGGTGCATAAAGCCAGCGTCAGTAATCCGATGCACTGGACCTATACTTATGATAAGAACGGCAACGTTCTAAACAAACGAGATCCGAAGTATCAGACCACGAATTATACTTATGACGCTCTGAACCGGCTATTAACCGAGAACTTCACTGCTCAGACAGGAACAGAGTATACGCTGACTTATGATCAGGGTAGTGGACAGCTGGGTCGATTGACCCGCGTGGTTGGCAGTGACGGTTTAACTACGGTCTATACTTATGATCCGCAGGGCAAGCCGCTGACAGTTACCCGAATGATTGACGGCAATAGTTATGTCTTAACTTATACCTACGACTGGAACGGCAACGTGACATCAATTACTTATCCTGAAGGCGAGCGCGTTGATTATCTTTACAATTCGGCTGGACAGGTTAGTCAGGTGAATAAAGTTAAAAATAGTCAGACCACTGTTTTAGCGCAGAATGTTACTTATTCTCCGATGGGTCAGGTGGCGCACTTGGAGCGCGGCAATGGAATTGTTACTGATTATACTTATGACGCGAGCCAGAATTATCGTCTGACCCGTATTCATAGTGTGAAGGGCTCCCGAGTTTTACAGGATATTGCTTACATCTATGATCCGAATGGAAATATTTTAACTTTGATCGATACTTCGGCCACGCAGTTGGCGAAAAATGTCAGTTATAGTTATGACGATTTGAATCGTTTGCTTTCAGTAACTGTTACTAATTCCGCCAGTAATACTAATTACACCCGTAGTTTCACTTATGACAGCATTGGCAATATCTTATCGCAGACCGGAGTCGGGGACTACACTTATACTTTAAACAACCCCCACCAAGCCCGCACAGCCGGAGATAAAACCTTATCCTATGATAATAACGGTAATGTGAGGTTTATCAATTCCGATACTTTAAACTACGACTGGCGCGACCGTATGACTGGCAGTACTCTGGACGGATCAGCTGATCACACGGAATATGTCTATGATCACACGAATCAAAGAGTCAAGAAACACACTATTATCTACGAAGCTCCTCCAGGAGGCGACCCCTGTGATCCGTCTCACGAAGAATGTCCCTTACCCGAACAACAGAGTATCGTAGTACCTTTAGAACCAACATCAGAGGAGGAAGTGAATAATCCTAAAGTGCCTGATGTAGAGTTAATAGATCCTAATATAGATACCTTGGGTGGGGAGGTTGCTGCGCAAAGTATAAAGGTTGAAGACGGTTCAGCTGAATCAGACGCAAATATTACTGTTGATGATCAGCGGCTTGATGTGCTACTAGTTACTACCGATCCTGTCTTACCCGAATTTGAGCCGTTAGCTACTACGACCCCAGATATTATTATCTTACCCGAGCCCCTGGCCACCTCAACGCCCGAGATTATCGCTACCAGTACTGATGATATTGTATTGCCACCTATTGATGATACCGAAGCTACCTCTACTTCAGATAGACTCCAGATTCCTATTGAATTAAACTCTATTCCGGCTAGCGAGGATAGTGCTACCTACTATATAGATAAGTACTATGAAAAAGAATATAGCGGAGCTGCTCGTAATTTCTACTTTCTGGGCAATATTAAATTAGCCACAGATGTCCTAAATGACCCTAATACTGGGATTTATTATGATCTCTCGGATCATTTAGGATCAAGCTCTTTAACTACTGACACTAGTGGCCAGATTATTGATACAACTGATTATTATCCCTACGGAACCATATCCTATAGTAATACCACGATCAACATTGGTGATAATCATAAATATACCGGTAAAGAGCTCGATGGTGAGACTAACCTATCTTACTTTGGAGCACGTTACTATAATCAGGAAATAGGACGATTTAATAGTATTGATACGATCTTATTTGAGTTGGGTAATGAGGCGCAATTTAAGGAAAGCGCAGGTAGACCGTTAGCGATTCATCTCCAGAATCCCCAGAATCTCAACTCTTATGCTTATTCGGTCAATAATCCTATCCGATACGTAGATCCCGATGGAAAAATTATCCCATTAATTCTAATTGCCTGGGGAGTTGTCGAGGTTGGATTAACAATGTATGATTATTACGATACTGCTAACACATTAGCCAATCCCAATTCATCAAATTCAGACAAGGCGTTGTCTGTTGGTGGCGTAGCCCTAGGATTAGCACTACCTGGAGGTGGATATGGGAAAGGAAGTAAAGAGGGGGCGGGGTTTGTAGCTAAACACGCTGACGACCTAGCTAAGGGGGCTACTAAGGGACTGAATCTGACGATAGATGCTACAAAGCAAGCTAAGCATGCACTTGGGGAATCATATGAGGTTGGCAAAAGTATTGTGACCCACACTAACCCACAAAAACTAATTAATGAATTCGCCGGTAAGGGTCAAAAAATATTTAATCAGGGAAAGCTATGGAAAGAAACGATTGATTTCGGTGAAACTATTGGTAAGTACATCGACGATAAAACGGGAAAATTATTCGATACAACCAGAGGTACTATTCATTTCAGTAAAACAGGGACGCACCTTGTGCCATCTAAGCCATTTAAACTTCTTAAGTAATTAATATGAACCCAATCACTAGACTGAAAGGCGCCATTGAATATGTCTTTACATCTTCTAGATTAAGTTTGAAGATTCTAAAAATTTATTTTACCTATAAGGATAAAACACTTACATATAATGTTATTGTAACTGAGACTCTGAGCGAAGAAGAACTGGAGGATTTATATGTTACTCAAACTGAGGTTCTGACCCATGTTGAATCAGAGGTTGAGTTTGAAGAAAATGATAGTTTTGTTGTCAACCAGATTATTGATAGTATGAAATCTGATAGAGATTATGGAGTTTTGGTCTATCAAAATTGACCGATTCAGTACCGGGATTAATAATTGGCGAATTTACAGTCAATGTTGTGATCATTGGATTAGCAATTTGGTTCTTTGTGAAGTTAAGGAAACGCTAGTTCTTTGACATAACCCCCACCAAGCCCGCACAGCCGGTTCTGACACCTTGTCATATGATAATAACGGTAACGTAAGGTTTATCAATTCCGATACTCTAAATTACGACTGGCGCGACCGGATGACTGGCAGTACTCTGGACGGCTCGGCCGATCACACAGAATATGTCTATGATCATACGAATCAGAGAGTTAAGAAACACACGATTGTCTATACACCGCCTCCGGGAGGTGACCCTTGTGACCCATCTCATGAAGAGTGTCCAGTACCTGAACAGCAGACTATTATAGTGCCGTTAGAGCCGGTTGTTACTAAGCCAGAACCGAAGTTACTTACTCCGGTAGATGGTAGTCTTGATGATCAGTCAGGAGTAGGAAGTATGGAGCAAGGAGAAAGTGTTGAAGCACAGACTGTTCAGGTGGCGGATGCTGTAGATGAGTCCGGAGATGAGGTAGGTACTATTGAGGATCCTGCGCCTTTAGAGCTACCTACAATTTTCATTGACCCAGTACCATCATTGATTGAGCCTGTGGCTAGTTCCACTCCAGATACCATTACTACGACTACCCCAGAAATAATAGAATCCCCAATAGAGGATATAGCTACCAGTACTGATGATATAGTATTACCTCCATTAGATGATACGGAAGCCACATCTACGACAGACAGAATTCAAACTCCTATTGAGCTGAATTCAATGCCAGCCGTGCAGGATACGGCTACTTACTACATAGATAAGTACTATGAAAAGGAATATAACGGAGCTTCTCGAAACTTTTACTTCTTGGGGAATATTAAACTAGCCACGGACGTACTAAATGGCTCTAATACAGGTATTTATTATGATCTCTCGGATCACCTAGGATCGAGTTCTCTAACCACTGACACTAGTGGCCAGATTACTGGTACAACTGATTATTATCCGTATGGGACGATATCCTATAGCAATACCACGACCAACATTGGTGATAATCATAAATATACCGGTAAAGAGCTCGATGGTGAGACTAACCTTTCCTATTTCGGCGCCAGGTATTATAATCAAACCGCTGGTTATTTTACCAGTATTGATTCTTACAATCTCAATGTGGATAAACTGACCAAGGTTCTGTCTGATCCCCAGAGATTACATAGTTATCTTTATAGCAGGGGGAATCCAGTAGTATTGGTGGATCCGGATGGAAATACCCCTGTGGAATACCTAGGTGGATATTCAATAGGTGTCGGACAGGCTGTAGTTAATTTTGGAGTTGGAACGGTTGAATCAATAGTGCATCCAATTAATACAGCAAAATCCGTCGGTAATACTCTTAAAGCCGGAGTTGAGGGTGCTGTTTCTCTTGGACGTGACATAGCTGCGAATCCCAGCCAGACATTCGGAGAGATAAGGGCGGGCTTAAACATGAATTATAACGAATTCATGGATAAATCGGATTATGAGAAAGGGTTGGCTGTTGGAAATGTTGTCGGTAATGCAGCCCTAATGGCAAAAGGAATCGAAAAATCGGGAGACATTCAGGCTTATAAGCAAGGAGCCTCCGTCGGTTTAAAGGGTGAAAGATTTGGAGTGAGTGGAGATTTATTTAAAGGGGCAAAGGGAGCAGGGGTATCGCTCAGAGATTTTGAGGTAAAAGGTAATTATTATAAGACTAGAGTTTTAGGAGCTGATGTCCATAATGTTCCCGTTGGAAGTATTCAGCTGCCTTTGCCTCATCTTGACCTATTATTAAATGGCAACAAAATTGTTAACCACTTTCCTTGGGGAGTGATTGATAAATTGTTAAAAAAATAATATGAGTGATGTGAAAAAATTTAAAGAATGGCTTCTTTCTGTAATTAAATCAAGAGATATTAATTCTGCAAATTTATTTGAGGATTTATTTAGATTGGATATTGATAATTCAGTAAAAGCAGATTTGACCGAATTGATCAATCAAGTCGAGCTTCAGGATATCAATCTATTGGGAAAAACCCCGGAAATTTTAGCTGAATATTTTATATTGGATGAATCCGACCAGCTTGACAGGAGTCAATATCTTAAACTTAGAAAAAAAATCATCAGGATAATCAATGGATCTAATTTTTTTGATCAATTATTTGACTCATACGATGAGTTCAAAACGTTACTTAAACAAGCTCTTGAGGATCCTGAATTAGCAAATAACACGGACCATTTGTTAAAATCGAAAGGGAAATCTTTTGGAATTAAATTTTGGCGATTTATTTGTGTTGTTGTAGTTGTAGCTATATTGCCTAGTACAATTTTGCAATTATTTAAACTGACATATTTAATTCAGAAAAGCGATAATGATTATTCCCTCGGATTTGCAACGGGTCAACTTTCCGTTAATCTGGTTATTATTGGATTAGCAATCTGGTTCTTTGTGAAATTAAAGAAACACTAGTTTTTTGACATAACCCCCACCAAGCCCGCACAGCCGGTTCTGACACCTTATCTTATGATAATAACGGTAACGTTCGGTTTATCAATTCCGATACCTTAAATTACGACTGGCGCGACCTGATGACTGGCAGTACTCTGGACGGCTCGGCCGATCATACCGAATACGTCTATGATCATACGAATCAGAGAGTTAAGAAACACACGATTGTCTATACACCGCCTCCGGGAGGTGACCCTTGTGATCCGTCTCACGAAGAATGTCCGGTGCCAGAGCAGCAGAGTATTGTTGTACCGGTTGAGCCGATTGTTGAAACGCCTGATCCCAAGCTACCGATTCCAATCGACGGTAGTCTTGATGATGGGATAAATCAGGAGTTAGAAGTTGGAAGTAAGGAGTTAGGGGTTGGAGAGGTTGTGGCGCAAAGTATTAAAACCGAAGCAGTATCAGATGGGGACGAGGCATCAGATTTGCCTTCTGACGAGCAGCGTATTGAAGTTCCACTAATTACTATTGACCCAGTAACACCGTTAGTTGAGCCGTTAGCTACTACTACCCCAGATATTATTATCTTGCCCGATCCGCTAGCCACCTCAACGCCCGAGATTATTGCTACTAGTACTGACGATATAGTATTACCTCCATTAGATGATACTGAAGCCACCTCAACTCCGGATAGACTACAGATTCCTATTGAATTAAACTCTATTCCTGCCAGCGAAGATAGTGCCACCTATTATATTGATAAGTATTATGAAAAAGAATATAGCGGAGCTGCTCGTAATTTCTACTTCCTGGGTAATATTAAACTTGCCACAGATGTCCTAAATGGCTCTAATACAGGTATTTATTATGATCTCTCGGATCATTTGGGATCGAGCTCTATAACTACTGACACCAGTGGTCAGATTATTGATACAACTGATTATTATCCGTATGGAACGATATCCTATAGCAATACCACGACCAACATTGGTGATAATCATAAGTATACCGGTAAAGAACTAGATACCGAAACCAACCTTTCCTATTTTGGCGCCAGGTATTATAATCAAACCGCTGGTTATTTTACCAGTATTGATCCTTACAATCTCAATGTAAATAAACTGACCAAAGTTCTGTCTGATCCGCAGAGATTACATAGCTATCTTTATAGTAGAGGAAACCCGATAGTATTGGTGGATCCGGATGGGAATACAGACGTGGATTTTGGCAAGGGATTATTAGTCGGAGCCGCAGTTAGAGCATATCAGACTGGTGTCGCCATTACTCATCCTATTGATACGGCAAAGTCAATAGGTAATTTAGTGGCAGAAGGTTATAAGCAGGGTAGCCAATTATCGCACGATATCGCTCAGAATCCGAACCAGACTATTGGAGAGATACGCACCGGTCTCGCTATGCAAGCTAAAGAATTTCTTGCGGCTGACGACTACACCCAGGGACAGGCGGTAGGCGGTGCTGCGTTTGACACTTTCCTTATCGCTGAAGGAGTATCGAAATCTAGTAAGATTACTACCCAACTTGACAGTCAAGGTTTAAAGTTTACAGGAGAAAGGTATCAGCTGGCGGCAGATCCCTATAAGGGTGGCGGTGGCGGTTTGATCTTGCGTGATCTTGAGAAGCCGGGCAATTTAGCTAAACAGCGAGTAATTAGTCTTGACCGCCATGCGTTTACTGATGGTGGCGCCAAAACATTCCATGTCGATGCAGATTTTAGCATGAATATTCTTGGCAAAAATATACCAGTGAATCTCCATCATTTTACATTAAGTGATTTGTTTAATAAGCTTAAAGGTAAATAGATATGACCTTTGATAATGCAAAAGCGGAATGTCTCAAGATAATTATTGATATTTTGGATAAAGAACCGAATATTGATAAAAAAACCTTCTGGCAAATATTGTCTGGGTGGCCAAACGAATTTAGAGATGTCACGATTCGTATCCAAGAAGATTTTATTGAAAATAATAATCAAACTTTTGCAGTCGCAAAGAGTAGAGATGAGGCGGTTAGGTTTCTTAGGGGGGATTCAAGTATACTGGCGGATATTCTATTACTTAGCTCTCCTTTAGGAGAAAATGAGTTTAGCGTTAGAAGGAAGAAGCTACAGGATTTAATTAGTCGAGACGTAGACCTAAATAAGTATTTTGAAACAAAAGATCGATTTATTGATGCCCTTTCTCAAAAGATTGATCTCAGGGGATTCCTATCAGGTACAAGTACTTTTGATTTAAAGGATATAGCGATCTCAAATTTACAAAAGGGATTAAGAAATAGAAGAAAATCCTTTGGAACTAAATTTTGGCGATTCATTTGCATTGTCGTAGCTGTAGCTATTTTGCCCAGCACTATTTTGCAATTCACGAAACTGATTTATCAAATACAGACTAGTAATAATGATTATTCTCTGGGATTTGTAACGGGTCAACTGACCGTTAATCTTGTTATTCTAGGTATAGCAATCTGGTTCTTTGTGAAGTTAAGGAAACACTAGCTCTTTGACATAACCCCCACCAAGCCCGCACAGCCGGTTCCGACACCTTATCCTACGATAATAACGGTAATGTGAGGTTTATCAATTCCGATACTCTAAACTACGACTGGCGAGATCGCATGACTGGAAGTACTCTGGACGGATCAGCCGATCACACCGAATATGTCTATGATCATACGAATCAAAGAGTCAAGAAACACACCATAATCTATGAAGCTCCTCCTGGAGGCGATCCTTGTGACCCTTCTCACGAGGAATGTCCGGTTCCGGAACAGCAGAGTATTGTAGTGCCGTTAGAGCCGGTTGTTACTAAGCCAGAGCCGAAGTTGCTTACTCCAGTAGATGGTAGTCTTGATGATCAGTTAGGAGTAAATAGTATGGAGAATGGAGTAGGGGTGGACGAGACAGTAGATTCTCTAAGCTCCGATGTTACCATTCAAACCGTGGACAATTCCCTTACTTCCTTGCCGCGACTTGTCGTACTCGACAAGGCGGCTGACTCCTTACTCCTTGCTCCTTCTGTTGCCACTTCTACCGATCCTGTCATTACTGATCCCATAATTGAACCATTACCTGTAGTTATTGAGCCAATAGCAACCAGTACCCCAGAAACTGCGACATCTACACCCGATAGGATTCAAGCCCCCATTGAACCTGAATCAATGCCTGCTGCACAAGATGCAGCTACTTACTACATAGATAAGTACTATGAGACGCAGTTTAATGGCTCTTCCAAGAATCACTACTTTCTTGGTAATATAAAGCTGGCCACGGATAATCTCTCTGGATCACCTATTGGTATTTTCTATGTTCTGGGAGATCATTTAGGTTCTAGTTCTTTGATAACTGACAGCTCCGGCACAATAACCGAAGTAAGTGATTATTACCCTTATGGCAGTGAAGCTTTCACAAATGTCACTACTGATATAGGCAATAACTATAAGTTTACGGGGAAGGAGTTGGATAATGAGACTAATCTACAGTACTTCGGAGCCAGGTATTATGACAATTCCATTGGAAGGTTCGCGAGCATAGACCCTTTCATGCTTCAAATTGCTAGTGACCAAAGAGTTCAGGAGAAAACGGGATCTAAACTAAAGCAACTTCTTTCAGATCCCCAAGCTCTAAATAGTTACGCCTACTCTCGCAATAATCCGGTTATTATTGTTGATCCTGATGGTCACTGGTGGAAGGAAATATTTACTGGCAGACAATCTTTCAATGACTTTCAGGTTGAGTTGGGTCAAGCTGCACAGCAGATGTATGATACTAGTGGTGTTTGGAAGAATGCCATGGATCACCCGGTAGCTACTGGTGTAGTGGTTGGGGTTGCGAGTGGAGCAGTGGCTTATGGAGCTGCTGCCGGATTAACATACCTGAGTATTGAATTCTTAGGAGGTGCCGGTACTGGTTGTTTGGGATTTTGTGGGTCAGCAGCCGCAGATGCAAAAAATGTAATCGATTATACCCAACAATACGGTTCGGCGCTTGGTCAAAAGATGAACCAGGTGGCGCAGAATTTGAGGTCGAGTGATTATAACTTTTCGACCCATTCTGTAGCTAGAATTGCTCAGAAGATTGGAATCGGTAATGAGAGTAAAGTAATTAATGTGTTAAACAACATTAAACCCTTTGAGTATATTCACGAAGGCATTGTAAAGCTTGGTTATTATGATGCTACGACCAAAATATTTATAGGTCAAGAAAAAGCAACTGGCAACGTTATAACTGTTATTACCGATGTAACCAGTAAATATATTAATAGTTTAACAAAATAATTTATGATAAAAGTAAGTTATGACAAGAGCGTCGATGCGGCGTACATATATTTTCAGGATCCGGGTGGTAAAGTATCAAAAACTTATCCATGTGATCCAAAAGAAATTGATGGCATGATCAATTTAGATTTTGATGATTGCGGCATTTTAGTTGGGTTGGAGATTATTGGTGCTAGTAAAAAATTACCGAAGGATTTAGTAGAGAATGCTGATATTATATAAGCTCGCACCTTTAGAGCTACCAATAATTTCCATTGACCCGGTACCATCATTAATCGAACCCGTGGCCAGCAGGATGGCTCACTTGACCATACTGAATACGTCTACGATCATACGAATCAGAGAGTGAAGAAACATACTATAGTCTAAACACCGCCTCCTGGAGGAGATCCTTGTGATCCATCTCACGAGGAATGTCCGGTGCCGGAAGAAGGAGATATTGTTGTTCCAGTCTCTAAATCGGAGGTTGGAATTATAAGTAGTCGTATCTGATTTTTTCTGTTATAATAACCACATATGAACCCCGTTAGAGAGGTCAAAGGCGGTTATATTTATTCTACCCCAAAAAAATCTTTACAAAATCACCCGCAAGGCATCTCTAACGGGGTGAAGCGGTTTTTTCTTTCGCTTTTACGGCAGCAAGTATTTACATTTTTTCTATTGATTTTAATTGCTTCGGGCTTAACTACCTATTTTTTCCCGGCCAGCCTGAAACCCTCAGCCCAAGCCGAGTTGGGCGATAATTTACGCTGTCATACCGGTAAGGCCAGTCCTGGTCTGCGCCAGGCTCAATTATCCCAGGCTGATAAGCTGAAATTAGTCATTAGTTTCCGCAGCCAGCCGACAGCTGAACAGGTCGCGGCTTACGCGGCCAAAGGTGTTATTTTGTATCCTGATTCCTGGCTTTTTGATTATCTGATTGGCGAATCGTCTTATCAGCCGTTGTGTGATATTTTATCTGATCCGGCAGTTACTTATGTTGATTTAGCAAATTTATGAAATTACGGACTTTACAAGATTTAAAAGCAGTACGCGGTAAGCGGGTATTGATCCGGCTGGATCTTAATGCTCCGGTGCAGCAAGGCCATCTGGAGGCCTCGGATTTATGGAAACTACGGGCCTCTATTCATACAGTAGAGCATTTAGCCGAGCACGGAGCCAAAGTTATTATTGTGTCACATTTTGGCCGTCCAAACGGCAAGAAGGTAGCGGCAACCAGCCTGAAGCCCATTGTCTGTAAATTCAGCCAAATGGTGGGCCGGAAGATTGAATTATGGCCTGAAAAACCGGGGAAGTTAGAAGTTAGAAGTAAGAAGTTGGAAGAGGGACAGATAGTAGCTCTGGAAAATATCCGCTGGTATCCGGGTGAGGAGAAGAATGATCCGAAATTTGCCAAGATTTTAGCCAAGCTGGCAGATATCTATGTCAACGATGCCTTTGGCGTTATTCAGCGCACGCACGCTTCAACTGTTGGCGTGACCAAATATTTACCCAGCTATGCCGGATTTTTGTTGGAATATGAAGTCAAGGTTCTGTATAAGGTTTTGTCCCGCAGTAAGCGGCCGGTGGTGGCAGTCTTGGGCGGAGCCAAGATAAGTTCCAAATTGGGTTTATTGAAGATTTTACTGTCCAAAGTTGATTACATTTTATTAGGCGGCGCTTTGGCTAATAATGTTTTGCAAGCGCGGGATTTTGAAGTTGGTAAATCTTTGGTGGATAAGGATGTTAAGTTATTACATCAGTACATTTACAGCAATAAATTAAAACTTCCGGTTGATGTACGTGTAGCTACATCACTGGCTGATAAGAGCCGTTTAACCGCGGTGGCACAGGTTCACAGTAATGAGATCATTTATGATATTGGACCTGATACGGTAGAGCTGTTTGCTAAAGTAATCCGTCAGGCCAAGACAGTGATCTGGAACGGACCCTTGGGCTATTTCGAAGACCGGCGCTATGGTGCCAGCACACGCGATCTGATCCAGATTTTGTCACAGTCGCAGGCTCAAGCTTATGTCGGTGGAGGAGAGACGGTTAAGGCCGTATTACAATCGCGTCTGGAAGATACTTTGCACTTTGTTTCCACCGGCGGCGGAGCCATGCTAAGTTTGTTGGAAAAGTCCGACTGGCCAGCTCTGAAGGCTTTAATGAAATAGGAAGGTTAAATAACTTACAACTTACAACTTTTCACCGCCTTTGGCGGGATCCCGCCTTCATTAGAATGAATAGATGTGGCGGGACAATTTACAACTTTTAATTACTATTAACAAAAAAATTATGGAAAATTGTTGTCATATGTCTCATTGGCAAAAGGCGCTGCTGATTATCACAGCCTCTTTCTTTCTGCTCATGGGCGGAATTGTTAAGCTACGCGAATTAAATTACGTGGGTAAATCGCCGGATTACCAGCCCACGATTAGCGTGACAGGTGAAGGGAAAGTGCAGGCCGTGCCTGATGTGGCCAAAGTTTCCTTTGGTTATACTGTGACCAAGAACACGGTAGCCGAAGCGCAAAAGGATAACACCGATAAGATGAATACTTTTATTGCCGCGGTTAAGAAAGAAAAGGTTGACGCCAAGGATATTAAGACCTCCAATTTTAGTGTTAACCCGACTTATGATTATGTTGATGGCCGGCAAGTGCCACGCGGATTCACAGTTAGTCAAAATATTGACGTGACGTTGCGAGACACCTCTAAGGCCCAGGCAATTATTCAGTTAGCCGGTGATAATGGTTTAAACCAGGTTGGTAATCTGCAATTTACCGTGGATAATCCCCAGAATTTTTTAGCCGATGCCAGGAAAATTGCTCTCAAGCAAGCGAAAGATAACGCTAAAGCTATTGCCGATAATGCGGGGTTCAAATTGGGCCGTTTGATGAGCTATTACGAAAACACTCAGCCTTATACTAACCAGCCGATGTATGCCATGGACAAAGCCACTGGTATGGGTGGCGGCGTGGCAGTTCCTGCTCCCACGATTGAACCGGGTACCAACGAAGTCTATGTGCAGGTTAGCTTAAATTACGAGATCAAATAATAATAACGGATGCCGGACACTATTAAGCGCGTCAGTGCCAGCGAAATACTGGACTCACGCGGTAATCCTACTATTGAAGTCACTGTAGAGCTCCAGGGCGGTTTGGGGGCCAAAGCCTCCGTGCCCTCAGGGGCTTCTACTGGTTCGGCTGAAGCTCTGGAACTGCGCGACAACGACCCTCATCGTTACGGCGGTAAGGGCGTGCTGAAGGCCTGTCAAAATGTGGACACGGAGATTAACCGCGCTTTAGTTGGCATCCGAGTGACCGAGCAGCGTCAGATTGATGACTTGATGCGTGAGCTGGATAATACGCCGAATAAATCGCGATTAGGAGCTAATGCCATTTTAGGAGTTTCCTTGGCTTGTGCCCGGGCTGCTAGCAAATCATTAGCCGTTCCCTTGTATCAATATCTGGGCGATCTTTACGGCAATAAGAAATTTACTTTGCCGCTGCCGCTGGTAAATGTTATTAATGGCGGTTTGCACGCTGATACGAATTTGAATATCCAGGAGTTCTGGATAATACCGGTTCAGCAGGTTAGCTTCAGTGACCGTTTGCGCTGCGCTGATGAAATATTTATGAAGCTGGGCAGCATCCTGAAGCAGGCCGGCCGTGATACCGATGTGGGTAATGAAGGCGGCTACTCTCCCAACTTTGACAGCCATCAGCAGGCGTTTGATTATCTGCGCCAGGCCGCATCCGAAGCAGGTTATCAGTTAGGCCGGGATTGTTATCTGGGTATGGATGCCGGGGCGTCGGTTTTCTTTAACTCGGCTAAATCAACTTATAATTTGCAGCTGGAGAACAGCGAATATACCCATGATGAATGGTTGGATTACCTTATGAATTTATTGCGGACTTATCCTATGCTGGCAGTGGAGGATCCGTTGGCAGAGGAGGACTGGACAGCCTGGCAAGTACTGACCAAACAGGTGAAAAAGGAATTTCCACAGCTGCAACTTATTGGTGATGATATTTTTACGACCAACGTTACGCGTTTACAAAAAGGTATTGATCTGGGCGTGGCCAACGCTATTTTAATCAAGCCGAATCAGATCGGCAGTTTAAGTGAAACTCTGGACTGCATTAAACTAGCCAAACGGCATGGTTATCAGACGGCTATTTCTCACCGCAGTGGTGAAACGATTGACAGTTTTATTGCCGATTTGTCGGTGGCTGTGGCGTCAGAATTTATCAAAACTGGTTCTGTAGCCCGCGGTGAACGTTCGGCTAAATATAACCGGCTGTTAGCAATTGAGAAAGAACTTTATGGTCAGCAGGGATAAACAGTTGTGTGTTTTGATCATCATGGATGGCTGGGGCATTGGTCCGGCCATTAAAGGTAATGCCATTACTACGGCAAAATTGCCTTATTATAATCAGCTGGTAAAAAAATATTCACACACGGCTTTGCGGGCTTCTTCTAAGTATGTCGGATTGCCGCCCGGGCAAGAAGGCAATTCTGAAGCTGGCCACATGAATATCGGCGCCGGGCGTATTGTTGAGCAAGATGCGGTGGTGATTTCTAAGAGCATAAATAATGGCACTTTTTTCCGTAACCCGGCCTTTATGGGAGCAGTGGCTCAGACGCAGAAATATCATTCTGATGTGCATTTAGTCGGTATGATTACCGGTAATCAGAGCGCTCATTCGGATCCGGATCATTTAATTTCTTTAATTACTTTATTTAACCGCAAGAAAGTACGTAATATTTTCTTGCATTTATTTACTGACGGCCGTGACGCGCCGCCCTATTACGCGCAAAAATTATTTAAATCTTTTCACGGCATCTTTAGTAATTACGCCACTGTGGCCACGGTCATGGGTCGATTCTATGGCATGGACCGTAAGAAAGAATGGTCGCGGACAGAAATGGCCTATAACACTATGGTCTTGGGCCGAGGATTGAAAGAGCCGACACCCGAAGACGCAGTGCTACACGCCTATGCCCGCGGTGAGAGTGATGAATTTATTAAACCCACGGTTATTGTCGCTGCCGATAATCAACCAAAAGGGCTGATAAAAAATAATGACGCCGTAGTATTTTTTAATTTGCGTTCTGACCGCGCCCGTCAATTATGTAAACCCTTTGCCCAGGACGATTTTCTGCGGGCCAATAAGGGTTCTTTTAAGCCCAAGAATAAACCTAGGAATTTATTTTTAGTGGCTATGACGGATTTTGGACCAGATATGCCCAAGCTGATGACGGCTTATCCTGGCCGCGAGATCGTGGATACTTTGCCCATGGCCTTATCAGGCTACCGCCAATTGGTTGTGGCGGAAAGCGAGAAGTTTGCCCATGTGACCTATTTTTTTAATGGCGGTTATGATCATCCGGTTAATGGCGAGGTCAGGGAGATGATAATGTCGCCGGATGTGAAGCATTACGAAGATCAACCGCAGATGAGTCTAGCCCAAACATCTGCGCGGGTGCTTTCCGCCATTCGCAATAGAGAGTTTGATTTTATTGTCATGAATATCGCCAATGCTGATATGATTGCTCATACAGGTAAATTCTGGGCCACGGTCAAAGCTTGCGAATATACTGATGATGCCCTGGGTAAAATTACCAAAGCAGTGCTGGATAAAAAAGGCATTTGTCTTATTACTGCTGACCATGGCAACGCCGAAGGCGTGATTGATCCCAAGACCGGCGAGCCGGAAACCGAGCATTCTACCAATCCGGTGCCGTTTATTATTGTGAAAGCCGGAAGCCGTCTGAAGTTGCGGGCTAACGGTATTTTGGGCGATATTGCCCCGACAGTTTTAGATCTATTGAAGTTAGAGCAGCCTCATGATATGACTGGTAAAAGCTTAATTATTCATTAGTATGGAATCAACTCCACGACCCAAACCATTAGTGCTCATTATTTTAGACGGCTGGGGTATTGCTCCGCCGTCGCGTGCCAATGCCATATCTTTAGCCAAGACACCGAACTTGGACGCTTATATGAATAAGTATCCGACGATGTCATTACAAGCTGGCGGTGAGTCTGTGGGATTAGCCTGGGGCGAAATGGGTAATTCGGAAGTCGGGCATTTGAGCATTGGCTCGGGACGGATTTTATATCAAAGCCTACCGCGTATCACTAGGGCAATTTTTGATAAATCTTTTTTTGCCAATCCGGCCTTTCTGGCAGCCTGTGAACACGTCAAAAAGAATAAATCTAAATTGCATTTGCTGGGCTTAGTCAGTTCCGGTGGAGTTCATAGTTTCAATGAGCATTTGTACGCCTTGTTGGAATTAGCGGCCGAGCAGAAGATTGACCAGGTTTATATTCACGCTTTTCTGGATGGCCGTGATACTCCTTATAACAGCGGCAGTAATTTTATGGCCAAGCTGAAGGATAAGATCAAACAGATCGGTGTGGGTCAAATCGCGACTCTGGTCGGTCGGTTTTACGCTATGGACCGTGATAATCACTGGGAGCGCATAGTCGAGGCTTATAAAGCTCTGGTTAATGGCGAAGCTAAAAATTACGCCACTGATGCGGTGCAAGCGATTGAAGCTTCTTATTCCAAGCAAATTTACGATGAACAGTTGGAGCCAACAGTTATTACTAACGAGGCTAAGCAGCCTCTGGCCAAAATTCAGGACGGCGATGCCATAATCTGTTTCAACTTCCGGGCCGACCGGATGCGGGAAATCACCAAAGCTTTAATTTTGCCGGGTTTTGATAAATTTCCCCGCGAGTATATGCGTAATCTCTTCTACGTCAGTATGACGGAATATGAAAAAGATTTGCCGCTGCAGATCGCTTTTGCTCCGGAGAAAGTGCAAACGCCAGTGGCCAAAGTCATCAGCGATGCCGGCTTGAAGCAGCTGCATATTGCCGAAACAGAAAAATATGCCCACGTGACTTATTTTTTCAACGGCGGCCAGGAGAAAATGTATCCGGATGAGGATCACGTTCTAATCCCTTCTTTGAAGGTTGCCTCCTATGACCAGAAACCGGCCATGAGTACACGGGAAATTACCAACCGCGTGATTCAGGAGATCCGCGAAGTTAAATATGATTTTATTGTAGCGAATTTTGCCAACCCGGACATGGTGGCGCATACGGGAAATCTGCAGGCAACTATTGAGGCCTGCGAAATTGCCGATGACTGTATCGGCAAGATTGTTGATGTGGTGTTGTCTTATGACGGCGCCATTATTATCACGGCTGATCACGGCAATGCTGAAGCCTTATTTAATCTACAGACCGGTGAAATTGATAAGGAGCACAGCAACACTCCGGTGCCTTGTATTTTTGTCGGACGTCAGTGGGAAGGCAAAAATGTGGCCGGAGGAGTAACGGGCACCGATCTTTCCAGTATGATTTCCTCTGGTGTTTTATCCGATGTTGGCCTGACGATCATAAAAATTTTAGGTTTGAAAAAACCTCCGGAGATGACGGGAACGTCTTTGATATAATATTCAATCATCAATAATCAAGTTTCAAACAATATTTAATTATAAATATTAAATATTCAGACTTGTTTGATTATTGATACTTGAATATTGATTATTTTCCGCCTTATGCCTGAATTACCCGAAGTAGAGACTATCCGCCGCGGTCTGCAAATCATCCGCCATAAGCGCATCAAGCAGGTGCAAGTGCTGGCCCCTAAAATCGCCAAGCCTAAAGGTCTGGCGTCTTTATTAGTTGGACACTCAATTACGCGGCTGGAACGCCGCGGTAAATTATTGATAGCGCATCTTTCCAATCAGTCCATTTTATTGATTCATTTGAAAATGACCGGCCAATTAGTTTATCGGCCGGCCGGCGGGAAGTTAGTTGTCGGTGGGCATCCGATTGATAATGTCGTGACTGTGCCGAACAAATTCACTCACATTATTGTATCTTTTAGCAATGGTTCTAAATTATTTTATAATGATGTCAGGCGCTTTGGTTATTGGCGTCTGATCCGGCCGCAGGATTTGTCGGCCATTATTTCGGATTACGGTCCTGAACCTTTGGAGCGTTCGTTGACCAAAGAAATCTGGTTGGATTTATTGCAGCACAAGTCGGCTTGGAAAATAAAAAAGTTTTTGCTGGATCAGTCAGTAATTGCCGGCTTGGGAAATATTTACGCTGATGAGGCCTGCTTCCTAACTAAAATCCGGCCGCAACGGACGATTCGGACTATTTCACCCCAGCAGCGTCTGCAGTTATTGGTCAATATCCGCCGCGTCCTGCGGCAGTCAATAAAACACGGCGGTACCAGTTTTAATAATTACGTTCAAGCCCAGGGACTGCCGGGTAATTTCAGTAAACTACTTAAGGTTTATGGCCGTCAGGGACAATTATGTCAGCGTTGCAAAAAAGGACGCATCATTAAGACGCGCCTAGTTGGCCGGGGAACGCATTATTGTCCCCAGTGTCAGAAGTAGGGCAATAAATAGATAACCAGATAGGTCAGGATAATTCCGGCCACTGTGCCGACAATGACCTGAGCTGGTGTGTGGCCGAGCCGTTCGTTCAAAACCGGATATTTATATTCTTCAGCCTCGGGCAGTTCTTTGATTAGGCGGTTTATCATTTGCGCGTGCACGCCCAGTTGGCGGCGGAAGCCGCTGGCATCGCGGATAATAACAATGAATAGCACAAAAGCTACTGCCAGAGCCGCATCGCCCATGCCCTGATCCAAGTAGAGGAGTGTTACTAAAGAAGCGGCCAAAGCTGAATGAGCCGAAGGCATGCCGCCGTATTCATTCAGATGTTCCCAGCTAAAATTGCCGCGCAGCAGTTCAAACACTAATTTTCCGATCTGGACAATTACCATGACGCCGAAAGGAATAAGTAATAGACGCATAAATTAGGTTGGAGTATAATATTTAAGCCGTTTAATTATACCATATATATCATGTCAGCTTTTTTTCAGTATGTTTTACTCGGTTTGGTGCAGGGAATTACCGAGTGGCTGCCAATTTCCAGCGATGGCCATTTGGTTATTGCCCATCAGTGGCTGGGAGTGCCGGCCAATCTAGCTTTTGATGTATTTTTGCACCTAGGCAGCTTGATTGTTATTATTGTTTATTTCCGGGATGATATCTGGCGTCTGATTAGAGCCCTGGGCCGGCCCAGTGAAGTAGCTGAGCGTAAGTTGATCGGTCGGATTATTGTGGCTACGATTTTTACTGTCGCTGTAGCTTGGCTGCTTAATCCTTATATTGAACGCTGGCAAACAATAAGAATCACGGCCATTTTTTTTATTGTCACGGGTATTTTTGTTGGCCTGCATAAATTTGTCCGGGCTAAAGCTGGTCCTATAACCTGGGGTAAGTCTGTTATCCTGGGTTTGGCTCAAGGTTTAGCTGTCTTGCCCGGGTTATCGCGCAGTGGCTCGATGCTGGGCTGGGGTTTGGTTTTGGGTATTAAGAAGGAAGAGGCTTTCCGCTTTACTTTCCTGGCTGCTATTCCGGCTATTGCCGCAGCCTTTTTATTTGAAGTCCGTCAGCTGCAGATTCAGCCGATCTATTGGGTGGGATTTATTGTTACCATGATTGTCGGGTATCTATCATTGATGGCTTTAGAGTTGATCATCAAACGTGATCGCTTGTGGGTTTTTTCCATTTACACAATTATTTTAGGCATTATTTTATTATGGTGGGGCCAATAATTAAAGCATTTTTTCTGTGTCTGATTGCGGCTGTGTTAATAGTCGCGGCTTGGGTGACGATTGAATTATTTCGGCCAACGCAGCTGCCGGGCCGGGAGATTATTTTTAACGTTGAATCCGGTCAGGGAGTCAATACTATCAGCGATAATTTGCACCGGAATGGCTTGATTGGTAGCAAATTTATTTTTGAAAGTTACGTCTGGCTGATTGGGGCGGAAGATAAGCTGATTGCCGCCAGATACAGTTTAAATACTGGTATGAGTATTCACGTCCTGGTAAAGGAGCTGATGCGAGGAGCTTCTGGTCAAAAAGACAATTTAACGTTTATCGAAGGCTGGAACCGGAAAGAAAACGCTGCCTATCTGGCTACGCGCGGTTTTGCTGCCAAGGATTATGTAGATTTGACTCTTTCCAACGTAGCCTACCGCGACGATTTTCCTCTGACTCAGGCCATACCTGATGGGAATTCATTAGAGGGATTCTTGTTCCCTGATACTTATCAGATTACTCAGTCAACTAAAATGGCGAGTATTGTTCAGAAGCAACTGCAGAATTTTGAAGCTAAAATTTCTGGTCCAATGATTAGTGATATTAGGCAGTCGGGTCATACCTTATATGAAGTAATTATTATGGCTTCAATTATTGAGAAAGAAGTGCCCTTGCACGCCGACAAGAAAATGATTGCTGATATTTTCTGGAAACGTATTAAGGCTGGGATTGGTTTGCAGTCTGATGCCACGGTAAATTATATTACCGGTAAAGGCACGACGCGGCCGTCACTAGCTGATTTGAAAATTGATTCACCTTATAATACTTATAAATATAAAGGTTTGCCTCCTGGGCCGATTTCCAATCCGGGTCTTGCCAGTATACAAGCGGCTTTATATCCTACGGCCAATCCGTATTATTATTTTCTGACTGATAAAGACGGCGGAGTGCACTATGCTAGGACGCTGGAAGAACATAAGAAAAATAGAGAGTTGTATTTGAATTAGTAATAGTTTGTAGGAAATAACCGCCTACGCGCAGACGCTGCCCCCTTCGCCGAAGCGGCTACGGAGGCCGAGTCGGCGGGTTGGCTTTTGTTTATTTCCGTCGGATTAGACCTGATTAAATTTAAGGTAGTTACCCGCCATTTGCCCCTCACCGAGCTCGGGGCTTCGGCGGGTTCGCATCATTTGATCTCAACCGAGCTGTGCTCGGTAGGTTTTTATATGTGGCGAAAAAAATAGTGCCCCAATCGATGTATTGATTGGGGCACTGGCCGGGTATATTTGGGGGAGTGGTTCCATTTGGTTCGGAACCCTCTCTACTCCCTTGCATATCCCGGGTCGTTCTATCGCGCCTTTGACCTGTGGATGTGCCCAGAGTCACTAGCCCGCCTTAGCCGAAGCCTTTCAATGCGGTGTGAGTCCGGGGTCCTGTGGTCGGCTGCTCGGTATCCCGAGAGAGTCAGCGCGATTTGCCGGCCGGCACAATGGGCTTGGAATACCCGTGGGCACGGCCGTACGTTACACTGGCGTTGTCCGGGCCCGAAATGGTTGTTCAATGTTCCCGGCAATTGCGGGGAACGGTGGGCTGACGGACACGACCAGTGTGTCTTTTTTACAGAAAAGGGGCGCGTGTGCGCCTGCTAGTCGAGCAGGAACTGCCCGGCCGCAAGCGGCGCCACCTGCTTTTGAATGTACGCGGTCGTTTTTTTGGCGGTGACCGTTCCGCCGTTTACTGGTTGCTCCTCCCGTATGGAGCATGATAGCTGCCGGGTTGGGTTGGTGTTACTAAATTCTTTCCCGGGGCTATCGAAACGGGTGCGCTCCTCTACGCGCGGATAATGCCGATCACTCGTCCTCCGGTACTGGCCTCGTGGCCGGTATTCAGGATGGTGATGCCCACAGTCAGTTGCCGCTTTGGCAGTGACTGCTGTGGCAAGAGTCTTTGTTTTCGGCGGTGACCCTCCCGCCGTTTGGATGCTCCTCCCGTGTGGAGCGTCCGTGAAAAGTTCGATGTCGCTGGGGTTGGGTACTTCTCTAAGTACCAGCGAGCATCTCGGGAGCGCACCTCTACGCGCGGTCATTGCATCATTGCTGGTTATCCTTTCCGGCGTATGTTTAGGTTTCCGGAATCTCCCTCAGGGGAGAGCGAACGGCTACCGCTTCAAACGCAGTACCGGCTCGCGTGGATGTGTGGGCCAGGAACCGGGTCAGTGGATCGCGACTCCGAGGGTTATCCTCATTTTGGAAGGTCGCTTGTCCGTCTGTTCAGTACTCCTGGGCCCGCCGGCCGGGGCCGGTTCAGGCGATGATGTTGCCGTAAATGTAGGCGTAGCAGGTCGAATGGATCATGTTTTTTGGTCCCTCCAGACTTGTTCAAATCCTCTTCGCGGACGCGATGCCGCTTGAGGCGCCTAGTTGCTTTCCAGCAGGGTGCCAGAAGCAATGTGGGCACTCTAGCATATACTTAAATTTTTGTCAAGACTTGAAATGCAAATATTCTGTATATTTGGCTAATATTAGCCCCGTTAGAGATGTAAATTGTTTTAATAAATGTGGTTTTTTACCAGTCTCATGTTCTTAATGAGGAATTTTATTGAATTAGGCTTTCTCTAACGGGGTTAGCTAATAGTTTTCAGTTGAAAGTTGAATGTTTAAAGCGTCTTGCTGACAACTTCCAACTTTCAACTTGAAACTGCGGCAGTTGACTAAAAGTCATCACTTTGATACACTCTGATCACAAATCAAATGCCACAGACAGTGGGTGTCCTGAGCGACTGCGTCAGACGCAGGAGTCGAAGGACTTAATTTCCTACCGAGGCCGCATCCAGTTATGACTGGAAACCTTAATGTCTGTGGTTACTCACAGATTATTTTATTTCGCTTTAGCGAAATAATCCCCCAAAGCTTTAGCGAAGGGGGATGAGCTATTCAAAATTATGCCAAAAAGTAAAGCCCGAAAAAAAGAGGAGTTAGACCTAGTTCAGAGTAAATTAGCTTCCAGTCAGGGAGTAGTGTTTACTTCCGATCAGGGTTTGACTGTGAAGGAAAGCCAGGATTTGCGTAAAAAATTGCGTAGTGAGCAAGCTGGTTATCAGGGTATTAAGAAAACTCTGTTACAGAAAGCCTTGGCTGAAGCTAAAATTGACGCGACTCTGGAAGCTAAGGGTAATGTAGCAGTGGCTTATTCTGATACTGACGCGGTTGCTCCGGCCCGTTTGGTGCGCGCTGCTTCCAAAGCCAATGAGAAGTTAGTAATTCTGGGCGGAATGCTGGAAGGCAACTTTATTTCCAAAGATAAAGTATTGGCCTTGGCGGCTTTGCCTAGCAGACTAGAACTACTGGCCGCTACGGTCCGTACCATTCAGGCTCCGGTATCCGGTTTCGTCAATGTTCTGGCCGGAAATTTGCGGGGGTTGGTTAATGTTCTTAATTCGGTCAAAGACAGAAAAACCGCTTAATTTTTCGCCCACAGGGCGACCGCCCTTTGGGCGGATTATTCATTAAATAATTAACAATATTATGTCTGAAGAAAAAGTCATTGAAGTTCCGGCCAAGTTTCAATCTATTGTCAGCGAGATTGAAAAAATGTCGGTTCTAGACCTTTCTGAATTAGTGAAAGTTCTAGAAGATAAGTTTGGAGTTTCCGCTGCTGCCCCAGTAATGATGTCTGCGTCAAACGCCGGTGCCGGAGCTGTGGCTGAAGCTGCCGAGGAAAAAACCTCTTTCACTGTGGAGTTAACCGCTACCGGTGATAACAAAATCGGTGTCATCAAGGCTGTCCGTGAAGTCACCCAGCTTGGTCTGAAGGAAGCCAAAGACATTGTCGATGGTGCTCCGAAAGTTATCAAGGAAGGTGTAGCCAAGGCTGATGCTGAGGCTATGAAGAAAACCTTGGAAACTGCTGGTGCTAAAGTTACGCTGAAATAAATTAGAATTTTGCAGAAATCCCCTGGATTGTTGTCCGGGGGTTTTTGTTTTCATTTGCAGACTTAATACTAGATTTAAGTGAAATATGCCGGCGGGTTGACAGATAATATAGTTATTGATATAAACCCTGATTATCGTTCTACCCCGCCACCGGGTTGGTGGCAGTGTTCATCAATCAAGGAGGATTGGTTTTGGATCAGCGTGGTTGGGAAGTGCTGCAAACGGATTTGGTACCGCGGCATGATCCGCAGCGAGTATTGCGCGCTGAGAACCTCAGGGTGGCCTTTAACACTTTGAGTAACCGACAGGCCGCGGCTGTTGCCATGGTTTACTTCTGGCGCGGCAAGTCGCGTTCCGAAGAGCAGGCAATCCAGCTGGTGGCTTCGGAGCTGGATCTGACTGTTACCCAGGTGCGGAATTATCTGGGTCGCGGCTTGGTACGGTTGCGCAGTCAACATCTTCAGGATATTTTGATGCACGGCTCTGTTTCCGATTCGGCTACTGTCGCTGACTGATCACTTCCGTTGTTTTGGGCCCCTTGTCCGTTGGACAAGGGGCTCTGTCATTTGAGGATAATCTGGGTCGTGTGATAAACTTAGGTCACTTTATGTATTTAACTGTTCATGCCGCTGTCGGAACCTTGATCGCCAGCCAGACCAATAGCCCGCTGGTGGCTTTTGTCGGGGGCTTTGTTTCGCATTTTATTTTAGATTTTATTCCGCACGGTGACGAGGAAGTTTATGATTGGTATCACGGGCATATGGGTAGATTAGCGCTGATTTTATTGTTGGATTTATCGGCTTTTATTCTCTATTTATCTTTAGTTCGACCAGATTTACTGGGCCGACCCATACCATTTGTTTATTGGGTCGGTATTGGCGGTGCGGTATTGCCGGATTTTATTGCCGGCCTGACTATGCTGGCTGAAGCTCAGAAGCGCCGTTCGTCTGAGTTTATAACAGTGTTAGCGCTGCCTCAGCTGGCCGCAGCAATAAATAAGCTTCATTTTAGTTTTCATCAGTATTTAACTCATCACTGGAAAATACGCATAGGAGTAATCCCGGGGATTATTTGGCAAATAATTATCCTCTGCGTAATTGGAATTTGGTTAAAATAGGCATTATTCAGCTTTAACTCTGGGAGTTTCTGTTCTGACTGCCTATGGCATCAACCTAAGTTAATACATTAACGGTAAGAGCGCTTCTGCTTAATTGGCGCCGACTAGTTCTGTCTTTAGGGGGTTTGGGGTCGCGTACTAATAGCCAAGGCAAGAAAAAATAAAGTCAAAAAGACTCACGCGACTTACGCGACCCTCGCCTCGCTAACGCTTTGGCGAAGCGGGCCAAAACTTTTGCCTACTTTTGGTTACAAAAGTAGGGCCCGCCCGGCGAGGGCATAATAGATATCCCAAAATATGACAAAAAGCTTTATTATTCAAACATTATCCTACTAACATCAAACTGTCGTGCCAAAGGCAATAATTTTACAAATATAGCCGAGACAGTATGGTTTAGCTGAAAAATAAAAAACGTCTTCATGGACGCTTTTTTGTCAGTTATTTTTTTATCGCCAGCTGATAGATTTTATCGCCGTTTAGCAGGTAAATAATTTTTTCCGCGGCATCAACGGCGAAACTTTTCAGATTATCAAATTTTGGTGAGGTGAACTGATCCTTGATCGAGCCCTTCTTGTCCATAATCGCTACGCGTTTATTAGCCGGATCCAGAATATAGAGCCAGTCGGAATTTTTTGTTGTCATAATCTGGCTACCGTTGCCAAAAGCCGGCAGGGGACGCTGGTAGTCAAATTGTTGCCTTTGGCCTTTGAATAGTTTCACTATTGCCCCCTGGCTATCAATGAGCCAGATGTTACCGTCAATGGCGATACTCTGTGTGGCATTAATTAGTGGCTGATCTTTGAGCCAAACTGTGCCGTTACCGTATTTTGTACCGGAGGCATCGCCGCTGTGTTTATAAATCGTTCCACTGGTTTTATCAACAATATAAAGATTGTCGCCATAAAGCAGTGCCTGATCAATGGTCTGCAGGCCGGCATTCCAGGTAATTTGTGCCGGGTTAGCGTTGGAACCGCTGATAGTTGCCAGCTGCCGGTCATTGAGCAAAACTAAAGTATTATTACTGGTGTTAAACAAATAACCGGAGTTTAGAGTTTGGGCGACAATTTGTTTGGGTGTTTCATCTAAGCGGTATATGCCTTGAGCCCCGGAGACATAGCCAATATTGTTGATAACGGCTAAATGATGGAATTCTTGGTTCAGACTTGTGAGGTCGCGGTAGAGCAGAGGAGTGTCCAGCGAATTAATATGCCGCACTTCATTGAGTTGGCGGTCGATTCTTTCCCGTAAATCGTTTAGTTGTTTTTTTTGATTACTATCTTGTGGTGTCAGCTGATTAATCCGGCCCAGCATACTGGCCAAGATGCTCTCGGCTTTTTTGTCATCATTATATACCCGACTGGCGTCCACATCCGACTGCATGCTGCCTAATTGCGCTAAGGTCTCGCTATAAACCCGGTACTGTTTATTTAGCTGCAAATCCTGGCCGCGGTAAATAATGACGTTAAGAATGATTAAGACTAGAATTAGACAAGCGACAATTAACCAGCGGTGCGTCCAATGTTTAGAGCGGAAGCTGTGATGTAATTTATCGACTGATGATTCCAGACGGTTCCACTGACGGTGACTGGCTTCCGTCCGGATATCGGGATGAATGATAAATTTGCCGGTCTGTACCACGGTCTGGAACAGCCCCACGAAAAAACGTCCTAATAATTTTAAGTATAACCAGGCGTGCACAAAGAAGAATTTTAAAGCCCAGCCCATACCCTGAAGTATGTTGGTGGAAATTGATGGTTGATCAGACTTGGCCGGTCGGGGACGATTAGTGGTGCGGCCGGGAATACGTCCTAGGCCGGTTGTTGCCGATACGGCTGTTCGTGGCGACTTAACGATTTTTGGCGGCTGCGGTAAAGCTTCTTCTTCCTGACCCTTTAGTATCACGGCCGCAAAACTGACAAAGCGGGGGACCTGCTCCAAGAGCAATTCAAATTTTTCTACCGCTTCCGCTGTAGTACCGGAACTAATAATTTGTCGGATTTTGACTTCGGAAACATAGTCAGTTAGGGAAGAAGTGGTAAAAATTAATGTTTCATCTTCATCCAGATCGCCGCTGGTACAGCTGGAGAACAGCTTCAGGGGATTGATAACTTTGCTGGATGGAGAAACTAGGGTAAAGGCATTATCATGAAGAATCCAGGCTGCCATTTGTCCCAGATGAGCAAAATGCGTTTCCCGGCCGTCAATAATGGCAATTAAAATGTTAAGTTGTTCCAACCAGCGGGAATTTTTCTTGGGAATAATGTTGGGCAGCAAATAATTAAGCTGTTCCAGAATTTTTTCTAAAGATTGCTCGGATTCTAGTTGGATCGTTTTCTGAAACCAGTCAGCGCATTCTTTGGTAATGGCCTCCAGGAGATAACTCTGATCGAAACGCGGCAAACGGGGAAAATCAACAATTACCACCAAACGCCGTTGCCAATGCGGATCGCTGTGAGCCAGCGTGATATCAGTATGGCTGCGGCTGGAGCCAGTATCGTGGATAAACAATTTTGCTAGAGAAATAGGGACTATCATATTATGCCTATTTTATCATTTTTAACGATTTTCGCCTAGTAAATACTGGCTATAACAGCCAGAAAATGGTACAATATTTTCATTCTATGTTGAAATTACTTTTTGGTTCTGCTTTGCGAGCTGGCCTAATACAGTATTTTGTCCAGGAAAACCCTGGACCGGTGGCACCGGAAGTGTTGGCCCGCCGTTTTCGTAGCACCAGCAAAAAAATTGTCACTGAACTGGCTTCTTTGGAGACCATGGGTTTTATTGAGAGGACTTTGGTCGATGGTAAGAAAACTTGGGTATTAAATCGTGACTTCACATTATTGCCTGAATTCAAGTCGTTGATTTATAAGTCTTTGATGTTAATGGAGAAGAATCTGGCTTCTTCTCTGGCCACGATTAAAGGCGTCCAGCTGTTGATTTTAACCGGTATTTTTAACGGTACTGATGTGCCGACCGATATTTTCTTGGTCGGTTCAGTTGATAAGGCCGTGGTACAGCGGGCTATTAATAAAATCGCCGGTGAATTTCAGGACAATCTGCGTTTCACGATTTTTAGCAAACAGGAATACGTCTACCGCCGCAGCATGACTGATAAGTTTGTCTATCAGGTGTTGAATCTGAATCCTATTATTGTGGTCAATAAGTTGAACAAATAAATGTCCGCGGTTGTATTAGTCATTGAGCCGACAAGCGATAATTATTTGTCGGTTTATTTGTTACGTGGGAATAAACTTCATTGTCTTCGCGTGGCGGCGTCCAAGTTAGATCAGGCTCTATTGCCCTTGATTGATAAAGTTTTGAAACGGAACAAGGTGAAACCTATTCATTTGTCAGCCATCGGTTTAGTACAATCGCCCATGAGCCTAGCCTCACAGCGTCTGGCTGTGTCAGTTGTTAATTCTCTGGGTTGGGCTTGGGGTGTGCCGGTATTTGCCCATCACGGCGTTGTTACGGTTGCCGCTATAAATAAAAGCTTAAAGAAAGCTAGAAAAGTATTTATTAAAGCAGAGTATAGCTCAAAGCCGAGGATAGGGAAAAGTAAAAACTCTAGTTAAACAACCTCACCCCAACCCTCTCCTTAGAAAAGGAGAGGGAGGATGTATGGATGGCCATAGCGATTAGCCTCTTTAGTAGCGTTCCTCTCCTTTACAAGGAGAGGACAGGTGAGGTATCTAAAGGTTATTATCCCTTAACTGCAGGTAATATGTTTGATAGTCTGTATATATGATGAGTACAATAAAAGGTCTATTGACGTTATTATGGATGTTCGTCATTGGACCGCTCTTAGTATATGGCATAATCGAAGGGTTTAAAGCCAGTCCAATTGTAGCCTTAATTCTTGCATCCATTAGTTATATTGGTATTTTGTTTTTGTTAGTTTATTGGTCAGAAAAATAATATTGAGAGATCTTATAGATGTAGGTGCGTTTATTATAGCTATATGCCATAATTATCGTCAGGATATGATTTAGTATCCACCAATTTTTAGCTAATCGGTCTGGAGATTAGAAAGATGGACGATTTTTTAGTCATTGTTAGTTGTTGTTTTCTTAAAAGTGTGCTATAATGATTCAGCAATAAAATATATTTGTTCATAGATATTTAACCTCGTTTCAAGCCGAGGTAAGGCAACCGAATAGATAGCTGTTAAAGCCATTAAAGGTAGCTTCCCCGCCGACCGAAAGGTCGTTGGGTGCTTGAACACTGCCGCGACTAGTTTACTAGTTATCGGCGGGGCGGTTGCCTTTAGTGGCTTTTTTGAGTAATAAAAAACCGCCTGTATCGGCGAGAGATTGCGTGGGCCGCTAGTGAAATTGGCATCACGAAGAGCTTCTAACTCTTCATTACGGGATCATAGCCCGTGCGGTCCACCAATTTTGAAAATATCTCTCGTCGGTATAGGTGGTCTTTTAGTTTGAAAGGACTTTCAGCCTTGCACTTATCCACAGACTTGTCAAATAGAGACGTTAAAAGACGCTAAAATTAGCTTCTTTCTTTATTTACCCCTATTTAGTTCGTGGGTGAACATTTGTTATTGAGTAAATTATACCAAGAATTTGGCTACGCGGCTATGTGCTGGTTATGCCTAAATACTTAATAATTATTATGAATGGGCTATTTTTTCAGCCTAAGTCCTAACGCCTAAATCCTACAATCTAATGAAAATTATTGACATAGTTATCAAACTATGTTATTCTGTTATATTCCGATTTTTTCGAACCGTACTTTCACAAAGGAGCTGATTGATGGAACCGGTCTGCATCATCATGCGCGGCTTGCCGGGTTCCGGAAAGTCGCATGTAGCCAGCTGGCTGGCCAGGAAATTTCAGGCAGTTATTGCCAGCGCCGATGATTACTTCTGGCAGGCTGGCAGATATTGCTTTGATCCGGCCCAACTGTCCCAGGCTCACGCGGCTTGTCATGCCACCTTCTCAGGCGCCTTGGCAAGTGGTCAGTCCGTGATCGTGGATAATACCGCATCACAGCTCTGGGAGTATGAGCATTATTTTCAGGAAGCCCAAGCCCGGGGTTATCGGGTGATCATTGTTGAGATGGAGCACGGCTCGTTTGAAGATATGGCTGTTTTCCACGACCGCAACCAGCATCAGGTTGAATGGTCAGCAATGATGGCCATGGCGAGCCGCTGGGAAGAAGATTCTCGGGCAATACTGGTCAGAAGTTCTGACATTTCGTTGTTAGCATGATATTCCCGCTACGAGTGGAAGGAGTAGGATAATGTCAGAGAAGATGATGGATTTGAATTGGGGCGGCATGCTCACTGTCAGGAATATTGAACGGGTGGCCGCCTTGTTACGCACACTACTTGTGGGTCGGCGCTTCACTTTTGTGACCGCGCACGAATCTTCCCACTATAGGCCGAAGGTTTTGCCCGGTCAGCAGCTTGCGTCGGATTCGACCGGTGATCCAGTTCAGGTTCACTATGGAGCAGACAGGAAGCGTGCTGGTCTGATCGTCTCAGATTCCAGTGGAGTTTGGGATCTGTGGACCGATTTGCTGGAAGACAGCGGCTACGACCCGCGGTCCGACAATCCACACATCAGGTTTGCGCCGGGCCAGGTGACCATCACACATCGTTCCGGCTCCGGCCACCTAATCTACTGGGTGGCTGCGGTGGAGGAGCAGGATAGTCAGGTTGTCATCTAAGCTTGGCTTCATTGATTTAGTTTCTGGACACTGCTGTCTCTAACTGAGGAGGTTGTCATGGGTCCACCCTACTATCCATAGCTCTCCGCTTCACGTGCGGCTCGTCGCAGCCCTGGAGGAGATCTTTCCCAAGGTCCGGCACCTTCACGATCGTGATTCTCATGGGGGCTTCTTCAGTCTCCGGAATCACGAAAGTGGTTTGTTGGAACTGGTTTACGGCATTGGGGACGTCTGGGAAGACAAGCTGCCCAAATACCTGTTCTATTCAACCGAAAAATCGGCTCGGCTGCTCACTCATCCGGACCATGTTTCCAGCTGGCAGAGTCGGCGGCCGAGGTTTGATGAGTACGGCGGCGCTATCAGGACAGAGAAGGGACTCCTGTCCTTCTCGGGATTACGGGAGGACCTTGACCATACCCTGATGGTAGCCGTTGGTGCCAGGGAACATGTCCTGACTGGCGATGAGGTCATAAAGATCATGAATATCCTGACCCAGGGAAAGCCGGAGGGTGAAGTTCAGGCGGCACGGGCGGCCTTGTCTCACTGTATTGGGATCTAAATGGTCGCTGGTTTACCCGCACCCTCGCATGCAACTATGACCTAGTTGCTGGGGGTGCGGTTTTATATTTGGCAGTTTGCCAAAATTTCATCAATATGTCGTAAATAAGTGGATATCAGTGGTTGAAATTTTAGCCCAAGTGGTATATAATGGAGTGTAGTGGGAGAAAGTGGGGATAACTAGGTACCTCTGTGTATAACTATTATCTTCCCTTACTTCTTCCTCCTTACTCCTTACTCCTTACTCCTTACTTCTTACTTCTTACTTCTAATTCCAATGTTTATCGGCGAATATCAATATAATTTGGACGATAAGAACCGTTTGCTAGTACCAGCCAAATTCCGCGCCAAGTTAGGCAAAGGTGCAGTTGTTACTAGAGGACTGGATAATTGTTTATTTATTTACCCTCAGGCTGAATGGTTGAAACTGTCAGGCAAGATTTCTGATCTGCCTATTGGACAAGCTAAGTCCAGAGCTTTTGCCCGTTTGATGCTTTCTGGCGCCATGGAGGTGGAATTTGACAGTCAGGGGCGCATAACTCTGCCGGAGTATTTAAAAAGTTTTGCCGGATTAAAAAAATCCGTTGTCGTTGCCGGACTGATGAACCGTTTAGAAATCTGGGATCAGGTGAAGTGGCGCAAGTATCAGACAGAAACCGAGAGAGACAGCACGGAGATTGCCGAGAATTTAGGAAGTTTAGGTGTCTAATGTCTGCCTACAGTCATGAGTCAGTAATGGTTGCAGAGGTGCTGCAGTATTTACAGGTTGGACCCAATAAGAATTACATTGATGGCACAGTCGGAGGCGGAGGACACGCGGAAGCAATTTTAAAAAAAAACGGACCCCACGGACGAGTACTGGGATTAGATCTTGACCCTCGAGCCATTGCCGCGGCCACGAGTCGGTTACGCCGGTTTGGCGCACGAGCGATAGTGCGCCGTGAAAATTACAAACAAATAACAAAAAAATTCGATGCTGTCAGCTCAATTACTCCAATTAGCGGTTTTCTACTTGACCTTGGTGTTTCATCGGATCAATTAGATACCGCTGGTCGGGGTTTTTCCTTTACGGATCAGGGCCCGTTGGATATGCGCTTTGATCCGGAAACAGGACAGACCGCCGCTCAGTTAATCGCCAGAGTTCCGGAAGACGAGTTGGGACAGATTATCCGGGATTACGGTGATGAACGGCAGTGGCGCAAAATTGCGCGTTCTTTGAAACAGGTCAGTAGGCAGTTTGATAATAGGCTGTTAGTACCCCAGATAGTTGAGGCTATTACGAAAGTCTTGCCACCTAGGATTACCAAGATTCATCCGGCCACTAAGACTTTTCAAGCCTTGCGCATTGCCATTAATCAGGAGTTGGACAATATCCAACAAGCTTTGCCGCGGATTATTGAGTTATTGCCCAGCGGTGCTCGCTTAGTGATTATTGCTTTTCATTCAGCCGAAGACCGGATCGTGAAGCACTGGTTCCGTTCGCAGGCCCGGGATTGTATCTGTCCGGCCAGTCAGCCGAT
Organism: Candidatus Komeilibacteria bacterium; assembly: GCA_043801745.1. Taxonomy (GTDB): domain Bacteria; phylum Patescibacteriota; class Patescibacteriia; order UBA1558; family 2-01-FULL-52-15; genus JAZDLR01. The sequence goes on along the minus strand of JAZDLR010000022.1, from coordinate 91,621 downwards.
CTGTACTTGCAGCCATAAGGCATCTTTAAAAATTTTAACCAAGAAAGCTATCCGGCCCGGTCCGGAGGAAATTAGCAATAATCACCGCAGCCGCAGCGCAGTGCTGCGCGCGGTGGAAAAAATTTAAAAAAAGGTCTCGCCCACAGGGCGATAAAAAAATGATAACAAAAACAAAAACAACAATCCCTTTGGTCAGAATCAACGTTGCTCTCGTAGCGCTGGTGGTGGCTACGTTTTTATTGCGTTTAATTTTTGCCAATGTGGCGGCGGCGCAAACTAATGACACCGCCAATCAGCTGAATCAGGCCAAACAGTTGAGTCTGGAGAATGAGCAGTTACAGTTATCGGTAGCGGAATTGCGCTCAATTGAACGGTTGAATCAGGTCAGTATCGCTTTAAGCCTGGTCCGCAGTGAGAAAGTAATTTATCTCCAGCCACGCGGCTCTGTGGCCTTTAACCACTAACTCTGATGATGCGGAGTCTGGACTGGGGAGATTCCGGTCGTATCAATAAACGAATAACGATACTTAGTGTCGTTATTTTGCTTTTTTTCTTAGCCATTATCGCGCGCCTATTCTGGTTGCAGGTCATCCGCCACGAGCAGTACGCGGATCAGGGACTGCGTCAGCAGCAGACCATATCAACCGTGTCCGCCACCAGAGGTCAAATTTTTGCCCGCGATCATACTAATGTTGGCGGCAGCGATTTATATCCTTTGGCCGCCAACAAAATTTTCTACGAAATATTTGCCGCTCCTTCCAAGGTGACCCGTCCCGATAATAGCGCCGAGGCTCTGGCCACGATTCTTGATCTGAAAAAAGAAGATTTACTGCCGCGCTTGGAAAAAACCGACGATCAGTATGAATTGATTAAACACAAGGTTCCGGTTGAGCAGAAGAAACAAATTGAAGCGCTGCAGCTTCCGGGTATTCTTAGCCGCGAGGAAATTTGGCGTTATTATCCTGACAAAGAAATTGGCGCTCAGCTTTTAGGTTTTTACGGTTATCTTAATGATGATAAGGTGGGTAAGTACGGTTTAGAAAGTTATTGGGACAAACAATTGGCCGGCGTAGATTGGATCGGCAGTTGGTTTAAATCTCCGGCGGGAATCGCTATTGGCGGCCAGAGTGGAGGAGATAAGGCGGTTAATGGCGCTGATTTGATTTTAACCATTGACCGCACAATTCAATATCAGGCCTGCAAAGCCTTGGATCGAGCCGTGAAAGACCTGGGTGCATCGGATGGAACTGTTATTATTGAAGAAACAACTACCGGGCGCATTCTGGCTTTGTGCAATAGTCCTAGCTTTGATCCTAATGTTTACAACGAGGTGCAGGACATCGGCCGGTTTAATAATAATGTGGTTTTTGATGCTTATGAGCCGGGTTCGGTTTTCAAAGTGTTGGCTATGTCAGTGGCGATTGATAGCGGCAAAGTAACGCCGGCTACCACCTATGAAGACAAGGGCGTAGTCAAACTGGCCGGATTTGAGATTCATAATTCTGACCGTAAGGCGCACGGTGTCGTGACTATGACGCAAGTATTAGAGCAGTCGCTTAATACGGGTATGATTTTTGCCACCGAAAATGTTCCTAATAATGTTTTTAAGAATTATTTGAGCAATTACGGTTTTGGCCAGAAATATAATTTGGAACTGGATCAGGAAGTCAGCGGCGACATCAGTTCTTTGTCCAAGCAGGGTCAGATTCATAAAGCCACGGCGTCCTACGGACAGGGAATTACCGTCACTGGTCTGCAATTAGTCAATGCCGTTAATGCTATTGCTAATCGCGGTCAGCTGATGCAGCCCTATATTGTTGAGGAAGTAAAAAATGACAAGGGGATGGTGGAAAACCGTCAACCCAAAGTTTTGCGTCAGGTGATTACCTCCGATACCGCCAGCAAAGTCACAGCCATGATGGTCAGCGTAGTGGAAAATGGTTTTGGTAAGAAAGCGGGTGTTCCCGGCTACTACATAGCCGGTAAGACCGGAACAGCTCAAGTAGTGGAGAACGGTAAATACAGCGATAAGACGATTCAGACTTTCGTCGGTTTTGGACCGGTCAGCAGCCCGCGCTTTACCATGGTAACGAAATTGACTAATCCTTCCGGCGCCGCTTGGGCGGAAAGTAGCGCCACGCCGCTATTCGGAGAAATTGCCAAATTTTTGCTGAATTATTATCAGATACCGCCGGAACGGTAGTGGTGTATAATAACCATATGAGAAATCTCCTGATTAAAGTACTGTTTTGGTTCACGCGCAGGATTATTAGGGTCCAGAAGCCCTTTATTATTGGTATTACCGGCAGCGTGGGTAAAACGTCAACTAAGGAAGCTATTGCCACGGTTTTACGGCAGCGCTACCGCTTACGCGCATCAGCCAAAAGTTTTAATAATGAGCTGGGTTTGCCTTTTACGGTAATTGGCGTGGAAGAGCCCGGACGCGACTTGGGAGCTTGGTGGGGTATTCTGACCAAGTCGTTGTCTTTGCTGAAGAAGCAGCCGGATTATCCGGAGCTGCTAATCCTGGAAATGGGCGCTGACCGTCAGGGAAATATTCAGCAGTTGACTGGCCTGGCGCCGCTCAATGTTGGCGTGCTGACAACAATCGGACCGTCGCACTTGGAATTTTTTAAAACTATTGATGCTGTGGTGAAAGAAAAAAGCGATATTTTCCGTAACTTGCCGGCCGACGGTTTGGCGGTGCTAAATATCGATGACCCATTAATTGCTACGCTGACCGGCAAAGTACACAGTAAGTTATTGACTTACGGTTTTAATGAACAGGCTGATGTGCGTGCCAGCGATGATACCTTGAGTAACCAAAACAATGGCTGGGGTATTGCTTTCAAAATTAACTATCAGGGAAATACTGTGCCGGCTTTTCTGCCGCTATCTATTACTAAAGCCAGTGTATCAGCGGCTCTGGCTGCTGCCGCTGTTGGTTTACATCAGGGAATGAATTTAGTGGAAGTAGCACAAGCTTTACGGCACTTTCAGCCGCCGGCCGGACGTGGACGCTTGATTGGAGGTTTGAATGGTTTACTGCTGATTGATGATACTTACAATGCTTCGCCGCAATCAACCAAAGCAGCTCTGACGACTTTACAGCGGTTAGCCAAAGAAATGAACGCCACTACCGGCGCGGTTTTGGGTGAGATGCTGGAGCTGGGTGATTATACTGTCAGCGCGCATCAGGAAATTGGCCGGGTGGCAGGAGAAATAAATGTTGGCTTTCTGGTGGCAGTAGGGGAGCACGCCGAAGTTATCCGCCAAGGCGCTGCAGAAGCCGGATTACCGGCTGATAGAATCGTAACTGTTCCGACTTCAATAGCTGCTCTGGAATATTTACAAAAAAAGAACTTGGCCGGGACCTTATTATTGGTTAAAGGTTCGCAAGGAACGCGCACCGAACGTATTGTCCGTGGTTTGATGGCAGATCAGAGTCGGGCGGAAGAATTATTAGTCAGACAATCGCCTTCATGGCTCAAGCGTTAGTCTCAGGGCTGGTTTACCTGGTTTTTCACTTAGCCGCTGGCTATGTTTGGTTTAGTTATTGGCAACAGCGTCGCTGGACCAGTCTGGATAGCCTTCTGGCCGCTTTATTGTTAGTTGTGGCGCAGACAATTGCCGGCGTGTTTCTTTTGGGTTGGCTCGGTTTATTTTCAACTGCCTCAATTTGGCTGTGGCAAATTATTGTTATATTTATTGTTGGCTGGTTTAGCCGCCGGACTATCAGATCAGCCTGGAAAGTGCTTATTGGCCGTCAGGCAGCGGAATATATCGTTGTCGGCTTAGTTTTTTTGCTAGGCTTATTAGTTATTGCTCTATCCTTTAATTCCCGGGATATTTCTTTTGACAGCTTGAATTACCATTTGCCTTGGGCTGCTTACTTATTGCAGCAAGGAAAAATTGAGTATTTTATTACGTTGATTCCCTGGATAAATGTTTATCCCAAAGCGATTGAAGCCTGGCAAGCCTGGCATTTAGCTTTTTGGCATAATCAGTCATTACTGCAGACAACGAACCTACTTTTTTGGTTGCTCGGAGCTTTGACAGTTTACGCCTTAGCTCGGGAGTTTAAAATTTCCCAAGGTTTAGCTTTTCTTGCCGGACTGACTTACGCGCTGGTTCCTGTGAATTTATTACAACTCCGTACTAATTATATTGATTTAGCGCTATCGGCTGTGTTTCTATTACTGTTGTATTGGTCCATAAAAAAATATGATGAGTCCTGGTGGCTTTGGTCCATCACGGCCGGCATTCTAATCGGCAGCAAAGCCACGATGATTCCCTTGGTCATCTTGGCAACAATATGGAAATTAGTAATGGGCCGGCCGTGGCCCTATAAGTGGCCTTGGTACGTGTTAATGATCTTAAGCTTTGGTAGCTTCTTCTACATCCGTAACTGGTGGGCTCATGGCACGCCACTGTATCCGGTGGGTCCGGGATTGATCTCGCTAGATCAGCTTCTGGGTAATTCGCAGGCAGCCGTACTTAAGGGTCATAATTATTGGGAACAGCTGTGGATCAATTTTTCCACTGTTAATGGAGATTATAGTTATCAGATGAATCCCGGAGGCTTTGGCTGGTTGTGGCTCGGCGTGTTACTACCAGCGTTAATATTTTTTTTGGTCTGGGGTTGGAAGCAAAGGCAGTGGAAATTTTATAGCTTGATTATTGTTTTGGTTCTGGGTTTTCTTATTATGCCGGCCAACTGGTGGTTACGTTATAGTATTTTTGTCACGGCTGCCGGCAGCCTGGCCTTGACTGGGATTATTAATTGTCTCCATGGTCAGTGGCGCTGGTTAGTAATCACTTGGACTCTATTGTTAATAATTAATAGTTGTTTGATCACTAGTAATATGTGGCAGCCAACACAGATTACTGACCGTTTTCCGGAATTTGTGGGTTTGGAGGCAATTCAGCAGCCGGGGAGTGTGGTTGCCTATGATGGCCGTTTGCAGATACTTTTTCCTTTGTGGAATATAAATTTATCCAATACAGTTATTTTTGTTTCAGCAGCTGCTATTCCTTATGAAAAATGGCGTGCGTCATTAGAGGCCGCGAAAGTTGACTACTTAGTTACCAAATATCCGTCTTTTGAGCTGCAATTTATTCAGCAACATCCCCAAGATTTTAACTTAGTGCGTGATAATGGGGATGTGAAGTTTTGGATTTTGAAATAAATGTAACGGAATATTATCAAAGATTTGTCAATATTTACAGTAATTTACTGATTTGCTAACCTATCATCTGTATTCGTTCATGAAACAATTTTGTCGTGAGGTCCGGGACACGTCCGGACAGTGGTAGCTCGCCAGACCGGCATGCTGGGGCGGACAAGGGGAAGGGTCTAATCTAAGCATCACGAGGTGCTTACGAGTCAGGGGTGACTCGTTACCCAGGATTAGATCAAGATCTGGTCCAGAGCCCAACTACCCGAGGTGAAGGGGATTTGCTGGCAGACATCCCGCCAAGGAAAGGATGTGGATATCCTCACGACTAACACTCCCGCAATAGGTTCGCCTAGGGCGGGAGTTTTTTTATACTCACAAAGTTCTACCGAAAAGAGTTGACTTTAACATGCGGGTATTGTAAAGATATGGCGATCGTACATTCAAGGGGCTATTGTCAAAAGGAGGCGGGAAATGTCAAACCCCAAGACAGTGGTAGAGTCTATCGTAACTAGCGTTGCTGCAGACGCAACGCAAAAGTTGATAGACGCGGGTATTCTGCAACCAACTCACGAACTAATTGCCACCCATAGATACACGAGCCGCGGCAAGCTCCTGATTTCTTTGTGCACACAGCTACCGGCCGTTGAGCTTGATAAGAAACGGGGAGGTCCGCATTCATGCAAATTAACCCACTGTTTATCGGAAGATGACTGGCGCGCCATCTTTTCGGCTAGCGGTTTAACTTCCGGAGCCGTGAATTTTCTGCAGCAGTTGAAGAACGGCGGTAATTCACCACTTATAGTGGATTACAAAACCCGTTACGAAAGCGTAAATAGCATCATGAAGCAGAATCGGCTACCTTACCGTCTGCGTCCGGTAGTTGATTCCTGGCCAAAGCCAATAGTAATGATGTGGAGTGTCGGCTGTAAGGAAAGGAGAGCGTAAGTATTGCGCTAGCCCCCAGACCAAAAAATCTGGGGGTTTACGTTGGTTTATGGAAGAAAAAAAGACAGCCCTTTCGGACTTGGCTCACTAATAGAAAAACGAACTTATTTGGATTTAGCTAACCTTGATAACAACAGCAAAATAAGGTAATGTCAAACGAGTTAGCTTGTAGGATGGTAGGTTGTAGCTTATTAGGTAGGCAGATATGCCGCTATCGTCTAATGGTCAGGACGTGGCGTTCTCAACGCTAAAATCGGAGTCCGATTCTCCGTAGCGGTACCAGAAAATAATTAGTGAGATTCCCGGCTGCGCCCAACGAAGTCCGCCCCTGGTGGACGAAGTTGGGTGGGGTCACCATTTTCGCCCGCAAGGGTTTTTTGTACTAGATCCCAAGCTCCAAGCCCCAAGTCCCCAGCCCCAAAATAATTGATAACCACGTGATTAATTGCTATGATAAGCTTTGTATAGCTAACTTTATGGCTGAAACTACACAAATTCCTCTTCATATCGGCATTATACCTGACGGCAACCGCCGCTGGGCCAAAGCTAAGGGTCTGCCCGCGCTAAAAGGCCACGAGGCGGGTTTTAAGGCCTTCCAGCCTGTGGCCGAGGCTGCTTTTGACGCCGGAGTCAAGGTTTTGTCCGCTTGGGGTTTTTCTACGGAAAATTGGCACCGCGCAGCCGAAGAAGTGTCCTATTTAATGGATTTTTTTGTGCGTTATTTAAATCAAGAAGCTGAAGGTTTGAATAAAAAGAATATTAAGTTGTTGATCAGCGGCTCACGCACTGAATTAAGTACGGAATTAGTTCAAGCCATTGAGCAAGCTGAACAACTGACGGCCGGTAATAGTAGGGGAGTGATCAATATTTGTTTGAATTATGGCGGCCGCAAAGAATTGGTTGACGCTGTCAATCAATTAATTAAAGAGGGCAAAACTAATATTTCGGCCGAAGATTTATCTCAGCATTTATACCATCAATTACCGGATCTGGATTTAATTATTCGCACGGCAGGGGAGAGGAGATTATCCGGCTTTATGCCCTGGCAGGGCATTTATAGTGAATTGTATTTTAGCGACAAGTTTTGGCCGGATTTTTCTCCGGCTGATTTACGTCTGGCCTTGGAAGATTTCGCCAACCGCAAACGCACGTTTGGTGGAAATTAATCCGGCTACTACCTAACGCCTCATTTCTACAACCTATTATTTTATGACGCCAGAACGCTGGGAACAAGTAAAACAATTAATCCGCGGCCAGTATGCTGTTACTGATGAGTACGAAGAGCAGCTGGATCCTGGCGTGGCTCACTGTTTAGAATTTACTTCCCCCGCTGGTCAATTAAAAGTTTGTTTTGTTCAGCAGCCGAAAGTTTTGACCAAAAAAACCAATTATACTCACCGGTCCGGCGGCGAAACCCAAGTTTCCTATGTTTTTGACCCCAATGAAACAACTTCTCATTTAGAGGTTTTTCTTTTGAATGAGGCGTCGGGCATTTGGCAGGAAATGTCGGCCGAAGCATTACCACTAGCTTGACGATTTGTGGTATAATTTCATTCAGTGAAAGGAGGTGACTTTGTGAAATTATCGGAACAATTGAAAGTTTTGGAAATTGCTGTGGCCTTTACGGTCATTTTGTATGTTGCTTCGATCGTAATGACCTATTATTTAAGTCCGCTATATCAGTCGCTGGATGCCAGCATTTGGTTTGAACCGTCAGCCGGCTGGAAGTTAGGCAGTTATTTCGTGGAATCATTGTTGTTTGTCTTGGGTTACACCCTGTTTTACAACGGTATTCCCGGAAAAGGCCTTCATAAGGGTGTTCAATACGGTTTCTGGATTTGGATGATTGGTACTCTGCCGACTTTCTTTCTGTGCCTATCAGCTTTAGCTTTGCCGTTGGAGTTAACTATTTCCTGGATGATTACCTGGCTGGTCGCTAATGTTGTATTTGGTATACTGATTGGTTGGATGTATCAACCGTCTAAAAAATAATCTATGTTTCATCGTTTTCGCATCATTTTATTTATTGCTGTTTTAGTTGTGATCGGCGCTGCCATTACTTGGTATTTGCGCTGGCATGCGATACCGCCAGCTGGCCAAGGGTCAACTCAAGTTAGTCAGAAATTGTCTGTCGAGCAGTATCGGCAACAAGTGGCCGAAGTTTTGAGTCAGGTGGCAGCTGCGCCCTCCGATTCTTTGCCAGCGGCCTTAAATACAGCCGTGACGCATTTGCAGTCATTAATTGTTAATGATCAGGTCAAATACGATCACTTAACCTTATTCACTGCTTTTGATCTTTGGGCCAAACAGAATCCGCCGCAAATTGCCTTAATTAAGACTAAATTACAGACTTTTGCTAAGAACCAGACTTGGTCGGCGGAGTCGATTCAATCTTTGTTGGCTAAATTGCCGAGTTCCTAAACTATGGCTCGACGCCTAGTCTATTATAGTTCGCTGGTGTGGGTTTTTTTGGGTTTTTTTGCCACTGTTAGTTGGTGGCATTGGTTGTTTTATATTATGGCGGCCGAGTTTATTCTGGCGGTTTGGCTGTTTCATTGGTTTAGCCGTAAAGCGTGGCGCACTGATGGCTGGCTCTGGGTTTCTTATAGTTTATTAGTGGTCTTTGCCTATCCGCAGTTTCTTCAGTTCGCTGATGCGGAAACGCCGGCAATTGCCTGGTTGTATGCCATACTCGTGGTTTTTCTGTGGTGGTGGTTATTATTTTCTCTGGCTCAATATTACAGCAGTAGCAAAATTTTTTCCGCTCAGCAGTATCTGGAGGTTAATCAGTTTATTCAGTTGGTAAGTTTTTGGCAAATTAGTAATCTGTTATATTTTTCTTTGGTTAATTTGAACTTTCCTTTTTGGCTGGCTCTGGTGATTAACGGTTTATTTACCTTTTTGGCGTGTTGGCAGTTAGTTAAGGCCCATGGCCAGAAAAAGGGTTCTTTGTGGCTAATTTTGACCGCAGTAACCGGTACTACGGTAGAGCTTTTCGTGGCCATTAATCTTCTGCCGATCAGTTATTATATGCAGTCGGTGTTGTTAACGTTGTGGTTTTTCTTTGTTACTTTCCTGACAATCATGGGTCAGGATTTGTCCAGCCGGCGGAAACTCTTTTTACGAACCTTGATTTTAATTCTGGTCGCTGCTATGGTTTTGGTTCTAACGCGCTTATAATATGGCTAATTTTCAGCATTTTATTCGTCCTACAGCCGAGAGGCCACCGTCTCTGGTCAGTGTTACTATTGTTAGTGCTTTAGTCGGTTTAGTTACGGGTGCGGCCGGGTTCAGTTTAATGCGAGCTATTTATCCCGCGGATACGATCATTACTGGTTCTGGTAACGATACTACCAACATTAAGATCAAGTTTGACGAGCCTTTAACAGTTGTGGCTAATCAATTAGATCAGCATTTGGCCGCCGTTTATACTCATGTGGAACAATCCGGACAAGCAATTAATCAGCTATATAGCGACAAGGAATATATTGGTACTGCTCTGATAGCTACTTCTGACGGCTGGTTAATATTCCCGGCCGGTGCAGTTTTACCGGCTCAGATTGACATTGTCGTAAATAATAAAGTTTATCGGCCCAGCGAACAATCTATTGATTCTGTAGCCGGAGTGCGATTTATTAAAATTGATGCTAGTAATTTATCTCCTATCCGCTTTGCCCGTGATGATGAATTATATCAAGGCTCAACCTTAGTTTTTGAACAGGCCCATCTGGTGGCCGGTTATTTATTTGACCGCACAATAGTTCGTCAGGTCAATGCGATTGATTCAACTAGCAAAGCCAGTCAGGTTCATGGCCCTAGCCTGGTTGATCAGACGACTTTAACTGAGTATGTCAGCAGTGACCCGATGTTTTTCTTTGGTTTATCTGGTTCAGTGGTTGGTTTGGGTCAGAACGGTAAGATGTTGCCGGCCTATTATTTGAATGCAGCTGTGGATAAGTTTTTAGCTAAAAGTTCCTATGTCTCTGTCGGATTGTATTATTTAGATCTGTATCGTTTACCCGGACATAAGGAGGATGAAGGAGTTCTGGTTTATAATCCTGCCAAGGCGGCAGTTGTCGTCAATTCCCCTGCTTCTAAAGCCGGTATTAAGCCGGGAGACATCATTACTGCTGTTGGCGGTACAGCTATTAGCCTGACAAACAATAATAGCCTGGGTAAACTATTGCTGGGTTATAAAGCTGGCGATAGTACAAAATTAACCGTAATCCGCGCTTCTAAGCAGCAGGAAATAACTGTGCAGTTTTAAGTTGAAAGTTTCGCCCACTGGGGCGATCGGCCTGTGGCCGAGATAGTTGTAGGTAAGAAAAGATGTCCTTCAATTGACAACTTACAACTGATCCCCTGGTTTAATGGGGATATACTTGGTTGGCGGCTCTGGCCGCTTTTTTTTAATTTCAGAGGCTTCCGGTTTGGGAGCGCCAGGACTATATTTAATGTTGGATATCTTCCACTTATCCACATACTGACCTAATCCAGCTCGGGACAGCAAATTTTTACGGCGTGTACTAAGCTGGCTCCAGTGTACTAAGCTGTCAAAATTTAGCTTATATCGGCCATTAACAATAATATAGCGGATTTCGCCATTATATATGGCCTGCCTGATCGTTTTAGTGGAAACCCCGAATAATCTGGCTGCTTCTGATATTGATACACGGATGTCCATATTAGTTGTAGGTTTCGCCCAGCAGGGCGATCGGCCTGTGGCCGAGATAGTCGGTAGGTTGTCAGCAGAAAATATACTTACAACTATAATCTTACAACTTCTAACTAACAAAGTATACACTATTCTACACTTAACCAGGTTGTAGGCGTTAGGAATTAGGTTGTAGGCATTAGCTTCTTAGGCTGGTAGGGCATGCGTGGATGATTTGTTTCAAAGTTATTGATATCTTCCACTGTTTAACTACATGTCATTTGTTGATGCTATTGATATTTTTTTGGGCCCTCTTGCTAAGAACCTAATTCCTAACGCCTAATTCCTGTTAACCTGTCAAGTTTACAAAAAAAGGTGATTTTGTTATGATTTTTTCAATCTGATGATGAAGGCGTCAGAGTACATTGTTTGTCTTGGGCCTTTTAAGGGGCTTTTTTGTGTATTGTGTCTATTTCGCAGCCGCTAGTGTAATTATTTAGCTATTTTTTCGACTACTTAAATGAAAGGTGTTCGTAAAAGTTTAAAGGAGCGTATTGCCTATTTGCGGCTGTTAGCCGGTGATACTGATGCTTTCGGCTTTTTCTATGACCAGTATGCCGCTAAGATTTATACTTACGTTTTATTCCGGACTTCTGACAAGGAAATAGCCCAGGACATTACCCACGATGTATTTTTGCGAGCTTGGCAGTACATTATAGATAAGAAGACAATCCGTAACTTCCGGGCCCTACTCTACCAGATAGCCCGCAACAAGATTGTGGATTTCTACCGGGCCAAGGAGCAAACGCCGACACTTTTGGATGAAACAGTAGCCACTGTTGTTCCGGCTCAATCTGGCAGCGGCTATGATCTGGATATCTTGCGTCAGAGGATAGCTTTACTCAAGGATGAATATCAGGAAGTTATCACCCTGCGCCATTTAGAAGGATTGAGCATTGAAGAGATAAGTACGGTTCTGGGTAAGGATAAAAATAATGTGCGTGTTACTCTGCACCGGGCTTTGACCAAATTGAAAGATTTATATCAAGAGATTCCCCATGATCCATCAAATCAACAAAATTAAACAGCAGTCCGACCTAATTCCTGATAAGGATTGGTTACGTGTGGATAAAGCTGCTTTGTTGTCAGAGATTTCTTTAATTCAGAAACAACGCCAAGCTGAAAATCTGTCCTTGGGTCAGCAGGCCGAATTAGTTTCTTTACGCATTACCCGCCGCTTCGTACCGTCTACGGTCAAGTTGGTAGTTTTTGCTGTCATGGTTCTGACGATTTCTTCTACTGGTTTTATGGCTCAGGCGGCTGTTCCGGGAGATTTACTCTATACTATTAAGATTTCTCTAGAAAAAGCCGAATTAACTTTTGCTAATGACCCGGTGTCTGAAGCGGAAATTTCCATGAAGCACGCGGATAACCGTTTACGGGAGCTGGCAGTGATTTCTTCCAAAGAAAATATTGACCCTCAAGTTAAAGATCAGGCTATGGCAGAATTAGTGCGACGTATGGAGAAAAATATTGTGGCAGCTGACAGCAGTTTGAAAATTGCCAAATCCAGTGGTGATGCCAACCGTGTTAATAAGACTCTTAATCTGGCCCGCAATTTATCCCGTCGGGCTGAAAGTACTGCCAAGACCCTGGAACAGCAAGCCAAAGCTATTGCCGGTGTGGTGGTAGTTGATGGACGCGTGATTGCCAGTAATCAGAAGATTTACAAGCAAGTTAAAGTCAATAAACAGAGCGGTGTAGATATTAAGAGCGAGGAAGTTCGCGGTAAGGACGTGGTCACTGCTTTTACTGAAGCCATTAAATTGCATGAAGGAGTTTCTACTAACGCGGACAATACAGTATTGGAAATGAAGGATCAGGATAATAATGCAGTAGCTCAATCAGAAGTTAACGATCTAATGACTAATAGAATTGCTTCGCAACAGTCTAAACTAGATGACATTAAAAAGGTTATGGCTAGTATTGATGAACAGTCGGTCCGCAAGCTGATTTTAGAGGATACTACTAAGAGCGTTCTGTATCCCCAATATATCAAGTTAGCTGGTCAGGTAAAAGAGGCAGAAACTGATTTAGCCGCAGCCGCTAAGCTTCTGACCGAGGGCAAGGAAGATGGGGCTGGTAAGAAATTAGAAGCCAGCAAGACATTGATTGATTCAATTACCAGTATTTTGGCTCAAGTGAATATTATTGGCACTAAACAAGAAGAGAAGGATGCACGGGTAGAAAAAGACGCTAACGCCGCCGCTACCACCGGTAGTATCAAGATAGAGACAGTGAGTAAAGGGGCAACCTCTACGGAGACACGAGGTCAGTAGTTCTTTCACAGTACGGTTGGTCTGGTTGAACACCTATTTAAATTGGTCGTTAAACCTCTGGTTCGTCGAGTAAAGCTTGACTGATCAAGGATAGCGAATGTTCGTTTATTAACAAACCGTCCCCGTCAAACGGGACAGCAAACGTTTTCCCATAACTAACGCGCAAATACCTCCTCGGTCACCTTTGGGTGGCTAAAGAAGTATGTTGGTTAAGGTTCTAGTTCCTACATGGTGCTTTGTCACGGTTGGGAACTAGGTCCCTTAACTAATCAGCCTGTAAAACGTGCAGGTTGGTGGCTCTGAGCGAGTCTCGCCTTTGGCGTGACGAGTCGAAGAGTGTGCTTATTGCGCGCGCATTAAGGGAACGTTTGCACCCACTCGTATCTTACGATCGAGCGGGCCGTTGTGTTTGTGGGCCTCTGGCCTATTGAACGCAACTCTAATAACTCGTTCTAATACTGTTCCGCTTTCGATAAGTTATCGCTCTGCTCCACTTGGCTTCCGGCCAGCAAGGTCGAACTCAGCCGAAAGGTTGAGGGGTGGAAGTTAACACAAGTGATTAAGAGCAAGACGATAATGAAAGCGCTGGTAATAGAACGTAAGGAGATAGATTCTAAATGTCTAATTTAGTTAAGAAGTTCTTCGTCGTCTCTTTGATGTTTGTCACTACCATGTTATACATGGCTCCGGTAATGGTACCGACGGCTCATGCTTTGGCTGCTGGTGACTTGATCAAAGGTCCGAACTCCGAGGCAGTTTACTACATCGGCGCGGACAACAAGAAGTATGTTTTTCCTGATGCCAAAACCTACTTCACCTGGTACAAGAATTTCAATGGTATCAAAAAGGTAACCGTCAATGATTTGGATTTATATGCCGCTGGCGGTGCCGTAACCTATCGTCCTGGTACTAAAATGGTAAAGACCGTTGATAGCAACAAAGTCTATGCCGTTAGTCCTGGCGGTGTGATGAATTGGATCAAGACCGAAGACGCAGCCAAAGCCCTCTGGGGTAATGACTGGGCCAAGCGGGTTAATGATGTGATCCCGGGTTATTTCTTTGCCACCTATACAGTTGGCGCTGACCTTGGTTCCACTTTCCCCACTGGTTCTCTGATTCAGAAGACTGGTGATTCTACTATCTACTACGTAGATGGTACGACCATCCGTCCGTTTGCTTCTGGTGACGCCTTCACTGTTAACAGTTTTGACTATGCCTTTGTTGTGAAGGTCGCTAGTCTGACTGGTTACTCTACCGGTAGTTCTATTACCGGTCAGGAGAGTGCTTTGAGTTCTATCAATGCCTCTTCTAACGTGCCTCAGATCGGTGGCTCTGTCACCGTGTCTTTGGCTAGCGATACACCTGCTACTGGTATGGTGCTTGGTTCTGCTGCCCGTTATCCTTTTACCAAGGTTAACTTCACTAACAACAGCAGTGTTGACGTGACAGTTGATCAAGCGGTAGTGAAACGGCTTGGCATAGCTTCTGATGGCGCTTTCACTGACTTGGATTTACTCCGAGCCTCTGATAGTCAGCCTTTGAATGATTACAGTAAGTCTCTGGGTTCAGAGCATACTGCTACTTTCAATGATGATTGGACCATTCCGGCTAATAGCACCTTAGGTGTTATTATTGCCGGTAATATGGCAGCCAATACGTCTTCTGCTTCTGGCTTAGCCAGTTACGCCGGTGAAGTGCCAGTATTGGCTCTTCAGTCAGTTACCTTAAAAGGTGGCGCTACCTTAACTGGTTCATTACCAATTAGTGGTAACTATCAGAATCTCAATGGCACGATCCTTATAGGTACTGCTACTGTGGTTGCCGGTGGTCAGAATCCTTCAGCTGCTACCAAGGAAGTTGGTACGACCAATTACATCGTATCTTCCTTTAAGGTTACGGCTGGTGGTCAAGAAGATTTGACTATCAAGAGCGTGACGTTGACCAATAATGGCTCTACTTCAGCTTCTGATATCAAGAATCTTAAGCTGGTTAATGCCAATACCAACGCTACTATAGCTACTATGGCTACAGTCGCGACAAAGAAAGTTACCTTCAGCAATATCAACTACACCTTGGGTAAAGGTAAAAACGTTACCTTTGATGTACGTTTAGATATTGACAGCGGTTCTGGTCGCGATATATCTATGGATATTGACATGCAGGGTGACTTAGTGGTTTCCGGTAATAGTTACAATACCAACATCTTGCCAACCTTTACCGGAGTAAGTTCTAGCCCCTACTTCAATGCTGCCCAGACCACGGTTGGTAATGGTACATTGCGCGTAGAATCACTAGCTATCAGCCCAACCAATATTTCTGAAGGTTTGACTCAAGTAGCCTTGGGTTCCTTCAAGTTTGTTGCTAAGGGTGAACCGATGAATATTACCAGCATTGGTTGGAATTTCGTCCTGACAACTACTTCTGCCAGCGCGGACTTTACTGACATTACTAATGTAACTGTCTATGGTCCTTCTGGCGCTGTTGTGGCTGGTCCGAAAGACTTTACGGCTATTACCTACACTGGTGCTGGTATGAAGAATACCGCTACTACGACTGATACTATTTCTGTTCCGGTTGGTGAAAGTACCTATACTGTCAAAGCTGACTTAAGCTCTGACTTTACAGCTAGTGACACCATTAAGGTCGGTGTAGAAGCCGGTGCCATTGTTAATAAAGGTGAAACAACCGGTAATACTATTTCTGTGTTACCGGCAGCTACCAATGTTCAGTCTTCAACTATGACTGTTAAGGCCGCCAGCTTGGCTGTCACTACTGACACCACTCCGGCTGCTCAAACTGTCGTAGCTGGTTCGCAGGATTTCACAGTGGCTCAATATGTCTTAAGTGCCGTTAATTCCGGTACGGATATTGAAGTTACTTCTATTTCCCCGACCTATAAGACTACTGGTGCTGCTTATCCGAACATTCTGTCTGGCTTCACCCTGTGGTCTGGCGCAACTGAGATTGGTATCAATTCTGATAGTACTACTTGCAGTGGTGCTACCTGTAGCACTGCCGCAACAAACGCTACCACTACTCTGACTTTGAATGATAATGCCTTGATTATTCCTAAGGGAACCTCCAAGGTTGTTACGTTGAAAGCCGATATTGGTACGGGTGCTACCTCTGGTACATTCTTGGTGGCCTTGAACAATACCAGTGCTTCGGTTGTTGGTTCTATCGCTGCTGTTGACAGTGAAGCGCAAGCTATCACTCCGACTGTGACGAACGCTAATGGTCAGGCTATGCAGCTTACCACTGGCGGTACCTTGAACGTGTCTATTGCCAGCGATCCGAAAGCTTCCAACTATATTGCTGGTAGTACGGTAGAAATCGGCCGTGTCACGATTCAGCCGAAGTACGAAGGTGTTACCTATAATTACTTAGGCTTTACCTTAGCCAGTCCGTCTGGTGGTATTGCCGGTAATTACGAGGATATCTCCAGCTTGTCGCTGTGGGATGGCTCCACGAAGTTGGGCGAAGTATCACTTAGCAGCGCTAATGCTACTATTACCCCGACTAACATGAAGCAGGCTGTTAACGAAGAAAAGACCTATGTGGTGAAAGCCACCTTTACCGGAGTTGGTAGCCCGTCGGCTGCGGCTTCTGGCGAAGGTGTCAAAGTTAGCTTGACTAACATTGACGCTAACGGCACTTCAGCTGGTTCCTCGGCGTTAACTGTTTCTGGTATAGGTACTACGTTTAATGACGTAGCTATCTTCAAGAGTTTGCCGACTGTTACCAAGATTGACTTTGCTGGTTCCGGAACTATCACTGGCAATGACACAATTAACTTGTATAAGTTCTCTGTGGCTGCCGATAGCGCTGGTCCAGTTGGTCTCTATCGGTTTACCTTCGGTGTTAGCACCACGACTGTCTACTTGAGCACTACGGGTTACTACCTGTATGAATCAAGTTCGTCTAGTTCACTGGGTGATCTGGTTAGCAAAGGTGCTGACTTCTCTCTAGTGACTAATACGGGTGCTGGTACCATAACTATGCGTTCTTACTTTGACGTGAATGATGACAGTGATCCTACTGTCGGAGAACACATTGTCATCGGAGCTGGAACTACCCGCTACTTCACTCTACGTGGTACGGTCAGTTCTGGTCATGATGGTACAGCTGACAATGAAAGCATTTCAGTTGTAATGGCTGGCGACCATGCTTACGCGGCTACTTCGCAGAAGCATGCCCAGGGCGTCTACACTACTACGGATTTGGGTGACTTTATCTGGTCAGATCTGAACTTTGATCTGTACAGCACAACCACTGCTACTAACAACGTTGGTTGGTACAATGGCTTCCGTGTCCCAGGTTTAGACACCACTTCTTCAACTGCTCAAGTCGTTGGCGACTAAGCATGAAGTAGTAGTCCTAAACTAGTCTGTAAAGATTAGAATAGGGTAGGAAAAATCCCCCAAAGCTTCGGCTAAGGGGGATTTTTCTGTTTGATTGTCATGTAGTAACAGTGGGCGAGTTATCCACAGCCTTAGTTTAGGGCTTTGAAATATGGTATAATTCAACAAGCTGAAAACTTTGACTATTTATAAATAGTCAACAAATTTAATATAATTTCAGCTTAAATTATAAATATGACAAAAACTCTCATCCAAGTGAGTAGATATAGTCTGCTGACCCTGTTATTAGTGGTCGGTTTTTTAGTATCGGCTCATGTGGCGCGCGCGGCTAACGGTGATGTGGCTGTGGCGAGTACGCTTAGCGAAGCTTCTGCTGCTGTCGGAACAGCACAAATCCAGATTAAGTGCGCTGGTGGAGATTATACAGCTCTGGCTACAACTGCTGCTGGTGGTACTTTGGCCGCGACTACCCCGGCTGGTGGTTCTAATTGTGATGTTGATGAAGAACAGATGGATTATAAAGTAATTAAAGATGGCTACGTGACTAAGACTGTTACTGCTGTTGCTGGTGGCTGGAGATCGGGCTCGCTTAATACCATTACAATCACCGGAGTTCAGTACGCTTATAAAGTTACGGCTATTTCTACGGAAACCATAGGAACGGACATTACAGCTACAGCTACTGAAGTGAAAGTTGGCGACGGTACAGGGCAAAATACTTGTGTCTTGTCCAGCGGAGCGTGGTATTGTGCGGTGGTTGCGGCGAATAGCGATGCCGCACCAACAGTATCAGTGACTCTGGATGGTTATGTAACTAAGACTGATTACGCTTTTGCCACTGGTGGTGGTACACGTACTGACGCCACTGCAGCACAAAATACCGGTACCGTTACATCTGTGCAGTATGCTTATAAGCTTACCAGTATTAAGACAGAGGCCTTGGCTACAGAAAAAAGAGCTTCAGTCACTTCAGTGAAAGTTGGGGATAGTACCGGATTGACTACTTGTACACTTAATTCGACAACGTGGTATTGTCCGACTGTTCTGGCTAATAGTAACGGTACACTGGTGGCGGAAATTGCTCTGGACGGTTATGTGACCACGAATTATTCTTTAGTAACCGGTACTACCAGGACTGCTAGTGACTCCAGTCAAGTAAGTGACACAGTAACCTCATTACAATATGCCTTAAAAGTTACTGCTTATGACGGCGCTACTGGTACGACTCCGTTAGAAAGTGCCACGGTAGAAGCCGGTGATAGTCTGGCCACTGTTTGCAGTGAGAGCACGGGAGTTTATTATTGCGCCATACCTTTAGCTAATACAGCAACTTATGCCCGTGTGATCAAGGATGGTTATGGTACGCAATCACTAAACTATACTGACCGGACAGCTGCTACTGATGCCCAAGGAGCCCTAACCTTCCATATGACTACAGCCACCGGCAGCGCCGGTAATGGTGGCAGCAGTTCTGGTTCTTCCGGATCTTCTACGCCACCAGTAATACCACCAACCACTCCAATACCTCCAGTTATACCGCCGGTAACAACTCCTATCGGGGCGCCAGATTCATTTATTCCGAATCCGACATCAGTGAAAACAAATCTTTATTATGATCCGTCTGATCCGGTCACCCTACTACAAGTTATGGGCGAGACTGCCAATCCGACTGAAGTAGCTAAGAACGAAAAATTAGTTAAGTCAGACGGCAAGCAATTTGGAGTCATTTTGTCGGCGACTGAAGCAACGGATGCTGCCAATTTTGTGACTTATGGCATCTCGGATGCTACTAAGGATCTGGGATCCGGCGAGCGCCGCGCGGTACTGCGGGATTATTTGGAAACTACCAAGTTTTCTGATATTAAATGGGATGACGTTGCCCGGTTGGCTGATGGCGCTAAGCCGGTAAATAGGAATCTTAAGTTGGAACAGAGCAAAGTGCCGGCAGCACTGAAGACTTTTGTCCGTATCTTTGGCCATAACCCGAATTTCCAGAACGCGACCGAAGATGTGGCTTGGAATACGATTATGTACCGCATTCGTTTTACGCGCGATTTAGCTAAAGAAGCCAGTGGTATTACTAAGTTTAAGTCTATCTTCAAAACCACTCCGTCCACCCCAGCTGATTGGGCGGCGGTTCGCATCCTGGGGTATGTGAAGATTTAAATTTAATAACGATTCCTATATTTGACAAAGTCCTCCCTCTGGTTCAGGGGGAGGACTTTTTGGTCGTTTATTATTAAATACCTCACCTGTCCTCTCCTTGTAAAGGAGAGGAACGTATTCTATGTGTGCATCCTCTCTCTCCTTTTCTAAGCCCGCCCCGATCGAGGCCGAGGGGGAGAGGGTTGGCCCGCCCGCCTGCGAAGCGCAGCGAGTCGGGTGGGGGTGAGGTATTCAATCACAGGGTTTGGTTGCTATAATATGCTTATGTCGACTTTGAAGCGTATTGTTAAACATCCCTTGACCTGGATAATATTTCTGGCTGCTGTTTTACGTTTGTGGCAGCTGGGAGCAGCTGACGTTATTACTGATGAAGTGTTTTACGCTTTTCGTGGTTTAGGTTATTTGGATTATGACGTTGGTTTGACCCAGACCAGTCCGATCCAATGGCTGGAT
Organism: Candidatus Komeilibacteria bacterium; assembly: GCA_043801745.1. Taxonomy (GTDB): domain Bacteria; phylum Patescibacteriota; class Patescibacteriia; order UBA1558; family 2-01-FULL-52-15; genus JAZDLR01. Next base: position 71,523 of record JAZDLR010000022.1, on the reverse strand, counting down.
GCCCGTCCCTGGTGGAGCTGGTTGTCATTCCATGATCATCCGCCCCTAATTTTTTTGATTAATTATATTTGCTTGAAATTGGGTGGCGTTTCTACGTGGGTTATTCGTTTGCCGGCATTCTTGGCAGGAATTGGCTCGGTGCTAGTTGTCTATTTGATAGGCAGTTTAAAAAATAGGCAGGTGGCAATTATAGCTTCCTTGCTTTTGGCTGTTTCTGCTTATCACGTCTGGATTTCCCGTATTGGTTTGCAGGAGTCGCCGGTGATTTTCTTTTTCCTGTTGACTACTTACTATTATCTGCGCTGGACACAAAATGGGTTGGGCTTGAAGAGTTGGGGATTGGCTTGGGGTTTTCTGTGGTTAACTAAATTTACCGGGTTTATCATGGCGCCTATTATTATCAGTCATCAGTTACTGGTGGGACAATTTAAATTTAGATGGCTTCAATTGATTAGGGCCGGTCTGGTTGCCTTGGCGCTTTTTTCGCCAGTCATAATTTATAATTTAGCCCTGCTTATTAAGTTCGGACATTTTGACTTTCAGTTTTCTTTTCTTTTGGGTCAGCAGCCTGATGCCTGGTCAACTCACAAAGGTAAGGATCTGGGAACAGTAGCTGATAAATTAAGTCTTTTGAACGCCAACCTATTTACTGGAGAGAGTGCAATTTTGGCTATAGTTATGGTAGCGGCCAGTTTGCTCCTGATCGCTATTATGGCCAGGGAAATATGGTGGCGGAAAAAAGCCGAGACTTTGGGACTCTATGTTGTTTTGGCCCTGATCTGGCAAATTGTTACGTTGGCCTTTATAGGCGGCACAGAACGCTTTACTGCCATACTGATACCCTGGCTGGTTTTGGCCCTGGCCCTAGTTTTAGAGCCCTGGCTCACTAAGAAGTGGCTTTGGCTGTCTTTGACGCTGGTAATGCTAATTTCGGCCTTTGGGAGTATTAATTCTTTTTGGTTCAATCAGCCTATTGTCACTTCTTCGGTTTTCAGCTCGTCATTGCGGGTTAATAGCGCCCAGTGGGGTTATAACCAGCTGGACAGCTATTTAAATGAGGAATTGAGCGGAAAAAAGCCCAGTCTGACCTTTCCTACTCGGTATACCTGGCTGGAAGTTCTGCGTCGCAAAGCATTAGCCGGCCAGGGGCAGCCAGCACCGATTTTATTAGTCTATGACCAACGTTTAGATCAGCTGGCATCTTTGTGGTATTTGCACCGACGCCTTGTGTATGAGGGCTGGCCAGTGATTCCGGCAATGAATTTTTTGCAGGAGAGTGGTGGTAATATAGAATATTGGCATTCAATGGGTTTTCAAACCATCTACCTTATTGAGGGTCAGAATACCTTATTTGACCCGCAGCAAATTGCTAAAATTGATTTAAATATTCCAGACGGCAGCGTTGATCTGGTAATTGATACAAAGGAAATCGCGACCCCGGATGGGATCCGGCGTTTTGCAGTCAGGAAAATAAATATTAAGTGACAGGCTTGACGCGGATTGACAGAAAATGCCGTCAGCATATACAATATGCCTATTATGAAGCTAATTATTACTTGGATTAGTCAATATAAATGGATTTGGTTTGGTGCTCTTTTAGCTTTGATTATAGCTTTAGGAGTTGGTTACTATTTTTGGTTTTACTTACCTGCAGCACAGAAAAATCAGGCTGGGCAACAAGTAACACAGATGACGACTTTTGAGATTAAAGATAAAAGTTTACCTCAGGATGTTCAAGATAAATACGCTTCGGCTTTTGCTACCAGCACCAAGTTTTTCTTAGCCAATCAGAATAATCTTATAGCTTTTGACGCGCTACTAAAAATGGGTCTGATCAAACAGATGGCCGGAGATTATACCGGAGCCGAGCAAATTTATCTCTATACTTATAAGTTGGAACCCAATAGTTATATTTTAAATGGTAATTTGGGCCACTTGTACACGTATTATTTGAAGAATTATCCCAAGGCCGAAGAGTTTTATCAGAAGGCTATGGCCACGGCGGAGAAGGGCAATCTCTACGTCTATTTTACGGAGATGTATGATTTATATCATGATGGTTTTAAAGACCCGGCCAAAGTTCAGGCTTTATTAACTCAGGCGACCACTGTGATACCGGATAGTCCGCAGTTGCAGCGTATAGCCGGCGATTATTATAGATCTGTCGGTAATATTGCCGAAGCCCGCAAGTATTATGAGCAGGCGTTGCGTCTTGACCCCAATGATGAAGTCAGTAAGCGGGCGTTAGAAAACTTATAATTTATTTATCTATGTTTATCAAAAGATTGGAGCCTATTATTGGCCGCGTAATACACGTTGGCGTTTTAGCAATTTTCTTTCTGCCGCTGTATCTCAATAGCTCTTTTTATTTTCCTTTTATCACTCCGCGCAATTTTGCCTTTCGTATTATTGTAGAAATTTTGTTTGGCCTATATCTTATTTTATTGCTGACTGACTGGAAGAAATATTCTGTTGGTAAGAGTAAGATCATTGGCCTGATGGCGGTTTTTTTTGTCTGGTTGACTCTGGCCAGCATTCTTAACTTTGATTTTTGGATCGGCTTCTGGGGCAATTATGAACGTATGGATGGTTTGCTTAATGCCTACCATTTATTGGCATTTTTGATCATTTTAGTTGGTTTCTATCGCCACAAAGATAATTGGATTCAGTTGTTTCACGTCACTTTTTTTGTTTCCTTTATAGTTAGTTTTATCGCTCTGGGCCAACATTCTAATTTAAATTTATTTATTGAGTCCTCGGGCGGAGACCGCGTGTCATCAACTTTGGGTAATGCCGCCTATGTCGGCACCTATACACTGTTTAACATCTTTTTTGGTTTCTTCTTGCTGGCCCGTTATCGTCACGCGACCGATAGTTTCAAATTATTTGGCCTGTGGAAAATCCCAGTACCCGCACAACCTGCCGGTCAACGCTTACGTTGGGAGTTGATTGCTTGGTATTTATTGGATGTCATGGTGGTTATTTTTGAAGCAATGGCCCGCGGCCGAGGTAACGCCGGGACGCTGACCTTAATTTTTACCAATGCGGCCATCTTCTGGGCTTTTATTCTGCCGCAGCTATTTTTGAATCTAAATGTCTGGACTAAAAAATTCCGTCACTATGGAGCTTACGGCTATTATCTTAGTATTATTTTGCTTAACGCTATAGCGCTTTTTAATACCCAAACCCGCGGCGCTTTGATTGGTTTGGTCGCCGGACTGATCCTGATGGCTGTTATGGCTTTATTTATGAAGTCAGTACCCAATTTTTTGCGGATCAGCGGCGGAATAATTTTGGTAGTAATAGTGTTGTCTATAGGTTTGGTATTTTTTAACCGGCAAAGCGCTTGGGTGCAAAATAACGAGACATTAAGCCGCGTCGTAGGTATTTCTTTGACTGATACGTCGTCAGAAGCTCGGTTGCTGACTTGGCAGACAGGCTTGAAAGGCGCGGCGGAAAAACCCATTTTTGGCTGGGGCGCTGAACGGTTTTACGTGGTGTTTAATCAATATTTTCCGGCGGCTATTTACCATCATGCCAATTCCCGCGTCTGGTACGACCGCGCGCACAATATCTACGTGGAATATTTGGTTCAGGGTGGAGTCATTGGCTTAGCTCTCTACTTGGCGATATTTATCTATGCCTTGTGGATTTTGTGGCGCCATTACCGTAAGTCCGGGCAACCGGCGGCCTTTCTGGTTTTTACCGGCTTGTTTGTCGCTTATGGTATTCAGAATGCTTTTGTTTTTGACAGTATTAATACTTATATTCTTTTGATCCTCACTTTGGCCGCTGTTATTTTGATTGCTGAGGATCATCGTCAGGGCAGTCGCGTCTGGTTTATTCAGAATCTGCGTTCCGGCGCTCGGACCTTTATTGGTGTCGTTATAATAATTTTAGTTTTGGCCGCTGTCAGTTTGCTGAACATTCCCCAGCTGCAGAAAAACCAACAATACGTTAAAAATTATAATAAATTGCGGGCGGCGCAGACCGTTCAGGATTTTAACCAGGGAGTAGCGGATACGATTAAAGTTATTGATAATTCCGTATTTCTCGGTACCTTAGAATTGAGGCAATCTTTTTCCGAGTTTGCCAATGATGTGGCCATGTCTGCCACGGCGCCGTTGGAAATTCGCCGCAATATTATTGATCAGGCAGCGGCACAGCTGGAAAAAAGTATCGCCCTGGAGCCCGATGATGCTCGTCATTACGCCTTTTTAACGAATTTATATTTGACGGCTGCCAATATCGATTCTAGCTACGCGCAAAAAAATCTGAAAATTATTGAAAAGGGCATTAGTCTTAGTCCCACCCGCACACCGTTTTATTATTCTCTGGGCCGTGTCTATATTGTGCTGAAACTGTATGATCAGGCGATCGAGGCTTTTAAAAAAGGCGTCGAGTTGTCACCCAAAGTGCCCGATGCTCATTTAAACCTGCTGGCAGCTTATATAACTGCTAAGAAGGATGCTGAAGCAGTGCAAGAAATCAAGGTCATACGTGACTTGCCGGTAAATTTTTCGGTGGATAACTACGTGACTTTTAGCCGAGTGCTAAGAGCTGGTGGTTATAATGATGCGGCTATTGCCGTGCTGTTGGATGGGGTTAGTAAGTATCAGTCAGAGGCTGGTCTGTATGGCGAATTGTCGGGCGTCTATTACGCGCTTAACAATGAGGCAAAGGCTCTGGAATACGCCCAACAGGCAGCGACTTTAGATCCGCAATATTCAGCTTTAGTTGACGAGTTAAAAGCTGGTAAGGCCGTTCAGTAATAAAAGTTATCTCTCATGCGTAATTATTTGGTTGCCTGGTTTCAGACATTGACCTGGGAAAAAGTTTTAGTTTTTTCCGCTCAATGGTTAACCGCCGGGTGTTTTTTGCTTTTTCTGACTTTCTCGACTGATTTTCTTTTTTCCTTTTCATTCCTGCGTAATATCATCTTCCGCATTATTACGACTTTATTATGCCTGATTTACGTTAGTTTATTTAGTCTTAATCGTTCCTACCGGCCACGGTTTAATAGTTCTAAGTTGGTTTTGTTGGCCTTATTTTTAGTTTATTGTCTGTCGGCAGTTTTGAACAATACTCTTTTGTCCAGTTTCTGGGGCAACTATTTACGCATGGATGGTCTATTTACCTGGGCCACCTACATAATATTTGCTTTAGTAGTTTCTCGACTGTTCCGCAATCTGACTGAATGGCAGAAGGTGTTTCAAATAATATTTTTTGTTTCTTCACTGACAGCGTTGGTAGCTGTTAGTCAATATTTACATCACCCTCTATTAATTGATACTGCCGGCGGTTCACGGGCTTCCAGTACTTTCGGCAACGTCAGTTATTACGGCTTTTGGCAGGCGCTGACATTTTTTCTTGGTCTCTATCTAGCCTTTAATTCCCGGCTAAGACAGATGACAGTACTTTTGTGGCTGTTTGCTTTAACTGACGTAATACTGATAATTGGTGAGGTTTGTGCTTATGGGCAGGCACAGAGTGGACCCCTGTGGCCAGTGCTGGGAAACCTGTATCTTTTACTCTTATGGTTTTGGCCACAATTCTGGCTGCTGCGGTATCGCTTAGATAAAAAATCTTGGCAACGTTGGTTGGCCGTCGGCAGTCTATTGTTGCTGCAATTAGCAGCTTTGTGGCTTTCGGGAGCCCGCATCGCCGTTGTTGCTACAGCCTTTGGTTTGGTGGTTTTATTTATCATTGCCGCCTGGCAGCAGAGCCGAAGACTGGTATCAGTTAAGCAGAGATTGATTTTGGCCATAATACTGTTGGCTTGTTTGGGCCTTGGGCTGATATTTGTCAATTGGCAGTCACTCACCCTATCTAAGGACGATTTACAGCCCTATAACTCATTTTATGACCGTTTGGTTGTTTGGGATATTAGCTGGCAGGCTTTCCGGGCTAAGCCAATATTGGGTTGGGGTCCGGAAAATTTTTCCCTTGCCTTTAATCAGCATTATGATGACCGCATATTTCGCTCTGGTGTTTCGCCGATCTGGTATGATAAAGCGCATAATATTTTTATTCAGCATTTGGTGGAAGGCGGTTTGGTGGCACTGTTATTATATTTAGTACTATGGTTATTGTTGCTTCGTTCTTGGCTGCGTTTGTGGCGGCAGAAACCGGCTGAAAGAACAGCCTGGGTCATTCTGGCAGCTGGAGCCTTGGTTTATCAAATTCAAAGTATTTTCTATTTTGACACGATCAATAATCAACTGATCTTCTTCGTTCTTCTGGCTTATATCTGGAGCCGTGAGACGGAACTTTCAGATAAAGTTGACAAGTATGGCTTGCCACTACAGACGCCATTTAGACGCCCAGTATTTTTTTCTGTGTTATGTTTGATCGCTGCCTTATTTATCTATAATTTTTTTGTTCAGAACCTTTTGGCTAACTACCGCTTCACCACCAGTCTAATGTCGGTCCGTTCTGACTGGCAGTTGATTACGGCGGAGAAATTGGAGTCTATTAGGTATGACGCAGCTGCAGCGCCGACGCTGGGTAAATCCGAGCTGCGTTATCAGTATGTTTTGTTGGTTAGTGATTTAATTGCCCGCGGCTCACCCTTGGAGGTGGCAGCACTAAAACAACAGATAGCTTATGCTGAATCCGTTATGCTAAAAAATATCAGCAAGAAGCCTGGGGACACGGTAAATTACGTTGAACTGGCAAATTTTTATTTACTGGCAGGCCGGATAGATAGCGTTTATTGGGAGCGGGGTTTGAAGCTGGCAGAAATTTTGCTTCGTGACAATCCGGAGCGGACCCAATTTCTTTACATTGCCGGTCAATTACGCCTAGCTTCCGGACAGGAGCAGGCGGGTTTGGATTTATTCCAGCAAGTAGCCGAACGTCGGCCGGAAATTTTTGATACTCATATTCAATACTATAAGCAATTACTTAACCTGGGTTGGTTAAAGGAGGCCAATGATTATTTTAATCAGCATTTGGTCACTGCCCCGTATGCTGATTTGTTGGCTGTAACGCAATATGATTTACGAACTAGCAGCTATGATTTAGCAGCTAAACACCTAGAAATCTTAAAACAACGACAAAAGTCGCCTGCCGATGTTGCCCTGTTAACAGCCTTGTTACTGCTAGGACAAGGGAAGACGGAAAAAGCTGAGATCAGTGCTCAACAAGCGGTAAATAATTATCCCAGTTTATTGCCGGCGCTGATACCCTATTTCCCCAGTCTTCAGCCCTAGATCAATAGTCGCTGGTAGACCTGGTCGGTCTTAGTAATCATAGCCGAGAGTGAAAATTCTCTTTGGACGGTTTGTTGTAAAGCTAGGGCTATACGTGTTCGTTCGGCTGGTTGTTCTAAAGCTTTGGTTATGGCAGCAGCTAAAGATACGGCATCGGCGGGCGGCACTAGCCAGCCATTATGGTCGTGATTAATAATTTCGGGTATGCCGCCAACATTAGAGGCGATCACCGGTAGAGGAGTCAGACCAGCTTCTAAGATGGCATAGGGGTGTCCTTCTTTGACTGAAGGTAAAACGAAAAGATCAAAGGCTGGTAAATAGCGCCAGGCTTCGGCTTTAGCGCCCGCCAGGTAAAATTGCTTGGTTAATTTTAGTCTCCCGATTAATTCCTGCAGGTAATCTTTTTCCGGACCACCGCCGATAATAATGAATTGAACTTCCGGTCGTGCTAGCTGATAAGCGGCTTCAATCAGATAGCGTAAGCCTTTAGTTGGATAGCAGGAGGAAATGCTGCCGACCACTAAAGCGTCGGGCGGAAGATGCAATTTGAGGCGTGCCTGCTCACGGCTAAAAAAATTTTCCGGCGTCAGGCTGATTCCGTTATGAATAGTAGTGAATTTATTGCTAAGTGCTAGGCCATGTTTGACGCCGCTTAATTTTGATTGGTCGGAGACCGTAATGATGGCGTCTTTCCAGCGAGCGCCCAGGCGTTCAATAAAAATATATAGCTGGCGAACCAAGACCGGCAGTGGTTCATCGAAAACAAAACCATGAGCGGTGTAAACTACTTTAATTTTTTTTACGGCAGTTCGGTTGTACCAATGGGCGGCTAAGCTGGCGGTAAAACCAGCCATAGAGCTGTTAATGTGAACTAAGTCTGGTTCAATAGTTTTATAAAGTTTTTTTAATTCCCAGACGCTTTGCCAGTTCTTGAGTAAATTAATTCCCCGCTGCAGAGAAATTAGACGGTGTACCTGAATAGTAGGCTGATCAGCTAAAGGTTGAAAAAAAGTCTGGTCCTGGTCGTTCAGCTCACCAACAGCCACGCTTACTGAGTTGTGAGACGTAAAAGCCTTAGCTAGATCCAGGACGTATTTTTGTGCCCCGCCATATTTGCTCTGGGTAATGACGTATAATATTTTTTTTCCGCTAATCATAGAGATATTCGTTTTTTACTCTAACAAATAGTTGGCCTTTTGTATAGACAAAAAAGCTTGATAAATGACGGATAATCTGGCATAGTCATACGGTATACTAATATCTCAATAAGCCAAAAAATTGGCTAACTATGGCTAAAAGATTACTGATATTTTCCTTGACTTACTATCCATTTGTTGGTGGAGCTGAGGTGGCTATCAAGGAAATCGCCGACCGCATAACTGATTTTGATGCTGTTTTACTGACAGCTAAACTTAAACCGGAGCTGCCCAAGGAGGAGATGTTGGGTCGTATTAAGGTTATCCGTCTGGGGCAGGGGAATATCTGGGACAAGTATCTTTATGCTTTCCGGGCCGCCCGTCGCGCTTATCAATTGCAGTCATTTCAGAAGTTTGATCTGGCTTGGGCCATGATGGCTAATTACGCCGGATTAGCGGCCTGGCTTTTTCGTTGGCGTTCGCGTGTGCCCTATGTCTTGACCGAGCAAAGTGGCGACTCGGATTTTTTTATCTGGATACGGGTTTGGTTTTGGCTGCCAATTTACCGTTCAATGTATAAACGGGCTGTCCGTTTGCAGGCTATTAGTCAGAGTCTGGCCCGTCGCGCTAAAAAATTTGGACATAGAAAGAAAGAAATTGCTGTTATACCCAACGGTGTTGATCTGGACGTTTTTACTAACTCCTTTTCTGTTGCCCAGTGCCGGGATTTCCGTCATCAACTAACCATTGCTGATGAGGAGTTTGTGGTTATTACTACTAGTCGTCTGGTCTATAAGAATGCCATTGATGATTTGATCAAAGCCATCAACTGCGCGCGTTATAAGTTGGGCGTGCCGGCTCGTTTATTAATTGTCGGTGCCGGCTCGGACCAGAGAATTTTAGAAGCTTTGGCTGTTAAGAAAGGTGTCGCGCAATACGTTGCCTTTATTGGTCAGATTGATCATCGGGAAATGCCTAAGTATTTGGCAGCGGCCGATGTCTTCTGCCGGCCTTCTTTATCTGAGGGCTTAGGTAATTCATTTTTAGAAGCTATGGCTTTTGGTTTGCCGATCATAGCTACCCCGGTTGGGGGTATTGTTGATTTTTTGCGTGATGGTGAAACCGGTTTAGTTTGTCAGGTGCGTCAACCTCTATCTATTGCCCAGGCACTGCAACGCTATTATTGTGATCAGCAGTTGTATCGGCACATTCAAACTACTGGCCAGCAGTTAGTCCGAGCTCAATATGATTGGAATACAATCGCTGTTGCCATGAACAAATTATTTATTAGCTGTTTGGCTTAAAATGAAACCAGCCGATCAATTATCAATATTAATGATCAGTCTGGATGACGGATTACTGATTGAGCGGTCAGCCAGTGATGTGCGTCAACGGCATCAAGCATACGCCGCGCGTGTTGCTCGTTTGGATATTGTTGTTCTGGGCGGTAGGGAGCGTACTGTAAGTGCGTTGGCTGCCAATGCCGCAGTTTATTCTACTGGTCCTGGCGCGGTAAACAAATTATTTACTGGTTGGAAGATTGCTGCCCGACTTTTGCGCCAACGGCCTTATGATCTGATCGATACGCAAGATCCGCACGCTACCGGTTTGTTGGGCTGGTGGCTGAAGAAAAAGTTTCAGCTGCCCTTGGAGGTTCATCTGCACGGTGACTTTATCGGTAATCGTCAGTGGTTAGCTGAATCCTGGAAAAACCAGCTCTTTGCCCGGATTCAATCCCGGGTACTGCCGCGTGCGGATATTGTCCGCGTAGTTTCTGATCGGTTGGTAGCAGCTGTGCGGCAGCTGGGTGTGGCGGCTGACAAAATTGTTGTTATTAACACGCCGGTTGATGTTGAACGTTTTTCCGCAGTAATTAATAAGCCGGAAAGCGCTGTTAAGACTTTACTTTTTGTCGGGCGTTTAGTGGCAGCTAAAAATTTAGATTTTATGCTGCGGGTTATGGCTGAATTACGGCAGAAAAGGCAGGATTTCAACCTTTCTATCATTGGATCAGGACCGCTGGAGGAAGATATCAAACGTCAAAGCCACCGGCTGGGTTTAGATGGGGTGGTATTTTTCCAGGGCGATAAAACGCCGGAGCAGTTAGTGGATTATTATCAACAGGCCTATTTATTGCTACTGCTATCTACTAATGAGAGCTTTGGCAAGGTTATTATTGAAGCTGGCGCGGCCGGCGTGGCAACGGTGGCGTCGGCTACACTGGGTGCCGGGACAATCATTGAAGACGGTCAGACAGGAGTTGTTGTGCCACTTAATGATTTGTCATCAACCGTAGAAGTTATTGACAGGCTTTTAACGGATAAAACTGAACGTGATCGTCTTGGTCAGATGGCGGCGCGACAGTATCGACAACGCTTTGACCGGGAGAGAAATATTTCTGAAATAATTAATTTGTGGCAAAAGCTAGCTGAAAATAATTTGTCATGACACCCTGGGAAAAATTTGAAGTTGAAAAGTTAACCAAAATTTTTGAAGAAAAAAAAGATATTATTGATATTGGCGGAGGATTAAGAATTCAGCCAGGTCAGGGTAATCGGTGCGAGCAACAGCGTTTATGGTTAAAAGATAAAATTAACAGCGTGAATTATAAAATAGTGGACAAGGTGGCTGATTTTCATCCGGATATTGTCGGCGATATCCATCAGTTACCTTTAGCTGATAATTCAGTTGAGGCGGTCATTTGTATTGCTGTTTTAGAGCACGTGGAAGAACCGCAGAAAGCCGCGCGAGAAATTCATCGTGTACTTAAACCCGGGGGTTACGCCTATATATATTTGCCGTTTCTCTATTATTATCATCCTCTGCCAGGTTATTATGGGGATTTTTATCGCTACACGATTGAGGGTGCGCGCTATTTATTACGCGAATTTTCCGGTTTTGAATCAGTTAATGTGCGCGGCGCCCTGGAAACGGTTAATAAATTGTATCCGGTTAAGTTATCGCGTCTGACACGCGGACTGACGCGGTTATTAGATAGGTGGCTACATAAAACTAGCACCAATCAGACCAGCGGCTATAATATTTTTCTTACGAAGTGATGAAATTGCTGTATATTACCAGAAAAATTGACCGACAGGACGCTTTAGCGGGCTTTAGTTATCAATGGGTGAAAAAGATTGCTCGGTTAGTTGATCAGTTAGATGTCATTTGTTTAGAAAGGGGAGATATTTCCGATTTACCGGCCAACTGTCAGGTTTATTCTCTGGGTAAGGAGTGTGGCAAAAATCGCTGGCGGGAATTTTGGCGGTTTCAGTTATTAGCCGGTAAGATTGTGCCGCACATTGATGGCGTCTGGACGCATCAGAATCCGGAATACGCCATTTTGATCGCACCCTGGGCTAGACTATTTCAAAAAAAATTAATCAGCTGGTATGCGCATGGCGCCGTCAGCTGGAAAGTGCGTTTAATGGAACGTCTGGTCAATGTCGTGGCTACTTCATCAGCTGAAGGATTCCGTTTGGCCTCGAAAAAAATGCTGGTATTACATCAGGGTATTGATACTGAATTATTCAGCTTTAAACCAAAAACGCCCGGTCAATTATTTACGCTAGTAACTGTTGGGCGGACAACGCCGAGTAAAAATCTAGAGTGGTTAATCGATCTCGTGAAAGATTTGCACCAGTTGGGATATCCGCAGGTCCGCTTACGCTTAGTTGGGCAGACTTCACGGCCGGGAGACGATCAGTATTTACGTGGGTTAGAGCAGAAGATTAAGCAGGAGGGTTTAGCTGATTTTGTCGAATTTATTGCCGCGGTGCCTAATATTGAATTACCGGCGGTTTATTCTGGCGCTGACTTATTCGTTAATTGTAGTCGGACAGGCAGCTTAGATAAAGTCGTGTTGGAAGCCATGGCCTGTGGCACAATCGTTATAACCACCAACACCGCCTATCGAAATTTTTTCCATAATATTAACGAAAATTTATTTGCTGAGAGCTATGCGGATCTGCTGAATAAGGCCGAAATAATCCTGCAGTTGTCGGCAGAGGATCGCTTATTACTTCAGAGCAAGTTAAGAGAATTGATTGTTAATGAGCATAATATTGATGCGTTAATAACTAAAGTTGTACAGCAATATAAACAATTATGAAAGTAGTTTATTTGACTGATAATCTTGATTATAAAAATGGCGGCGGTCGCTTTAGTCGTGAACTGATTAGCCAATTAAAATTGGCGGTGCCGGATTTGCAGCAGACTATTTTGGTTAAATCTGCTGTTGGCGCCGACGAGAATTGTCTGGTCATCGGAACCAATAAATTGGTTATCCTCGGTAAGTTTTTTCAATTACGCTCGCTTATTCGTCGCTGCGATTTGATCCACGTTTTTGACGGTTTACCTTACGGTTTATTGGCCGCTATATTAGCCTGGGGATTGCATAAGCCGATTATTATCACCGTTGTGGGTAGTGGTTCAGTTAAGCCGCTGCAATCTTACTGGTCCCGTTGGCTTTTATCTGGGGTATATCGACGGGCGGAGAGAGTTATTGCTATTAGTTCTTTTACTGCCCGAGAGATTGTTAAAAAAGTTCCGGGTTTGCAGGTAGAAATCATCAGGCCGGGTATTGACCGGATCCATTTTCTTTCTTTAGCCGCGTCTATCTCCGGTCAGCCCAATGAATATGCCAAGTTATCGCCTTTTATATTATCCGTTGGCCGGCTCAAGCCACGCAAGGGGTATTTGCAGAGTTTGCAAGTTTTTGTTCGGCTGAGGGAGGAGTTTCCTTTATTAAAATATGTTATTGTCGGTAGCGGCGGCGGAGAGTATTGGCAAAAAATGCAGGCCTATATTAGGGATTACAATTTAGAAGATGCCGTTATCATTTTAAACAATATTAGTGATCAAGAATTGGCTAAGCTGTATTCGGCGGCCGAGTTATTTCTGCTACTGCCGCAAAATGACAATTTCGATATTGAGGGTTTTGGTTTAGTTTATGTGGAAGCGGCCTGTTTTGGTTTACCAGTTATTGGAGCGACAGACAGCGGAGCCGAGGATGCTCTGCAGCAGGATTTTAACGGCTATTTGGTGTCACCAGCTGATCCGGAGTCAGCTAAAGCCGCGGTGCGGAAAATTTTGACTAATTCCGAACTCAAGCAAACCTTAAGCCTGAACTCGCGGACCTTTAGTCAGCAGCTGGATTGGAGTATGATGCGTCAGGGCTATGAAAAAATATATCACGAATTAAGCGGCGCTTATGAGGAGCGGATATAATTATTGTATTATTAAATAAGATGCTGAAGACAATTAAACAAATTATTATTAAATATTTTCCCAGTGGATGGTACTTTCATTTATACCGTCAGACTTTTTCTAGATTAATCAAGGATGACCGTTCAGCTAGAGACGCCTCATTCTATAAATTGGTTGAACGTTTTAAGGAGCGAAAAGGTTTACAAATTGGTGTACGCAAACAGAAATTTTCGCCTGCTTGGGTTAGTGTTGATTTATATGATAAGTCTGATTATATTGATTTTCACTATGATATAATGAACCTGGAGTTTCCGGATGAGGTCTTTGATGTGGTGGTTTGTGCGGCGGTGTTAGAACATGTTCCCGACCCCGGGCGTGCCATTGCCGAGCTACGGCGTGTGTTGAAGCCGGGTGGCGAGATTTGGATTGAAGTCCCCTTTTGTCAACCCTTTCATCCCTCACCCCAGGATTATTGGCGGGTAACCCAGCTGGGTTTGCGGGAGTGGATGAAGGATTTTGCTGAAGTGGAAAGCGGTTATTTTCTTTCGCAAGGTAGCCCGATTCATAGCGCTGTATATTATCAGGGAAAAAAATAATTTGCCTTTATATTTATTTGTATGAATACTACTAAGCAAAAAAAAGCTTTAATTACCGGCATTACTGGTCAGGACGGTTCGTATTTAGCGGAGCTCTTATTGACCAAAGGTTATAAGGTGTATGGTTTGGAGCGGAGAAGCAGTCAAAAGAGCTACGGAAATATTAAACCTATTCTTGATCAGATAGAATTGATATCCGGTGATTTGTCAGATTTTGGCTCCCTGGTTAATGCCGTACGCTATTCTGAAGCGGAAGAAATATATAATTTAGCGGCGCAGTCGTTTGTGGCCGAGTCCTGGAAACAGCCGGTTTATACTGGCTACGTAACGGGGTTAGGAGTTACTAATCTATTAGAAGCCGTGCGCCAAGTGAACCCTAAAGTAAAATTTTATCAGGCTTCTTCTTCTGAGATGTTCGGAAAGGTACAAGAGGTGCCACAGAAAGAAACAACTCCTTTTTATCCGCGCAGTCCCTATGGTGTGGCTAAGCTGTATGCTCATTGGATTACTATTAACTACCGGGAGTCGTACAATATGTTTACTGTTTCGGGTATTCTGTTTAACCATGAATCTCCGCGTCGGGGACTGGAATTCGTTACCCGCAAAATTACTGACGCTGCTGCGCGAATTAAATTGGGATTGGGTCAGGAATTACTCCTGGGTAATCTTGAAGCCAAGCGGGATTGGGGGTTTGCGGGCGATTATGTGGAGGCTATGTGGCTGATGATGCAGCAAGAAGTGCCCCAAGATTACGTCATTGCTACCGGTGAACCGCATACGGTTCAGGAGTTTGTGGAAGTCGCCTTTGGTTATTTGGACTTGGATTGGAAGAAATATGTTAAGCTGGATAAACAATTTTTGCGGCCGGCCGAAGTCTATCATTTACGCGGCGATGCTTCTAAGGCCAGGAAAGAATTGCATTGGGAACCAAAAGTTCATTTTGAGCAGTTGGTCAAAATGATGGTTGATGCTGATCTGGCCAGGCTGCAGGAATCTAAGAAAAGTTATTAAGCGATATTACAGATCAATGGGAACAATTAAGAACATTATTAAGAAACTTTTAGGCCGTTCTTTGGGGGCGCAGCGTTATCAGTATCTTTTTCAAACAATTAAGAGAAATCACGCTACACGTCTTATGGAAATTGGCACTTGGAATGGCCAGCGAGCCCTGGCTATGATTAGGTTAGCTCAGAAATTTAGCCCGGCGGTGGAGTATTACGGCTATGACCTGTTTGAAGAGATGAATCCCGAAGTCTTTGATAAGGAAATATCCAAGATGCCGCCGTCCAAGGCTGAAGTGCAAGCCAAGTTGGCGTTAACCGGAGCCAAGATCGAGCTTTATCAGGGGTTTACGCAAAAGACTTTGCCTCAGACTGTCGCCTCTCTACCGAAGATGGATCTTATTTTTATTGACGGCGGACATTCTCACGAGACGGTAGCTAATGATTGGTTATATGCGCAGCAAGCCATGAACGAGAAAACGGTAGTGATTTTTGATGATTATTGGGCTGAGGGTTGCAAGGGCGATATGACAGAAGGCGCTAAGCTGGTGGTTGATGCCATTGATAGGAATAAATTTATGGTTGAAGTATTGCCGATTCAAGATTGCTTTAGGAAGGACTGGGGTGTATTAAAAATTCAGTTTGCGCGGGTACAGTTGAAGTTGCAATAAGGACGCGATGTAAAATGTTAAAACTTTGGTATATTGCTAATTATCGTTTGCCTTCCAGCCGCGCGCATGGCATTCAAACTGTGGCTATGTGTCAGGCCTTAGCGCAGCAAGGGATGGCCGTGACTTTGGTTTTGCCCCGGAGACGCTTTAGTCAGCCGGAAGCCATTGGTTCGTTTTATAACCTGAAGCCGCTTTTTTCTATCCGCAATATTCCTTGTGTTGATCTGGTGGGTATGATTCCGGTTCTGGGATTTTGGCTGCAGTCATTAACTTTTATGATAGGCGTCTGGTTTTCTTTGGTTCGTTGCCCGGCGGATACGGCAATATATTCACGCGATCCCTTTTCGGCCTATATCCTGAGTTTCACCGGCCGAAGGGTAATTTTTGAAATTCATCAATTTCCCCGTAAGTTAAAATGGTGGCATAAACTTTTTTTTCGACGTCCCATATTTTTCGTCGCCATCAGTCAGGCTTTGGTTAGCGAGCTGAAACAATTGGGTATAGCTGAAAAGCGGGTGCTGCTGGCGCCGGACGGTGTTGATTTGGAATTGTTTCCTTCTCAGAAAACATCAGAGGAGTGCCGCCGCCTTTTTCGGCTGCCGGCTGAAAAAAAACTTCTGGTTTATACCGGCAGTCTGAGCCGCGAAAAGGGATTGGCGGTCATGATGGAATCATTGTCATTATTACCTGCGGATTTTTTGCTGGTTATTGCCGGGGGTAGTACGGCCGAAATTAAACAGTGGACAGATCAACTTTATCAGGATCAATTAGCTAAAGTGCAGTGGCTAGGCTGGCTGCCGCACCAGCAAATTCCTGATGTTTTGCAGGCGGCTGACATTTTAATTATTCCTAATAGCGGCCGTTACCGTTCTTCCGGGCGCTACACCTCGCCGCTAAAATTGTACGAATATTTAAGTACGGCTAAGCCGCTGGTGGCAGCCGACGTAGAATCTCTGCGTTCTATTATGGCTGAACAGGCGGGCGTATTTTATTTTCAGCCTGATCAGGCCTCTTCTTTTGTGGCTGCTGTCGGTTTAGCTACCAGAGATATTAGTCACCAGTACCGGAGGGCAGCGTCAGGATATTCGTGGAGTAATAGGGCGGAAAGCATTATTCGGAATTTTCTAAATGTTTAATCGTCAATTCGGCGCTTAAACATTGACAATTTGGCGCAATATACTATAATTTCAGTGTTTTATTTAAACAGCTAATTGCTATTGATTTATGATTGAACATGATGTGGCCCCAGGCAGATTAGATTATTGTCAAATTACCGGCTCCACAAATTTATTTGAGGCTATTGATCTCGGTCACCAACCACCTTGCGATGCTTTGCTTAGTCCGGAGATGTTGAATCAGCCGGAAATAACCTACCCCTTGCGCTTGATGATCTGTCCTGACTCCGGTCTGGCCCAGCTGGATTTTGTCGTTGACGGTTCTATTATTTATCCGGCTGACTATCCTTACCGCAGCGGTATATCTGAGCCATTAAGAGTTTATCAACGCGCTTTTGCCGACGATATTATTCAGAGATTTACCATCCCCCCACAGTCGCTGTGTGTCGATATTGGCTCTAATGATGGCACTTTATTGACCGGATTTAAACGGAATGGTATGCGCACTTTGGGTGTTGAGCCGACTAATATCGCTAAAATTGCCGTAGCGGAAAATAATATAGAAACTATCCAGGAATTTTTTACGGAAAAATTAGCTCTCGATATTGTCAAAGATTATGGTCAGGCCAAAATAATTACCATGACTAATGTTTTTGCGCATATGGCTCCTCTGGGCGAAGTAATGCGCGGATTGAATCAGTTATTGGATAAAGACGGGATCTTTATTACCGAGAGTCAGTACTTGTTGGATGTTTTGGAAAGAAATCAGTTCGAAGGAATATACCATGAACATATCCGCACTTACAGCCTGAAAGCTCTGGTTACCTTGTTCCCTTACTATGGTATGGAAGTATTCGATGTCCAGCGGGCTTCCCGCTACGGCGGTAATATTCGCGTTTACGTGGCGCGTCAAGGGGTTCAGCCGACTAGTTCACGGGTAGGGGAATTATTGGCTGAGGAAGAAAGGGCCGGGTTATTTAAACCCGAGACTTGGGCCAAATGGCGTGCCAGGGTGGCTGACAACCGCAGCCGGCTGATGGAATTAGTACACGACGCTCAAAAGAAAGGATTACGGTTTGTGGCTGATTCTTGCCCGGGCCGTGGCGCTGTGTTAGTTAATTATTACGGTTTAGATAAGAATCTTTTGCCCTACATTGCTCAGCTGCCGGGTTCAGAAAAGGTAGGAAAATATTTACCTGGCACTCATATTCCTATTGTTGATAATAAAATAATCCTTGAAGAACAGCCAGATTACATTTTGATCTTGGCTTGGCATTATGGTGACTTCATTATGGACAGCTGGCGTAAAAAGGGCGTTAAATCAAAATTCGTTTTGCCCCTACCGGAATTCAAGGTGGTGGACTAATTTATTGGCGTTACCTCATTTCTTATTGATAACTTGATAATGATTCCGTTTTTAGATTTAAAGAAGCTGAATGATTTGCACCGTCAGGAGTTACTCGATGCTATGACCGAGGTTTTTGCTTCGGGCTGGTTTATTCTGGGTAATAAATTAAGGACTTTGGAAACTGAATTCGCAAAATATTGTGGTGTTAAGCACACCATTGGTACGGGTAATGGTTTGGATGCGCTCACTTTAATCATGCGCGCTTATAAGGAATTAGGAATTTTTCACGAAGGTGACGAGATTATTGTTCCGTCCAATACTTATATTGCCAGTATTCTAGCCATTACAGAAAATGCTTTACGGCCGGTCTTGGTTGAACCGGACATAAATACTTTTAATATTGATCCTCAGTTATTAGAAGCCAGTATTACCCCCAAAACCAAGGCTATAATGGTAGTTCATCTTTATGGTCAGGTTGGTTATTCCGCTAAAATGAAAGAGATAGCCGATAGGCATGGCTTAAAAATTATTGAAGATTCAGCCCAGGCTCACGGCGCCGTATATCAGGGAAAGAAGACCGGTAACCTCGGAGATGCTAGTGGCTTTAGTTTTTACCCGTCAAAAAATTTAGGTGCCTTAGGAGATGCGGGCGCAGTAACAACTAATGATGACCACTTAGCCGAGGTTGTTCGCGCTTTAGCGAATTACGGCAGTCACAAAAAATATCATAATAACTACAAGGGAGTTAATAGCCGTCTGGATGAATTGCAAGCCGCGGTTTTATCGGTTAAGCTAAAATATTTAGATCAAGAGAATGCTAGACGGCGGGAAATTGCCCATAAATATTTAGCGGGAATAAATAATCCCGGATTGATTCTGCCTGCGTCTGCTAGCGAAGAGTCGCATGTCTGGCATTTATTTGTTGTACGCACAGAGCAGAGAGAAGCTTTCGGCCAACATTTATTAGCCAACGGTATTGAAACTTTGATTCATTATCCGGTTCCGCCGCACAAGCAGCCGGCTTTCCGTGAATGGTCACAGTTGAGTTATCCTATTAGTGAACAGATTCACCGGACTGTCATTAGTTTACCGCTCTATCCTAGCCTGACGGAAGAAGAGATAGCGAAAATAATTACTGTCTGTAATTCTTTTAAGCATGGAGTCTGAAGTCTATCGTGGCATGTCGGAACGTGAAGATGGGTTTTGGTGGCACAAAGGCATGCGGAAAATTACCACCAAAGTTTTAAGACAATATTTACCGGTTCAGAGTGGTCTAAAAATTTTGGATGCCGGTTGTGCTACCGGCGGCATGTTTTCCTTACTTTTACCTTTCGGACAAATAACCGGCGTCGATCTTTCGACCCAGGCAATTGAGCTGGCGGCTAAGCGGGGTATAGCTGATGTTATGGTAGCCGATATTAATCATCTGCCCTTTCCTGATAATAGTTTTGACTTGGTGTTATGTTCGGATGTTCTATATCATCAGGGTATTGAGGATGACAACCGGGCTCTGCGCGAGCTGCAACGTGTACTCGTACCCGGCGGTCACTTATTGTTGCGCGAAGCCGCCTACAACTGGTTGCGAAGTGAACACGATCGTTTAGTTTGGACTAAGCGTCGTTTTACTAAACCTGAGTTGATAGATAAATTGCAGCAAGCTGGTTTCACCGTTATCCGATCCAGTTATATTAATTTCTTTTTATTTCCCCTAGCTTTGCTAGTACGGCTGAGCGAACGTCTGAGAAAAAATCTCAATTCGGAACAATCGTATTTTATTATTCGTCCCAGCCTTAATAGCTTGTTGTATTTTTGGCTCTGGTTAGAATCTAAGTTAATAAGCCGGATCTCGTTTCCCTGTGGATTATCTATTATTTTCTTGTCCCGAAAGAATACCAAGTAGTTTTTAATAGCTGTGGCTTGTAACCGGACCTCAAGCTAAAGGTAAAATAGTAGCCAGGAGTTGGCCGGTCATTAGAATTGACAAAAAGGTCTTTTATTGCTTAAATTGAACTCTGAATCAAGATTATATACTCTACTTACTATGGATTCAATTATTCCGCCGAACCACTTCCGCCGCTATGAGTTTAAATATCAGCTGCCGCGTGGTACGGCCGAGAAGATAATGCCGGAGTTGAGAGATTATATGGTTTGGGATCCATTTTCTGAGCTCTGTCCCACCAAGGACTATTTGATTAGCAGTCTATATTTGGACAATATCGGTAAAGCTTGTTACTTTGAAAAGCTGGCTGGTCTGAATTACCGTAAGAAGCTGCGTCTGCGCTTTTACGAACCGACAATAAGTGATACCACCCCGATTTATTTAGAAATTAAGCGGCGTCTGGGTATGGTGATTTTAAAAGACCGGTTGCGGCTGACGGCTGATGAGGCCCGGGGCCTACTTAAACGCCGAGGTTATCAAGCACTGCAGCAGCGGTTAAAACCGGAGCAGCGGGCTGTTTTGGAGGAATTTGTTTGGTTAAAAGAGTATAATTCTATGCAACCCGAACTCATCGTTTCTTACCGGCGTAAAGCTTTGCAGGGGAAAGTTTTAAAAGATTTCCGCGTGACTTTTGATAGCGATATTTGTGCCGCCAGTGCCAGAGATTTAGATAGCACCAGAACAGCAATGAAACCTTTGTATCCGGGTCTGATAATTTTGGAAGTCAAATACAATAATATAGTACCTGCTTGGTTTTACGCGATTATTCAGAAATATAAATTAACGGCTTTGCCTTATTCCAAGTATTGTTACTCGGTTGAACGGACGCAGGCTGTCAACCGCTTAGAAACTTATTCATCAAGACCTTAATCATTAGCTCTAATAATATCTATGGCACAGTCAACATCACCGATTATACCTACAGCCTTATACGCCCAGAGTTTAGAAATCCCAGGGATTATTTTGAATATAGTTATTGCTTCAGCCTTAGGGCTTTTAATAGCTTGGGTCTACCGCAAGACTCATAAAGGGTTGTCTTATTCACAATCTTTTGTCACTGCTTTAGTTTTGAGCACAGTCATCATTGCGATGATTATGATGGTAATTGGTGACAGTTTGACTCGGGCTTTTGGTGCTTTTGGTGCTTTTTCTATCATCCGTTTCCGCACTGCCATCAAAGATGCTCGGGATATGATTTATTTGTTTTTAGCTCTAGCCTTAGGTATGGCCGTTGGTACCAGAAGTTATGCTATTGCCGGAGTTTCCACAGTTCTGGTTATTTTAGTTATATATTTGATGCACAGATTCAATTTGGGCTCAATTAAGAAGTACGACTATATAGTGACTTTTCATTTGGATTCTTCCCAGACTTCACAGGATGTTTATCGGGATATTTTTAACAAGTATCTCAAAGTCAAGGATTTATTGAATATTAATACGGTTGATCACGGCCGGATATTAGAATTAAGCTTTAATGTCCGCTTCCTGTCAGAAAATCAAAGTGACGCCTTCTTAGCAGAATTGAGTCGGGTAACTGGAATTTCAGAAGTAAGTTTAATTTCGGCCAAGAATGACATTGAATACTAATATGCAGTTGTCTGTTCGACCTTCAATTTCCGTATTTTTCCCTTGTTATAACGATAAGGGAACTATTGGAAGTTTGGTGATTGATGCCAAAGGGGTACTTGATAAACTTACTGATGAGTATGAGATTATCGTAATTGACGACGGTTCTACCGACGGCAGTAGGGATTTTTTACGGGAATTACAAAGCCAATATCAAATGTTACGTTTGGTTTTCCACGATCATAATCGCGGTTATGGCGCGGCTATCCAAAGCGGTATTGCTGCCGCCACTAAGGATTTAGTTTTTTATACTGACGGCGACGGTCAGTATGATGTTAAGGAATTACCTTTGCTATACGCAGCTTTGACGGACGATATTGATATTGTTAACGGCTTTAAAATTAAGCGTAACGATCCCTGGTACCGTTTGATAATCGGTAAGATTTATCATTTTTTTGTCAGTCTAATGTTTGGACTGAAAATTCGAGATGTTGATTGTGATTTCCGTTTGATGCGCCGCAAGATATTCGACGTAGTTAAGTTAGAAAGTCATACGGGCACAGTCTGTGTGGAGTTGGTAAAAAGAATTCAAGACGCCGGATTTCGTTTTGCCGAGGTTGGTGTTTCTCATTATCATAGGATTTATGGTCAATCACAGTTTTTCAATTTTCCGCGGGTAGCTCGGTCCTTATGGCAGTTAGCCGGATTGTGGGTTAATATTGTCGTAAAGAAGAAACGAAGTGGCCAGTAAAATTACATCCTTGTTGGCCCGGTGGCCGTATTTTTTTGAGGTCAGCCGCCGGATTCTAGAAAATAATTTCGCGGGCGAGAAAGCAGTCATTGCCAAATATTGGAGCCGGGAGATTAGCGGCAGTATTTTGGATATTGGCTGCGGCACCGGAGAGTTTTCCCGTTTATTTCCGCCCGAGCAGTATCTTGGTTTGGACATAAATCCTGACTATATTGCTTATGCTAAAAGAAAGCAGCCCTATCAATTTATGGTCGGTGACGCTACGCAATTGACCTTTTCGGATCAGAGTTTCGATAAGGTTCTGATGATTGGCGTGCTGCATCATTTAGATGATACACTTAGTAGGGCGATATTGTCCGAGATTAAGAGAGTAGTGAAAATCGGTGGCCGGGTGATATTAATGGAGGATTTGCGCGTTGCTAAAAAATATTGGTTGACGACCTTGATGCATAATTTCGACGAGGGTAAGTATATTAGATCAGCAGAGGAGTATCAGAGGCTGTTGCCGCCGGACCTAAAGCTGGTCAGTTCATTTTCTATGTGGAGCGGAATTTGTCCCTACCAGGTTTTCATTCTAGATAAGTAATAGTGTCAGTTGTGATAAGAATTTTTTTTACCGCTTATTATTTAATATAAAGTAATGTTATTCACCTATTTATTGCTTATTATAGATGTATTTTTAGCGGCCAGCGCTCAATTACTGTTGAAAAAGCTGATGAGCTCATTTGGTTCCTTTGAACTGCAGTGGCAAGCCTTAGGCAGTTTATTTCTTTTTTTAATCCGTAACCTATACTTCTGGTCAACAGTTGTTTGTTACGGCCTGGCTTTCGTTTGTTGGCTCTATGTTTTATCCCGAATTAAATTATCCGTAGCCTACTCATCTCTTAGCGGCGTTTATATCTTGATAATTTTAGGATCGCTCTTCTTTTTTAAAGAGGCTATTGCGCCAGTTCAGTTTCTGGGCATAGCTCTAATTTTGGTCGGACTATTTTTTCTGTTTCAAATTAAATAGAAATGCAAGCTGTTTTCTCCATATTGCTAGCGCGCTGTAAGCAACATTGGTCAGCACTGATTATCGCTTTTGGCATTGGTCTAGTGACTTTGATGCCGCAATTGTTATTGCTACAGGAAGCCGGCAGTAGCTATCGGGGGATTGACATGACCGGAACTGACACGGAAGAATACTATATTATCCGGGTGAGAGAAGCTTATGACGGACATTGGAATATTGCCAGCCCCGACCTCTCTGAATATAAGGCTAAGCCCTATGCGCAGCCGCCGCTGATGGAAATTATTGAAGGTACGTTAGCCAGAATACTCGGAGTGACAGCAATGCAGATTGTCACCATAGGCAAATTTGTTTTTCCTGCGCTGTTATTTTTAGTTTTATACGGCCTGTTTTATCTGATCAGTCGCAGCCGTTCGTTGTCTTTAGTTGCCCCGGCAACAGTTATTTTGGCGTCGAATTTTATATTAAGTCCGGGCGGTGTTCTGGGCATATTGAGAGCCGACTTTTCCGGCTTGAACACCATTGTGGATTATAGCCGCCCTATTAATCCGCAAATGAGCTCGTTGATATTTTTTTTCTGGCTGTATTTTTTTTATTCCTGGCTAAAATCTCATAAAAATAGTCAGTATTTTGTGGCGGTATTATTTTTGGGTCTGATGTTTTATACCTATATCTATTCTTGGATGTTGGCGTTTGGTCTGATTGTATTATTGCTGCTGGCCAGCTTTTTCCCGTCTGTTACTCATCTGTCTTTGCCACGTAAAAAAATGTTTTGGCTGTTGGGCGGGGCTTTAATTATTTCTCTTCCCTATTGGTATAATTTTTTCCGATCTATTTCCGATCCAATTTATCCACTGTTACAGAAGCGTTACGGTTTTTATTCCTCTCATCAGTTTATTTGGAGTAATATTTTATTTCTTGATTTTGTCGTCTTGCTGGCTTTTTACGGGCGGCGCTCTAAAGATTGGCTGTTTTATTGGTTTCTTTGTCAGTTTGCTGCCCTGTTTTTTTTGATTAACCAACAGGTTATAACCGGGCTGCGGTTTTATCCGGGCCACTGGCACTGGTATTACATTGCTCCCTTAACCATCTTCTTTGTTTATTGGTGTTTATATAGGATTATCTCCGGCCGCAGCCTTTTTTTACGTTACCTTATTACAGTTATTATTTTGCTACTGGTTTTCGCTAATGGTGTGACCAGACAATATCTGGGTTATGAGAAAAATAAGGCATTAGCTTTGGATTCGCAGCGCTACGCTGCAGTCTATCAGTGGCTTGAAAAAAATTCTTCTCCAGATGATGTGGTTTTAGCTCATGGACAATTGAACGTTGATCTGCCTATTTACACCCACGACAATAGTTACTTATCACGCTGGGGTGAATTTTACCTGGTTCCTATGGAGCGTTTCCGCGATCGGCTGTATGCCAATCTGTATTTGGCCGGAGCCAACGATAGAAATATTGATAGTTTTGTCAGTCAGAAAAATAAAGATGTTTATGAGTATCTTTTTGGCCGCTATCAATTAAAGACCGGGGCTTGTAAGGAGGGGTGTTTTACTCAAGCTCAGCTAGATCAAGTTAAAGCTGACTATTTGACATGGTTGCAGAAAGTTGACAGCCGTCAATTTTTCCAGCAATATCGTCTTGATTACGCTCTGTGGGATAAGCAGAGCGATCAACAGTGGAATTTGGACCAATATCCCTGGCTACAGGCGATTTCCGAGATTAATGGCATTAAGATTTATCGTTTTCAACCATGAGAAATTTTTTTAAAATTATGTTTTTGTCTCCGAGTCAGCGATATCGAATAGGCCGGATAATTTTGTGGCTGGCTCTGGGAATAATAATTATTGTTGTGCCGGTTGTTGGGAGTTTTGTCCGTTTGGGCCGCGTGGGCATTTACCGCTACTACCATGCCGAGATTCAGTTGGTGAGGAAGTTATCCAATATTTTCTTTTTGCCCGTTTATTTTTTACCTTCCCAGCTGGAGAGCTATGATCTCAAGATTAGTGTCAATCATTGGTATGCCTTAAATCATAATTTACCCGCTGGCTATGCTGATAATTTATTGGGTGAGCAATATAAAAAGACTGAAAAGGCTGTTTTTACGGCTACCGGTTATGAAGCTACTACAACTAAAGTGCGTTATCGTGGCGGCACAGATAATCATTGGCGCGACGCTAAGAAATCCTGGCTGATTAAATTTCCTGATGATGATTATTTTGACGGCTATCAAAAAATTGCTTTAATTATCCCGGATGACCGCAAATACTTTGTTGAGGAAATTTCCAATTTTAGAGCTAAAAAGTTGGGTTTACCTGCTCCTCAAACTAAGTTTGTCAATTTTTTTGTTAATGGCGCGAGACAAGGAGTTTACTGGCAGGTAGAAGATTTCAATGCGGATTTATTGGAGCGGCAGGGAATTGACGGGCAAGTTAATTTTTATACAGGAGTTGATACGGTTGATTTTCCCGCCCGGTTGACTGATTATTTTGATTCTACTGATGCTTGGTCTAAGATTTCTCAAGACCCGAGCCGTGATGCCACTAATAAGTCTGACCTTCAGGCCTTGCTTGATGCTGTTAATAATCTGTCCGATAAGGATTTTGCGGCCACTATTCCGCAGCTGGTGGACATGGATTCCTTTTACCGCTGGCAGATTTTGCAGGTATTAAATACCAGTTCTCACGCTACGGGTCCTAATATCAGAATGTATTTTGATTCGAAGCTAAAGAAATTTGTGTTTTTTCCTTGGGATGTTTCTCTGAGCGTTACTCCTCCGGCTCTGCTGGAATATAAGAGTAATAAGTTAACTAATAGGATATTGGCCAATCCGGAATTTTTGCAGCAACGGAACGAGGTCTTGTGGGATTACCTAGATAACAATAATAATTTAACGGATGATTTAGCGGAGTATGACCGTTTAGATAATCTGACCCGAATCGATTTTCTGAAGGACTGGTTGAAAGTTGATAGTGATTGGCGCTATCTAGGCTATATTAAAATGTATCGGGCAGAATTACGGGATAAAATTGCATTTTTAAAAAATAATTTTAAAAATGCTACTGCTTCTATAACGACCGGTTACACACCCGGACAGCTCCAGATTTCTTTGGACTTGGGTACCAGCGGTTTCAGCTCGGTTAGACTGGATAAGTTGACTGTCAATTTATTGGATAGCTGTGTTGCTCATCTCAAATTAGTTGCTGACAGTAATAATGACGGACTTTATGATGCCGGGGATAAAGTTGTAAAAAATATGGACTGCAGCCAGGGCAGCTATACAATTAAGCCTGATCTGTTAATCTTAGCTGCCCGGGATATGAGCGATGCTCTATATATGAAGCCCAAGTATTCCAGCCGCAAGGTCTGGTTGGTAGCAGATAATTCCGCTGTCTGGCAACGAATCTATCAACCGTCCGGCACCGTCAGCCCGAACATTACGGCGGCTTTGGGTAATATATTGTCTGTGGAATTTTCTAATGCTTTTACCTCTAAGAAGATCAGCAGCGTTAATCTGCAATAAAATCAGTCAGAATTTATTCATGAAGGTTCTACTTCTTTCTTCGACCAATTCTGTTACTAACGGCTATGGAAATATTACGCACGAGTTGTGTTGTTATTTCTCCGATAAACTTGACTTTACATTGCTCCTGCCGAAATCACAAAAAAGAGCCAATACTGCCGCAACATATAATATTGACTACGTTTTACCCGACTACATATTCCGCTTAAAAAGTCGGCAACTTTTGAAATATCTTTTTTTTAATTATCCCGGGCAGCCCGATATTATTCACTCGTTATTTGAATTTCCTTATGCTCTGTTGGCACAGAAACTTGCTAATCGGAAGAACGCTAAACTGGTGATTGGGGCCCAAGGAACCTACGCCGTTAAACCCCTTACTTTGTGGCCAGAAAGTTTTTTTGTAAAAAGCGCTTACCGTGCGGCTGACGCTTTAGTTGCTACCAGTGCCTATACTCGGGATTCCATTCTGAATTTGTGTTCCGTGTCCAGGCCGGTCCGCATTATACATAATGGCGTTAATTTTGCTAGATTTACTACTCCCCGGGATACAGCCGCTATCCGCCAGGTGTACCCAGGTAAGAAGTTATTATTGACAGTCGGGGCTTTGCGGCGCCGCAAAGGTCAAGACATTGTTTTGCGGGCTTTAGCTTTGGTGAAGCAACAGCGGACCGATTGGCACTATTTAATTGTTGGTCTGGGTGATCAGCAGGCTACACTGAAGCAAATAGTGGCTGATCAAGGTCTGGAGGAATTTGTGACCTTTATGGGCGAGCGATCAGGCCAAGAAATGGTTGGGATTTTTCAGGCCAGTGATATCTATATTCATACTGCTCGTCTGACCCGGGGAAATTTTGAGGGCTTCGGTATTGTTTATCTGGAAGCTTCAGCTTGCAGAAAACCAATAATTGCCGCCCGCTCAGGAGGCGTCCCTGACGCGGTAATTGATGGTCAGACAGGATTGATTGTGCCTGAAAACGACCCCGAGGCAACGAGTCAGGCAATTTTACGGTTGCTGGAAAATCCCGACTTAGCTACTACTTTGGGTGAGGCCGGTTATCGTTACGCTCAGCAGCATGATTGGTCAGTTATTGGTAAACAGTGGCTCGATCTTTATCAGCAACTTTTGTCTAAATAGTAAAAGTATTTGGACGCTAGAAGAGTTAGTCAAGTGATGACTTACTGTAGTGATAGAAGAATAAATTTAATCCGGCGCTGACAAAGCGGGTGATGATGCGGGCAATAATTAGGCCCAGCAAGCCCCACTGGATAATCATTACTATCATGATAGCAATTTGGAATACAGCGGTGAGGGTATTATTAAGGTATTGAGCCTTAATTTTTTTCTTGGCTTGCAAGTAGGTAAAGGCGGGGTTTATTGCCGCGCCCACGATTGATAGGGCAAATAATTGAGAATAGATTACGGCGTCATTATATTGCGGAAAGAGCCACTGAAATAGCCAGGGCGCGGCTATAATATAGGCCGCGGCCAAAGTGGCGTAAAGTAGAAATAAGCGCCAAAATTTCCCAACAATACCGGCCTGAATTTCGTCAGCTTGGTTAGCGGCAAACTTGGGGAAAATTAGTAGGTCCAAAGCTTTTTGCCCGGCTTTGAGCTGTTCGGGTATAGCAATGGCATAAGAATAGACTGCCAGAGGCACTGGGCCTAGCAGATAATAGACTAACAGTTTATCTAAATAGGCGGCTGCGGTTCCAACCAGGGCGTTGAGACTGAGATGTTTTCCATAACTGGCAGTTGCGGGATCAGTGTAAGAATTCTGAACATATTTATTTTTGACGTAGCGATAAATTAATAATTCACAGATAATGAAAATCAGACAGTAGCTGGCGATAATGATGGTTAAATTTTTGCTAATCAAAACTGTCAGTACCAGGGCGGCTGAAGTGATGGCTTTACTGATAAATTGCAGGATTGAGGAAGGTTGAAATAATTTCTTTCCACGTAAGAAAGCATCGTAAATTTTCAGACTATCAAATAGTGGCGCGGCTAGGGCAATAACTGCATAGGTCAGTGTCAGAGTCTGATTGTGTTGCCAATAAGAATAAATTGCCCCAAGGATACCAATACCTAATCCTAAGAGGCCCCATTTAATTCTTAAGACTAAAGCTTGGGTCAAACCGCCTTCGTTGCCCTGAGCTACTGAACGGGTAATGGCCGGACTTAGGCCCTGCAAACTAGTTATGGTCAGAAGCGATAGAACCGACAAAATATATTTATAGTCGCCGTAGGTTTCTCTGGATAAAGCGTGTGCTAAAACTACGGCTACACCCAAGGATAATAAGGCACCGCCAACTTGACCGGCCAACAGCCAGAAGCCACCGCGCGCCAAATAGATCATATCAGTTTTGGTATGGCGTTCGCTCCAGCGTAAAAGTCTATAGGCCTGCTGCTGTAGACGGGTCATTATTGTCCCAGGGAACGGTTTAGCACCGTATTAATGGTTTTGAGTATAATTGAGGCGTCAAGGGTAAAGGAGCGGTTCTTGATATAAAATAGGTCGAATTGCAGTTTAACCAGAGCGTCTTCGATGGAATCGCCATAAGGATAATTGATTTGAGCCCAGCCGGTCAGGCCAGGTTTAACTAACAATCGTTCATTATAATAAGGAATTTGTTCACCTAATATTTTAATAAATTCCGGTCGTTCGGGACGCGGTCCGACAAAACTCATCTCACTACGCAAAATATTAATTACCTGGGGAATCTCGTCTAAACGGCTGGTGCGTATTAGGCGGCCAATGCGGGTAATGCGGGGATCTTGTTTGCTGGCCCAGACAGCTTGGCCGGCGCTTTCGGCGTTGTGGCGCATAGAGCGGAATTTAATCGCCCTAAAGATTTTTCCGCCCCTACCGGTACGGATCTGGGTGTAGAATATCGGACCCGGTGATTCCAGCTTGATTATTAGTATCAGAAGAAGTGAAATGGGCGAGGTGACAATGGCTAAAATCAGGGACAGAAAAATGTCTTCTAATCGTTTGATGACCTCATAAGTTTTTTTTCTGCCTTGAGTCAAGTTCTCCAGAAACCAGGTTTTTTCCAGAGAGGTAACCGGAACTTTGCCGGTAATGGCTTCGTAAAAATCCGGAAAAGAATAATAGCGCAATTTAAGATCTAAGGTATCAAATAAATATTTGGAAACCTGAGCGCTGTTTTTTTGATCAATCGCCGTGACAACAGTGGCAATATGATTGTCAACAATATAGTGGCGTAAATTGATTAAATCTCTTTTTTGGCCAATGGTGGCCAAGGAAACCGGCAAAGGATAATTAGCAATATTGATAAGAGCCACTGCTTTGTATCCTAGCTGCGGCTTGCGCTGCATTTCATTGATTAAATTTGTCACCTCTTTGTCAACACCGATAAATAGTACTGAATTGGCTAAGCGAGAATTACTGCTGACGAAATAAAATAATCGCCGCCAGAGTAAAAATAGAATAGTATAGACGATGACTAGGATGAGTAATACCGTCTGTGGTCTGAGGTGGGTAAAATCTGAAGGCACGACGTAGAAAAAAGCAAAGCCCAGTATAGTATTGATGAACTGATTTTGTAATAAGTAACCGTAAAAGCGGAAATCATTTTGCGATGAATGGACACTATATAAATCGTTAATAAAGAAAATGGTAATCCAAATAAAAAATACTAAAGTGAAGGGCAAAAGATGCTCTTGGTATAATCGGGGGGAGTAATGATCTTGGTAGCGTAGCAGCAGGGTCAGCCATAGAGCTACGTAAAGCAGAATAATATCCCCCAGAAAAAGTAGTATTTTTTTGGCAGTAATCATAAAGGTCATCCATAATATAAAATGAAACCAAATATTTGTCAAATGAGATTTGATTAACCGGCCTAACTCTAGTATAATTGACAATATTTTGATGCACAAAAAAATCTTCGTTTTGTTAGGTAGTATTATTATTGGTAGCTGGTTAATTGCACCAGCTGCTTACGCTTATATTCCCAATGATCCGCAATTACCGCAGCAGAGTTATCTGCAGCGTATTAATGCTTTTGAGGGTTGGGATTATGTACTGAAACGCCCCAGCACCGGGGAGATTATCGTTGCTGTCTTGGATACCGGAGTTGATTTAAATCATCCTGATTTACTGAATTCTATCTGGACGAATAAAAATGAGATACCTGGCAATGGTATTGATGATGATAACAACAGTTATATTGATGATGTCCATGGCTGGAATTTTATCAGTGGTAATAATGATCCCGAACCAACACTATCGTCAGCTTTGAATGGTGACGCAGTTAGTCATGGCACGATTGTGGCTGGTATTATCGCTGCTGGTTTTGATAATGGTATTGGTATTTCTGGTTTGGCTCCCCAGGTTAAGATTATGCCCATTAAGGCTCTGGATAGTAGCGGTTCCGGTAATACCCTGGTGCTATCTCAGGCCATTGATTATGCCGTAGATAATCGTGCCGCTGTAATTAATTTGAGTTTGGTGGGAAAGGTTTTAGATCCACGTCTGACTGATGCCATAGCCCGAGCCAACTCACACGGGGTGGCGGTCGTGGCTGCCTCTGGTAACGAGGAAGTCTATGGTATTGATTTAAATACTTCTCCCCGCTATCCAGTGTGTGATGCCTCGGGAGCTAACCAGGTTATGGGGGTCGCTGCGGTGGACGATAATAATACCCTCAGTTCATTTTCTAATTACGGTTCGCAGTGTGTCGATATTTCTGCTCCTGGAACCGGAATTTTTTCTACAGCGCCGATTATTCCCGGTAGCACGCAATTTTCTCAGAATTACAGTGGTGGTTGGACTGGTACTTCGGTGGCGGCTCCGATGGTTGCGGCAACTATAGCTAACATCAAACGTATTGCGCCCAAGTTGATTCTGGATACGATTTATAACATCATTACCGCTAATGCCGTTAATGTGCAGTCATCTAATCCCTCTAACCCGCAGGCTGTGGGTGCCGGCCTACTGAATATGGGAGCGGCTCTCAAGGTAGCTGACCGTTTGGCTCAGCAGAATTCAGAAGTATTCGCCGTGGCGCCTCTGTCGGGCCGGCCAGAATTATCATTCGTTGATCGCCAAGGAGTCGTGCAATCGTCATTTCTGGCTTATGCGCCGTTATTTTCTGGTGGAGTTAATGTGGCCAGCGGTGACGTCGATGGTGACGGGCAAGTGGAGATTGTGACCGCTCCTTATAGTAATGGTGGTCCGCATATACGTAT
The DNA here is from genome assembly GCA_043801745.1 of Candidatus Komeilibacteria bacterium. Classification (GTDB taxonomy): domain Bacteria; phylum Patescibacteriota; class Patescibacteriia; order UBA1558; family 2-01-FULL-52-15; genus JAZDLR01. The sequence goes on along the minus strand of JAZDLR010000022.1, from coordinate 39,231 downwards.
TTTTAGCGCTCGGGGCGTTCTCAAGGGGCAATTTATGGCTTACGAGGGTAAATGGCGGACCGGCTATAATATTGCTATTGGTGATGTTGATGCTGACGGCGTTAATGAGATTGTGGTAGTGCCTAACGGCGGAGCTGCCAGTACAGTCCGCGTTTTTGACAGTCGGGGTAATAAAAAAGGTGAGTTCCTAGCTTATGATCACCGTTTCCGTGGCGGTAGCTTAGTTGCTATTGGTGATGTTGATGCCGACGGTGTTGCTGATATTGTAACTATGCCTCGCCAACAGGGCGGACCGCATGTTCGGATCTTCGATGGTCAGGGTAAAGTCAAAGCGCAGTTTATGGCTTTTGATTCTAATTCCCGGGGTGGTTATGCTCTGACCGTCGGTGATTTGGATCATGATTTAAGTCCGGATATCATTGTGGCTGATTTTAGCGGCAATAAAACTAATATCCGTATTTTTGCTGGCACTGGCAAACAAAAAAATACCTGGCCAATGTTTCCGCAATTAAAACCCAAATCCTACCGCGTGAATTTTTTGGCTGGTGATACCACGGGTGATGGTTTGGCTGACCTGGTAGTTTTCCCGGCCGAGCGGTCAGTAACCAGCCTTGATACCTATGACTACAATGGTCAGATTCTGAACCGCTTGGCAGCCAAATTAGTCAACAGCCGTGGTTGGTCGTTAAGCTTATTGGGTCAATGAAGTCCTGGTACACACAAATACATCGTTGGTGGGTGAATTTCTTCTTATTTCGGCGCTGGCCGATTTTAGCACAACTGACAAAGTTTGCGTTAATTGGTGTCTCCAGCTTCATAGTTGACATGCTGGTATACGTTGTATTGACTAGATTAACTGGCCTCTATTATTTGCTGGCCAATATTTTATCTTTCTTGATTTCGGCTGCTTGGAGTTTTTACTGGAATAAACGCTGGACTTTCCGGACAGCGGTTAGTCAGCCATTGGGACAGCAGTATTTTAAGTTTTTGTCAGTAAATATTGTTGGTCTGTTTTTAACTTCCGTCTTACTATTTATTTTTGTTAGTGGTTGGAGCTGGAACGATTTATTGGCAAAATTTATAATTGCCATCATTGTCATGTTATGGAATTTTTCTCTTAATAAGATTTGGACTTTCCGTTAATCTATGTTGCTTAGTGTTGTCATACCTGCCTATAATGAGGCCTCAGTTATTGCCACCACATTACGACGTGTGGTTAGTTTTTTGGATCAGCATTATGCCGGTAATTTTGAGATTATTGTTGCCGATGACGGTTCCCTCGATTCCACGGCCCAACTGGTATCTACCTTTCAGCCGGTTAAACTTTTGCCTTTACCACACCGTGGTAAAGGAGCAGCCGTGCGTAGTGGCGTTCTAGCGGCACAGGGTCAGGTGATTTTATTTACTGATGCTGACAATTCCACGGACATTGACCATTTGCCGGCGTTTTTGTCAGCTTTAGACCGGGCTGACATTGTTATTGGTTCACGTCAGATAGCTCAGGCTAATGTTCTAGTAGCACAACCCTGGCTCAAGCGTACGCTGGGACGTCTCGGCAATGGCCTGATCCGGCTCTTGTTGGTACCGGGCATAAGTGATACGCAATGCGGCTTTAAAATGTTCCGCTCCAGCTGTCGGGTTTTGTTTCAGTTGCAGACCAGGGATGATTGGGCTTTTGATTTTGAGCTGTTATTTCTGGCTCGTAAAAAAGGCCTGGTTATTTCCGAGCTGCCGGTCCGCTGGGTTAACAATTTTGCTTCCAAAGTTAAGCCCTGGTCCTATATCACTACTCTGCTGGCAGTTTTTAGTGTACAATATAACTATTGGACCCATCGCTATAAACTATGACAGTACGTTATCCTATTGAGAGGAAAAATATCCTAGTCCTGGGCGGGGCCGGTTTTTTGGGCTCGCATTTATGTGAATTTTTGCTTAAGCGCGGGGATCAGGTTATCTGCGTGGATAATTTTATTACCTCCGATGTGGAGAATATTAAGATGATGCTGGAATTTCCCAGCTTCGAATTTATCCGCCATGATATTACTGAAAAGTTGGAACTGGATGACTTGCCGGAATTGAAGAAATTTAAAGTCAAGGCTCAGGGGATTCAGGAGATTTATAATTTGGCTTGCCCCACATCGCCGGAGGACTTTACTAAACTGCCGATAGAAACGGCTAAGGCTAATTCACTAGGCGTGATTAATAGTTTGGAATTAGCGCGTCAGTACAATGCTAAGTATCTGTTGGTTTCATCCTCGGCGGTTTACGGCCGGCCACCGGATGAAGCGGACATGATTAATGAAAATTATCTAGGCAATGTCAGTTTTATCGGGCCGCGGGCCTGTTACAATGAGGGTAAAAGGTTTGCCGAAACATTAGTCAGCAGCTGGCGTGATCATTATAAAATGCCGACGCGTATTGCCCGCGTGTTTACAGCTTACGGTCCGCGCATGATGCTTTCCAGTGGCCGTAATGTCCCGGATTTTATTAATAACGCCTTGCGCAATCAGCCGATTGTGATTCATGGTGCCGAAACTACCGGCTCATCACTTTGCTATGTGAAAGATATGGTCGAGGGTTTAGTGGCTTTGATGCACGGTGCTATAACTGATCCGGTTAATCTTGGTGGCGACTCTTTTCATACTTTGTTGGAAGTTGCTCAGAAGATTGTTGAACTGACCAAATCTCATTCAGAAATTAGCTTTGCCGAGAGTTTGGCTTTTACCCATCGCCAGGCTTTGCCGGACATAGCCTTGGCCAAGGATAAACTAGGTTGGTTTCCTTTGGTCAGTTTAGATCAGGGATTGGCGGAGACTATTGCCTATGCTCGTTCTTCCTTGACGCTTAACGTTTCTTATGGTGTGATAGGAGATAGAAAAGAATAGCTTTGACAGGTTGATTTTTTTCGGGTTTCGTATAGTATTGGATTACGAGCCCGATTTTTATTGAGAATTATGCGAATATTAGTCACCGGAGGCGCCGGATTCATTGGATCTCATCTTGTTGAGCGTTTACTAGCCCTTGGCCACCAAGTGGCTGTTTTGGATAATTTGTCCACCGGTAAGCGGGAATATGTGCCCCCAGAAGCGGTTTTCTACAATATTGATCTTTTGACCGCTGACCTCAAGCAGTGCATTGAGGAGTTTGAGCCGGAGGTTATCTACCATTTGGCGGCGCAGAAAAATTTACGTCTGGCTTTAGCTGATCCAATTGCCGACGCGCAGATTAACGTTATTGGCAGCTTGCGGTTATTACAGGCGGCAGCTGCCAGAAAACCGCGCCTTATTTTTTCTTCCTCTGCGGCTGTTTACGGGGAGCATACTTTACGTCCCGAAGAAGGTGATCAGACCCACCCCATAAATCCTTACGGTATTACCAAAAAGACCCTGGAACATTATTTACTTTTCTATCAACTGACTCACGGTTTACCAGTTACTATTTTCCGTTTTGCTAATGTCTATGGTCCCAGGCAGGATCCGGCCGGAGAAGCCGGGGTCATCAGTCTGCTCATTAATTGTGCTTTGAAAGGTCAGGAATTTGTCGTCAATGGTGACGGTCAGCAGACCAGAGATTATACCTACGTTGATGACATGGTTACTGGTTTGGTTCAAGGTTTAGAGCGCGAAGGTATTTATAATCTCGGCACGAATCAGGAAACCTCGATTATGGATCTGGTAAAAATGTTGGAGACCCTGCACGAGAAAGAAATTATCAGACGTCATAGTGAGCCTATTGTAGGAGAAGTCAAACGTTTTGTTTACAGCGCTCAGAAAGCCCGGCAGCAGTTACTCTGGGAGCCGCGGGTGAATTTAAATGAAGGATTGCGTCGCACTTATAATTGGCAGAAGCAATCTTTATGAGCCGCGTAATTATTGCTGCCGGTATTTTTCCGCCTGATGTCGGCGGTCCAGCCATTTTCAGTAATAAATTAGCTAGTTGGTTAGCCAATCACGGACAGCAAGTAACAGTTGTCTGTTTTTCGGAGGAAATTATTCCCGAAACTCACGCTGCTTTTACTGTAATCCGGGTAAAGCGCGGTTCCAAAATCATCAGTCACTGGCGTTATTTTTTGGCTCTTTGGCGTGTCTGCCAAGGCGCAGGGGTTATTTATGCGCAGAATCCTATTGCCGGCGGTTGGCAGTCAATAATACTGGGCGGTATGTGGGGTATACCGGTGGCCGTAAAAGTTACCGGAGATTATGCCTGGGAACAGGCTGGTGTGCAATATGGTTATCGTGATTCTTTAGAGCAGTTTTCAACCGCTCTGAATCTGCCCGTTCGAATAAGAATTATGCGTTTATTGCAGCAGTGGGTGGTACGCCGCGCGGACAAAGTAATAGTGCCCAGTCAGTATTTGGCCGGGATTGTTAAAAGTTGGAAAGTGGCCGAGGCGGACATAGCCGTTATTTTTAATGCTTTTACTCCGGTTGAGCCGAAGGTTGTGGCCGGGTTAGAACGGCAGCCGCTAATTGTGTCAGTGGGCCGTATGGTACCCTGGAAGCAGTACCAGCAGTTGATTAGTTATTGGCCCGAGGTCTTAGTCCGGATGCCAGAGGCTCGTTTGTGCTTGATCGGCGACGGTCCGGAGCTGGAAGCAGTCCAGGTCAAGGCAGCGCAAGTTAGCCCTACTATTGAGGTTTTGGGTCAATTGTCACACGACCAAGTCTTGCAGCGCCTAGCTACGGCCCGGGTTTTTGTTCTCAATAGCACCTATGAGGGATTGTCACACGTGCTGCTGGAGGCTTTGAATGCCGGTTTAATACCTGTGGCCACAGCTGTTGGCGGTAATGCTGAAATTATTACTTCGGGTCAGAATGGTTTATTGGTGACTATTGGCGACCGGCCGGCTATGGTTGACGCTTTGGTCCGAGCCCTGACTGATCAATCACTGGCACAAACTGTTAATGCTAACAGAGTGGCCAGTTTGTCGGCTTTTACACCCGAAGTAGTTCTGGCGCAAACACAAAACGTGCTAAATCAGGTTCATGGAAAACACTAGCTCAATCTATATTGTTATACCGGCTTATAACGTGGCTGACCGGAGGTTGCGGGCGGTTTTGGAGCAGTTGCGAACATTACCTTATCAAGTTGTAGTGGTTGATGATGGTTCCGGCGATGCTACGGCTGAGATTGCCCGGGAGTTTACCACGGTTATAAGTCATCCGCTTAATCGCGGCCAGGGCGCGGCTCTGCTGACGGGGATGCGCTATGCTTTACAGCAGGGTGCAGAAATTATTGTACATTTTGATGCTGACGGTCAGATGGATCCTAATGATATTGCCGCCATGATCGCTCCTTTGCAGCAAAACGAGGAATTAGACCTGGTGCTGGGTTCACGCTTTTTACAGGTCAACAATATACCCTGGACAAAAAAATATTTGCTGCAAAAACCAGCTTTGATTTTTCAACATTTAACCTCCGGTTTACGCTTAACGGATGTTCACAACGGTTTCCGCGCTTTTAGAGCGACTGCTGCCGCGCGACTAGATATCCGTCAGGACCGCATGGCTCACGCCTCAGAAATAATCATGCAAATTAAGCGTCACGGTTGGCGCTATCAGGAAGTTCCGGTCACAATCCGCTATTATGATTATGGACAGGGTCTGGTTGGCGGCTTGCGTATTATTGGGGATTTACTTAAGCAGAGATTAATTAAATAACAATTTATGGCTTTATCACTGTTGGTTTCCTTAATTACTCTACTGGCGTTAGTAGCTATCTGGCGCCGCCGCCGGGTGGTTAGAATCTCTTTGGGCTTAGCTTGGATCTGGACCATTATTTGGCTGGCTGTAGCTGTTGTTTTCTGGTGGCCGGAGTTGACGAACCGTTTGGCTGATTTACTACATATTGGACGAGGCGCCGATGTAGTCACTTATGGTGCCATCATTGTTTTGTTGTATGCTGTGTTTCGTCTGTTTGTTCGTCTTGACTCCTTAGACCGATCAATAACTACCTTAACTCGGGAGCTGGCTTTGCGTGACCATGAAAACCGTCGCCCTACTGATCGTCAATTATAACGGTCTAGCCTATTTGCCCCAGTGCTTGTCGGCTGTTTTTACAACTCTGCAGCCGGATATTGAACGGCTAGTCTATGTGGTTGATAATAATTCAACTGATACATCGGTTGATTATATCCGGCAGCACTATCCGCAGGTGCGGCTAATTCAAGCGAAAACTAATCTGGGCTTTGCCGGCGGTAATCAGTTGGGTTGGGAGGCTATAATTAAACAGGGTCAAGCTGATTACATTTTTTTATTAAATCAGGATGCTTATCTGACTGACCGGGTCTTGACCCAATTAGTCGATTTTTTGGAGCAGCATAGCGATGCGGCTGCGGTGCAGCCTAAATTATTGCTCTGGCCGGACCAGAGTTTGATTAATTCACTGGGTAACCGCATTCACTATTTAGGTTTCGGCTACACTGAGGGTAACGGCTGGCCGGATCAGCAGATTGCCGTAGCGCCGAGGTCAATAAATTATTGTACTGGCGCTGCAGTCTTGTTGCGGCCGGAAGTAATTGAACAGTTGGGTAGTGGCTTGTTTGATCCGGAAATGTTTATGTATCACGAGGATTTAGATTTGGGCTGGCGCTTGCGTTTGGCGGGTTATCGCAACTATTTAGTACCTAGCGCCGTAGTTTATCATCAGTACGAGTTTCAGCGCAGCCTGCGCCAGATCTTCTATTTTGAACGTAACCGTTTATGGGTCGGAGCCAAAAATTATCGCTTAGGGACTTTGGTTCTATTATTTCCGGCCTGGCTGGTAATGGAGCTGGGTCAGTTATTCTTCGCTTGGAAGCGGCAGTGGCTAAAGGCTAAATTGAAAAGTTATTCTTGGTTATTTTCCGGATCGCAGTGGGGCAAGCTCTGGCGACAACGGCGGCAATTGGGTCGCCAGCGCAAAGTCAGCGATCGGGTTATGTTGCAGGAGTTCACCGGACAAATATTATTCCAACCTTTAGCTCCCTGGTTGCTACGATACGTTGCTAATCCGGTTTTCGCCTGGTATCGCCGGTTGGTTTTACTAATTATCTATTGGTAGGGATGAAGATTGCGCACATCGTATCAACTTTTCCGCCCTATTTAGCCGGTATGGGTAATGTTGTTTATCATTTGAGTTGGCAGTTGTCCCGACTGGGACATGCTGTTACGGTTTTTACGCCGTACAGTTCCAAACCAACGTTGGATCAAACTTATCCCTTTAGCGTGCGGCGTTTACGGCCCTGGGTCCGTTATGGCAATGCCGCTTTCTTGCCGCAATTACTTTGGCAGTTAAGAGGTTTTGATATTATTGATTTACATTATCCATTTTTCGGCGGGGCGGAAATAATTTATTTACGGGATTTTTTCAGTGAAGCGCCCTTAGTCATCCATTACCATATGGATGTCCATGGTCAGGGTCTGTCGGAAAAATTTTTTCGTTGGCATACGGCAGAAATTATGCCGCGCGTGTTGACCCGTGCGGATGCCATCGTGGTTTCGTCGCTGGATTATGCGCTCCGCTCTCAACTGCATAATCGTTTAGTCTGCGAGCCGCAGAAATTCCGGGAAATACCTTTTGGCGTTGATGCTGATACCTTTAGACCCCGCCGCAAGGATAAAGGTTTATTAGACCGCCATGGTTTGCAAAATAAACGTATTGTTCTGTTTATCGGCGCTTTAGACCGGGCTCATTATTTTAAGGGTATTACTTATTTGATCAAAGCGTTTCAAATGGTCGCTTCTCATGATGATTACCGCTTAGTGATTGTGGGTACGGGTGATTTGTTGTCCAGCTATTTTAGCTTAGTGCAAAATTTTGGTTTGGAGAAAAAAGTTATTTTTACCGGTTTTGTGGCCAATGACCAGTTGCCGCTGTATTATAACGTGGCTGATATTGTGGTTCTGCCTTCCATTGACGGCTCGGAGGCTTTTGGTTTGGTTTTATTAGAAGCTATGGCTTCGGGTATTGCGGTGATTGCTTCCGATTTGCCCGGGGTCCGGAGTTTAATTGAAAAAAAGGTCAATGGCTTTCTGGTCAAACCGAAAGACGTCGGCACTTTGGCCAGGTATATGGACTGGTTACTAAGAAATCCTCAAATGTGCACTAAGTTCGGTGAGGCTGGGCGGCAGAAAGTGGTGACTACTTACGATTGGGGGGTCGTTGGCCGCAAGCTGGAACAGGTGTATAACGAATTTGTATGAAAATAGGCATTATTTCCAATCTCTATCCGCCTTTTGTCCGTGGTGGCGCTGAAATTATTGCCAGCACCTTAGCCGAAGGTTTGAAAGATAACCTGCATCACGTTTTTGTTATTTCTACTCAACCGCCGTCCGGTTGGTCTTCCTGGTGGCCTAGGGCGCGCGAAACGCGCGGCGTCAAAGTCTACCGCTTTTATCCCTGGAATCTTTATTATTACCTGAATGATTACGCTTATCCGGCCATTATACGTTTGGTTTGGCACTTGCTGGATATTTTTAATTTACATTCCTATTTAGCAGTCCGTTCGGTTATAGCTAAAGAAAAACCCGACATGGTGATTACTCATAATCTTATGGGTATCGGCTTTTTGATCCCTTATTTATTGCGCCGGCACGGCATTATTCACATTCATACGGTTCATGATGTGCAGTTGTATAATCCTTCGGGCATTATCATCAGAGGTCAGGAAAATAATTGGCAGCAGCGTTTGGTAAATTTGTTGGGTTATCCCCGTTTGATGCGGCGTTTGCTGGGATCACCTAAAATGGTCATTTCACCCTCACAATTCCTACTTAATTTTTATCAGCAACGGGGATTTTTCCCCCGGACTGAATGCTTGCAGGTCGTGCGCAATCCAGTGGATTTCCCCGATCGCGCCCTGACGCGCAGTACGGCGGCTGAGTTGCGTTTGGCCTACGTTGGGCAAATCACTGAAGCTAAAGGGATTCTGCAGCTAGTTGATTTAGTTCACCGCTTACAGCGGACCGATGTCCGACTGCGGGTAGTTGGTTTAGGACCAAAATTAAATCAAGCTTTGGAACTGGCCGGGCAAGATGAGCGGATACAGTTTTATGGTTGGCGTAGTCGTCAGGATTTGTTGGAAATTTTGACTCACACCGATATCTTAGTTATGCCTTCAACCTGTTATGAGAATTCACCGACAGTCACTCTGGAAGCTTTAAGCCTGGGTATCCCGGTGATATCTTCAGATATTGGCGGTGCCGCTGAATTAATAAAGCCTGATTTTAATGGCTGGATTTTTGAAGCCGGAAATTGGAGGCAATTAGACCTACTGATCAATAAGTTGGCTGACAGTCGGGGAAATATCGGCGCCATGACAACAGCCTGTCAGCAATCAGTCGCTGGCTTTACCGTTAAAAATTATCTGCAACGGCTGTTGGACTGTATTAACCTGCCGGCAAAATAAAAATATAGCTTCGTCCGCCGTCAATTACCGCAGCCAAGGTGGCGGTTTTTTTTAATCTTTCAATCGTGGCAGGGAAGTCTGACCAATAATCGTTGACCACGAGATACACTTGGGAAACTCCCGTTAGAGCTTGAACATCCTGACAAACACTAGTTAGTGGTTGACGGTTATAAACCGCGTCCAGATAAGATTGATACAGTGGATCGCCAGTCGGAATTGGATAGAGATAGTGCCCGCGGTAATAGGGTTGAAAACCTAAGGTTTGTATGGCCGCGGCCGAAACCGCCTGATTGGCTAACACAACATAGGATTCCTGACCAGCTCGGGCTTGAATCCAGGTAACAGCCGCCAGATCATGTCTGCTAGTATTGAAGCCTTTATTTTGTGCATAATAATCCCAGCGGGGATAGCTAAGATACCAGCTAATGGTCATAGTTAGGGCCAGGAAAAATCCAATGATCATTTGCATTAGCCGCGGCGACCGTAGTATTTTTTTCGTCAGCCAATAGAAAGTGATAAAGGCTAAAGGCCAGAGAAAGAAATAACTTAACGTCAGTATTCGTTCAGGATAGGATTGACGCTCATAAGGTAACAGCCAATCAAAAGGAATAAACCAGCTTAATAGTAGATAATTAACAATCACTACCAGATAAGTAATTAAATAATTTATAAAATAATGAGCCCGGTGGCGCTTGATAACGTACCAGAAACCCAGCAACGCCAGCAAAATAAACAGTAATTTACTATTAGCTGAAAATAGATAAAGTAAGTCGTCCCAGCGGATAAAGCGGTAATAAGCCGGAAGTTGCCAAAGGGAAACCCCGCCGGTTCCGTCAGAAGATAAAGAGTTAGTATTTAGCGGCGTCAGCTGTGATTGCAGAGTGAAAACCAGCGGCAGGGCCAGTGCTGCCAGGGCAGCCAATAAACCATAGACCGTTAAACGCAGCCAGCGCAGCAATTTAGACGCTTCCCAAGAGCGGTGATAGACAATCAGCATGGCAGTGTAAAATATCATCGGGATGCCGGAAAGTGGATGCAGTGTTAAAGCGCCGATAGCCAGTAACAAGATTATGACAGCCGGCAGTTGCTGACGCTGAATATAAAAAAAACTAAGTAAAATAATCAGCAGACTCCAGAGCAGAGATAACCCTTGAGGCGTTGACTGAATAAAAAAAGGATAAGGTAGTAGCAAAAAAAATAAAGGCAAAACTGCTAGCGCGCGGGGTTCGCTGCGGAAGTTACAGCGGAAGCTAAAATATATTGTTGCCGGCAACAATAGCGCGGTCAGGCAGGGTAAGAGCCAACTATCAATCAGTGATAAGGAAATTTGACTCCAGTAATGTAACCAGACAACTAAGCCATAATAGCCAATGTAATATAGCGGCCGGGGACTGATAGTCCCGGTAGCCACAATAATTTTTTCCGTGGCCTGATGAATAAAAGGATCAAAACCAAAGCCCAAAGAATACACCCAGAGAACCAGGCTGATGCTCATAAATAATTGCCAGCTGGCCGACAGGATTTTTATCCAGGCTGAAGTTTTCCTGCTGGTGGCGATAATTAGACTGAGTAAACAAGTAGCAGTATAGATTGGCCAGATTGAGGCAGGCAAAATTTGCCAGGGAGATTGAATTGGCTCAGTCGTGGCGTGTTGTTGCAGTACCCAGAGTAGACCAAGTCCTAGAAAAAGCTGTACTAGTGGCAGGAGTAGGGTCTTTAAATTACTAGGCTCAATAATTTTTTTTATTTTTGCCTGATAGGGCCAAAGCAGTGCCAGCGGCGGCAAAGCTGCAGTCAGTAGTAAAGTCCAGTAGTTTAAGCTGGCCAGATAGAAAAAAATAGTACTGCCGACCATTATTAATGACAATACTAATAATAAACCTAGAGCTAAACGAAAAATTAACTCATTAGTAGGTGAATATTTGCAGCCTAAGAGATAACTCAGACCGGCCAAATAAAGGACGGTAACCAGGAGCTGAAGGCCGGTCCAGGGCCAGGGAATAATAAGCAGAAGAAATAATACAGCGGAAATAAGCAGAAATTTCATGGTATTGTCAATGCGCCCAGTGTAACATATTTATCCTGTTAGAGAAAAGTGCCAATAATTTCACAATTTTTCCCGGACAAAAGGTAATTAATAAAATATAGACACAAGCAGGATTTATTTGCGACAAAAAAAGGTTTTTCTGCTCAACCTGCCCAAGATATTATTAACTTGTAAATCAGTTATCTCACGGGGTATACTGATAATATGTGGCACCAGCTTAAGATTCAACTCTTGACACAATATGGCCTATTTGTGATTTTTGGCATTTTTGTTGTTCTTCAGCTGATATTAATTTGGAATGGGGGGCCGGCCAAGATTTTTGAATCGCCCGATGCCACTATTAACTATCATTTTGCCTATCGTTTGGCTACGGGTCAGCCGCTGGGTTTGCCGGTGACCATACCGGTGGCCGGCGAATATGTTACACCGCGCAGCGCGGTTGTCAGGGGCGGATATTTATTACCGGCCGGATTTGTCGGACTAATTGCTTTCTATGGTTTCTTAAGTAGTTTAACTTCCACGGTGCTACTACCATATTGGACCTTGCTCTTCGCCTTATTAGGTTTGCTGCATTTTTATTGGTTGATCAAGAAAGTTTTTTCGCCCCAAATGGCTTGGTGGTCAGTTTTGGTGGCCATGTTTCATCCGGCCTGGCTTTATTATACTCAACGCAGCTTATTGCCCAACGTATTGTTTGTTAGTTTGTTGCTGATGGCCAGTTATTATTTATACCAAATTTCCCAGCGCCGCCGCTGGTGGGATTACGCTTTGCTGGGAGTCACTCTGTCCGGGGCGATAATCGTCAGACCTTCGGAATCGGTCTGGATATTAGCTGCTGTCGCTACTTTTATTGTCATTGAATGGCGGCGGTTGTTCGCCAAATATATTTTATTGGCAGCCTTAGGCGTGATTCCTGTCGTGCTGGTTGCCTTACTGGCGGTGGTGGATCACTGGTCGGTACTTTGGGGCGGTGGCAATCAGATAATTTCGACTGGTCCAACTAGCATTTTTTATCTTGTTTCGGCTCTACTTTTCCCTTTTGGTTTTCATCCGCGGTTGATACTTTGGGTGGTTGAGCAATATGTTGTCTGGTGGCAGTTCCCCTTTTTGCTGTTAGCTTTGGTCGGCGCTTTGTCTTTACGGCATAATTTTAAAGAGCAACGGCATCGTCGTTATGGTTGGTTAACACTTTTTGTGGGGATTTTTCTATTGTGCTATTACGGCAGCTGGGCCCTACAAGATAATCCCGAGCCCGGAGCCGTGACTATTGGCACCTCGTATGTGCGTTATTTATTACCGCTCTATATTTTATTGGCTCCTTATGTTGCTTGGGCTATTATTGGCTTAAGCCGGCAATTGTTACCGCGGTATCAGAAATTATTTATCGTCAGTATTGTTTTGACTTTGGGTTTGTTCTCATTTCAGCGGGTGATGCTGGAGCCGCAGGAGGGGTGGTGGCAGCAGAGGCGGGACTTGCAGGTTTATACTAGAACTTTGGAACGTGTCAAAGCAATCATACCGGCTGACTCCATAATTATGACCCAGAAGGCGGATAAATATTTATGGCCAACCTATGCGGTTGTAACACCTCAGGGCGATAGCGGCTATTTGGAAGCAACGGCGGCTTTAGTGCGCGCTGGTTGGCCGGTCTATTTTCTAAATCCGCAGGTTACAAGTGAACGTCGGGACTATTTTAATCAGCAATGGAATAACTATGGTCTACGTTTGGGTCCGCCGCTTTTTGAGGCGGAAAATTTGGGCTTATATCAATTGGAATTAATCCATGATTAGAGTATTACGCTGGATCATTGCTGCCATCCCTCTGGTATTTTTTGCACTAGTCGTGCTGTATGATTTAAATCTATCGGGAGTACGAGTTATTACTTATGATTGGCAACAGGAGAGTCCGCAAATTTCTCGCTTGTATCCGGTTGGCCGTTTAACTGCGTCAGCCGGTGGCCTGGACGTCTTGGCTGAACCTGTATATTGGCGGGTACGCTATCCGCAGAAGTACGATAAAGTAACTGTGGCGATCCGTTACCAACAACCGCAGCCATCAGTGGTCCAGCTGGGATTACAAGTGCAAGATACTGCCGGTTGGAACTATTATTTACAGACTTTGCAGGCTGATAGTAGTGGTCGCGCTAGCGTTACTTTTGATCCAGCATCAGCTGCCGTGGAACAGCGCTCATTGCGTTTTATGTTGTCACTGTCTAATTATGATCAGTCGGTAAATAAATTAACTATTGAGGCGCTGACCGTTAGTCTGTATAAACAGCCGCTAACTTCGGTATCAGCCGTTTGGCGTGCTCTACAACAAGAATTATATGCTTTGGTTAAATCAGCCTAAATTCCGTCAATTGGCCTTGGAGGCAGCTGTCAGCTGTAGTTTGACCACTGTTCTGGCAGCTGGCCTGGAATGGCTCAAGCCCGGCATTATTAGTAATATAGCCGATCTCAATCTGATGGTGTTGCTGACAATAGTTATTGTAGTGGTGGCCGGGTTGGTTGTAGAGGAGCAGCGCCTAAGTGGTTGGTGGCGCTGGTATTATTTGTTCTGGTTTCTGGCGGCCGTTATGGTTGTTGATAAAATTATTATCCGTTTAGCAGTACTGCCAAACTGGTTGTGGTGGCCGACTGTAGCGGTTATTATTATATTGACAGTTATCAGATTAATCATTAAAAAACCGCAGAACAATGACTGATTGCCTATTTTGTTCCATTGTGTCCGGCACTATTCCGGCCAACAAGGTTTATGAAGATGAGCAAGCTTTAGCCTTTCTGGATATTAAGCCAGTGCATCCGGGACATGTTTTATTAATACCCAAGCAGCATCACGCGCAATTGGCGGAAACTCCGGATACTTTATTAGCTCAGCTGTTTATTAAAGCCAAGAAATTATTACCAGCCATCAAATTGGCCACCGGCGCTGACTTCGTTGTCGTAAATGTGGTTGGCACAGACGTGCCGCATTTTCATATTCATTTAATTCCGCGTTATTTTAATGATGGGTTTAAAGGTTGGCCGACAACTGCTTACCAGGAAGGCGCTGACGTTATTATGGCTGACTCCATCAAGAATGTCTTAAGGTCATGAAACTCCTGGTAACCGGCGGAGCCGGATTTATCGGCAGCAATTTTATTCACTATTGGCTGCGTCAGCATCCGGCCGATCAGATTGTAAATCTTGATGCTCTCACTTACGCCGGTAATAAAGCCAATTTATCTGCAATTGAGTCCCTGGCCAACTATAGTTTTATTCTGGGAGACATAACTGATGCGGCAGCAGTGGGTCGGGCGATGTCGGGTGTTGACGTAGTTGTTCATTTTGCGGCTGAGTCGCACGTCGACAACTCTATTAAAAATGCTCTGCCTTTTTTACAGACCAATGTGGTCGGTACGGGTATTTTATTGGCGGCCGCCAAAGAGCTGGGAGTCAAGAGATTTCATCACGTTTCCACCGATGAAGTTTTTGGCAGTCTTTCGGCTCAAGGGACTTTTAATTTACATAGCCCCTATGACCCGCATAGTCCGTATTCGGCTTCTAAGGCCGCTGCTGATCATTTAGTGCGCGCTTATTATTATACTTATGGCTTACCTATAACCATTAGTAATTGTAGTAATAATTACGGTCCTTATCAGTTCCCGGAAAAATTTTTACCGCTGATGATTACTAATATTTTGCAGTCTAAGAAAGTTCCCATTTACGGCGATGGTAGTAACGTGCGGGATTGGCTGCATGTACTAGATCATATACGGGGTATAGAGCTGGTTTTACAAAAAGGACAAGTGGGACAGACCTATCTTTTCGGTGGCGGTCAGGAGTTGAGTAATATTGACCTGGCGCGTAAGGTTGTAGCGCTGATGGGCGTGACAGATGACGTACTAGAATTTGTTACTGACCGTCCGGGCCATGATTGGCGTTATGCTATTGACAGTAGTGCCAGCAACTTGACATTAGGCTGGCAACCGGAATATGATTTCGAATCAGGGCTGAAAGCCACCATTGATTGGTATCGGGAGCAGCAGAATTGGTGGCGCGCTATAGTGTCGGGAGCCTATAAACAATAAACGAATGAGAGGAATTATTTTAGCCGGGGGCGCTGGTACGCGCCTGTATCCGCTGACCAAAATTACCAGTAAGCAGCTGTTGCCGATTTTTGATCGGCCAATGATTTATTATCCGCTGCAAACCCTAATCGCGGCTGGTATTAAAGAAATACTAGTTATTTCTGATCCGCAGAATATTGGCAATTTTGTCAGACTGTTGGGTAGCGGTCGGGATTGGGGTGTAAAAATTTCCTATGAGGTACAGGACCGTCCCGAAGGATTAGCGCAAGCCTTTATAATTGCCGAAAACTTTATTGACAATGATCCGGTGACAATGATCCTGGGCGATAATTTGTTTATAGGTCATGAGGAGCAAATTCGGCATGCGATTACCAGTTTTACCTCGGGTGGCCGGATATTTGCCAAAGAAGTGACTGACCCCAAGCGGTTCGGCGTAGTTGAGTTTGGTCCTGATAAGAAAGTAGTAGCAATTAGCGAAAAACCGGCAGAGCCCAAAAGTAATTTGGCTGTTACCGGATTATACGTCTATGATTCCACTGTGGTGGCCAAAGCCAAGTCGCTCAAGCCTTCGGCCAGAAACGAGTTGGAAGTTACGGATATTAATAATCTCTATCTGCGGGAAGGATCTTTGGAACTACAAATTTTTGAGGGTCATTGGCTGGATACCGGGACTTTTGACGCCTTACTGGAGGCTTCTAATCTGATTGCCCGTTTGCGCCGTGGCAACGGGACTACTGAATAGTTAACTGCTGAAAATCTTTGTCCGTGAGGATATAGATTTTTTCGCCTTTGGGGTCAAAAGTATAATCGCCCTGGGATAAGGGGGCAATAGTGATCAGGTGGCGTTTCTCACCGCGGTTGTCTAATTCAATTATTTGAATCTGGCCGCCCACTACTTCGGTAATATAGCTTTCACTGGGATGCCAGCGAATAAGCTGCGGCTGTGAACCGGTGCGGTCTAGCAGAGTTGTGGACTGATCGGCCGTGTCATAGCGCCAGATGTCGTAGCCATTGGTTAAGATAATTTTATTTTTGCGCCAGTCAAATTGGGTGGCGCTAATAGTGTCCCGCAACTGCTCATTACTCCAGATAAAAAATTGATTGTTGCCCTGCAGTAAAACCACATCATTGCGGAAATCAGCAATATATTGATAATCGCCGGCGGGCAGAGCGTAGACCTGTTGACTGTTAGTGGTGATTTTGGCCAGCAGCAGATGGTTGTCGGAAGATAATTGCACCAGCGAGTCGGCAGTGATGTAAAAATCTTTGGTTTCGTTAGCAGCGATCTGCTTTTTTCCAGTTAGCAAATTGAGTCGCCATAAACTACTGCCGGCTTGAACCCAGATATCATCGCCAGTGCTGCCGAAATGTAAGTTGGAAATTGGACCCTTAATGTAGTTGGCTAAGGGCCAAACCTTTTGACTGCCAATATCCACAATATTCCATTGTTCGCGCGTCTGGTAAGCTAGGCGGCTGTGATCTTGTGACCAACGCTTGATGCGACTTGCCGCCGGCAGAATAATACTGGTATCAATAGTGCCGGCAGTCAGGTTAACGATAGCTAACTTATTGTTATTGTCAGCATAGGCTGCCAGTTCCCTGTCGGGTGATAAGACTAGTTGGGAACCGCCGGCGCCTAACTTTTCGCTGGTAAATGTTTCACGGAATAAAACAATGTCTTCGACGAAGGTGGTTTTTCCGGCTTCAATCCGCAGTTCTTTTGTCCAGGGCTGATAGCCATCTTTGATCACGCTAATAGTTTGTAAGCCGCTGGGTATGTTAACTATTTGCGTGGGAGTTTTCCGCTTAGTGTATAGATTATTGCGGTAGACTTTGGCGCCTGAGGGGTAGGTCTTAATATATAAAGCGCCCACTTTACTGATACTTCCCGAGGTCAGATCTAGCCGGTAGCCCGTGGCGTAAAGCACGATCAGGGGCGAGATAATAAAAAAAAGCAGGAAGAAAAGACTGTAGACAATTCGGCGTTGCGTAATGGTCATCTTGAGCTATTATGTAGACTGCATTATACTACCAATCATAAACCTAATTGACGCATACTACAATGGATTCCTTCATTATTCAAGGCGATCAACGCCTGCGGGGTGAGATTGAGGTCCGAGGGGCCAAAAACTCGGCTTTGGCCATTTTAGCGGCTACAGTGCTAGTTTCCGGTGACTGTCAACTGCATAATGTCCCCAGAATTGGTGATGTCTTAACTATGATTGAACTGCTGGCCAGTATGGGATCAAAGATCAGCTGGACTGACGAGCATTCACTGACTATCAATAATGACTCGCTGGATCCGCGGAAATTGGATATAACCTTAGTTAAGCGTATCCGTGCTTCTATTATTCTTATCGGTTCATTGGTCGCCCGGTTCCGGGAAATCACAATTTCTACGCCGGGTGGTTGTCAAATTGGTTCGCGGCCGTTAGACGCTCATTTGGGTGCGCTCCAGCAATTTGGTTGCACTATTACGAACGAAGAGCGTCTGATGCATATTGTCCGCGATCAGAAGCAGCCGGAGCGGGTTATTCTCAGCGAGTTTAGCGTGACAGCCACAGAGTTATTATTGTTGGCTGCGGCTGGTAGTGACCAGCCCTTGGAAATACGCATTGCTGCCGGTTCGGATCACCAGGTTCAGGATTTATGTTGGTTTTTACAATCACTGGGAGCGCAGGTTGAAGGCATTGGTTCGGCGGTACTCAAGGTTAAAGGCAGTAGTAAACTTCAAGGTTCTACTTATCACATTGTGCCCGATCCGGTAGAAGCCGGGACTTTTATGATTATGGCCGGAGCCAGTAATTCGGCTATTACTATTAAGCATTTACCGCGGGAATTTTTGTATTTAGAATTAGAAAAATTCCGTGAAGTTGGTATGAAATTTGAACTACGATCTGAAGGTTGGGATCCTTCACATCATTATGAATTATTTTCCGTGCTGACTCGCCAGACGGATGAACTGTTGCCCTTGGTTAAATTGCACGACATGCCGGCACCGGGCTTTAGTCCTGATTTGCTACAACCAATGGCCGTACTGCTGACACAGGCCCGCGGAGTCAGTTTAATTTATGATTGGATGTATGACGGCCGTATGAAGTACGTGCAGGAGTTACAGAAAATGGGAGCCGATATGACTTTGCTGGATGTTCACCGCGTCACTATTGTCGGACCAACTCCGCTCTATGGCAAGGAAATTACCAGCTATGATTTGCGCGCCGGAGCAACTTTAATTATTGCGGCGCTGATTGCTCAGGGTGAAAGCACTATTACTAATATTAGTCAGGTGGACCGCGGTTACGAGGCTATTGATCAGCGTTTGTTGGCTCTAGGTGCCAATATCAAAAGAGATTAATTGTTCTTTGCTTATGGGCACAAATTACGTTATACTACCGAAGTAATTATTTTATTATGGCACCAACTTCTATTTCATCAGGACCGCGGCCGGGTTATCGCCTGGGCTGGCTAGTGGTTGTGGCTGTGGCTTTTTTAGCTGGTTATTTTTTGGCTTTATCAGACGGACAGGCGGGGAGTAAAATTTTTGATCCTTGGCAGTTTCGGCAGAGTAGCGAGCAACTGGCACAGGAACACGCTGTGGATTTTTCTGTTTTCTGGAAAGTTTGGGATTTACTGAAAGGTGAATATGTTGACCGCTCCCAGCTGGATGAGCAAAAGCTATATTATGGCGCCATCAGGGGCATGGTCGATGCTGTGGGAGACCCACACACTTTATTTTTAGCTCCCCAGGAGAATCAGGAGTTTTCTCAGGATTTGAATGGCAGTTTTGACGGTATTGGAGCAGAAATTAGCGCCAAAGACGGTAATCTGGTTGTAGTAGCGCCTTTGCCGGGCAGTCCAGCGGCCAAGGCGGGAATAAAAGCGGGAGACATAATTTTAAGCATTGATGATGTCTCGGCTCAGAATCTGAATATTGATGAGGCGGTGGCAAAAATACGTGGACCCAAAGGTACTTCAGTTGTGCTACTGGTAATTCATAAGGATTCTACTAATAGTAAGCCGGAGAAAATTACTGTCCAGCGTGATACGATTGATATTCCGGTGATTTCTTCTTCGGTTGACGCCAGTAATATCGCTACTATTCGTATAATCAGCTTCAATCAGGATGTGGAGAAGAAATTTATTTCGGCGCTTAATGACATTACTAAGAAAAATCCTAAGGGTCTAATTATTGATCTGCGTAATAATCCCGGTGGTTTTCTGGATCAGGCGGTGGCTATTGCCAGCGCCTGGGTCAAAGAGGGTGACGTGGTAGTTAAGGAATCGTTTATTGACGCTGGTAAAGACACTACTTATGCGGCCCGCAAATTTGTTCGCGCCCCGGAGGTGCCCACCGTTGTTCTGATTAATGGCGGTTCAGCTTCGGCTTCAGAAATTCTGGCTGGTGCATTGCAAGATTACGGCTTAGCTACAGTGGTGGGTGAAAAGTCCTATGGTAAGGGTTCAGTGCAGAATCTGGAACAATTGCCCGACGGTTCAGCGGTAAAAATCACCGTGGCTAAGTGGCTGACGCCGAAAGGCCGGTCAATTCAGGATCAGGGCATTCAGCCGGACGTGGTTGTTCCTTTTACTGACGCCGATGTGCAGGCCAATAAAGATCCGCAGTTAGATAAAGCCCTGGAACTAATTAAGCAAAAGCAGCCATGAAAGTAGTGCTCCTGCAACATATACCCAATGTTGGTCAAAAAGGAGAAGTCAAGATTGTCCGCGATGGTTTTGCGGCCAATTTTTTGTTGCCGCAGAAATTAGCTCAGGCAGTGGGGGATTCCTTTGTAGCACCGATTGTTAGTGAATCAGTGATAGCTCCGGTCAGTACTGTGGCAATCAAGGGTTTAAACGGAGCGACGATTTCTTTAGCAGCTAAGGTTACCGGTGCCAAAAACCTTTACGCCGGAATTAATGCGGCTGAAATCATTCAGCAGGTTAAACTGCAATTGGGCATTGATTTGCAGGAAAAGCAGCTAATTGATTTTAAAGCCTTAAAACATAGTGGTCATTTTCAGCTGCCAATAAAAAATGGCCAGGAACGAGCAATATTAACCGTAATAGTTAAAGCCGAAGCTCATGGCCACTAATACTAAATACATTTTTGTCGTCGGCGGAGTAATGTCTGGGGTTGGTAAGGGTATTACCACAGCTTCTATTGGTAAAATTTTACAAAGCAAAGGCTACCGCGTTACGGCCATCAAAATTGACCCTTACGTCAATGTTGATGCCGGCACGATGAATCCCACGGTGCATGGCGAGGTTTTCGTTACCATTGATGGGGACGAGACTGATCAGGATATTGGTAATTATGAGCGTTTTTTAAATGTCGATATTCCGTGCGCCAATTATATGACGACTGGCCGCGTTTATTCGACAGTCATCCAACGGGAGCGAAATTTGGGTTATGAAGGTAAATGCGTGGAAGTGGTGCCGGACGTTCCGAATGAGATTATTCAGCGCGTCAAACGCGCTTCACGTCTGGCCAAATCGGACTTTACCATTGTGGAAGTCGGGGGTACTATCGGTGAATATCAAAATCTGATTTTTCTGGAAGCAGCTCGTATGATGAAGCTGAAAGCGCCCCGGGATGTGTTATTTATTCTGGTTAGTTATTTACCGATTCCGGCCAAGGTGGGAGAAATGAAAACCAAGCCCACGCAATATGCTTCGCGCACACTGAATAGCGCGGGTATTCAGGCTGACTTTATTATTTGTCGTGCCAGTCATCCTTTAGACCGCAAACGGCGGGAAAAAATTGCCACTTTCTGCAATATCAATGCTGATGACGCTATTTCGGCGCCGGATGTGGCCAGTATTTACGATGTGCCGGTAAATTTTGAAAAACAACAATTAGGTAACAAGATTCTAGATAAATTTGGCTTGAAGACCAAGAAGAAAGATTTGGTTGAATGGCGCCGGATGTTGTCTCAGATTAAACACGCCAAAACTAAAGTGCGGGTGGGAATTGTGGGTAAATATTTTTATTCCGGTTCTTATGTATTGTCAGATGTGTATATTTCGGTAATTGAGGCGATTAAACACGCCGGCGGAGCTGTGGGAGTGAAACCGGAACTGCACTGGATTGATTCGGCTGAATTTGAGAAGCCAAAGGCCTCCCTGAGGGCTTTAGATTCTCTTGATGCAGTGATTGTTCCGGGTGGATTTGGTTCGCGGGGCATTAATGGCATTATTAAGGCCATTGAATATTGCCGTAAGAAGAAAATTCCCTATTTAGGTTTATGTTACGGTATGCAGCTGGCTTCGGTGGAATTTGCCAGAAATGTTGCCAACATTAAGAAAGCTGACACGGTGGAAATTGATCCTCAAGCGAAAGACGCGGTGATTCACGTTAATGATAAACAGGCAAAAAATTTGGCCGAAAGTAATTTTGGCAATTCTATGCGTTTGGGTTCCTACGACTGCGTGTTGAAAGAAGGTACTTTGGCCCGCAAATTGTACGGTTCGCGGCGGATCAGCGAGCGTCATCGTCACCGTTATGAGTTTAATAATCAATACCGCAAAATTATAGCTAAAGCGGGCTTAATTTTTTCAGGAATTTGTCCTGATAATGATCTGGTGGAAATTATTGAATTACCGACATCAGTTCATCCCTATTTTATTGCTTCACAGTTTCATCCGGAATTTCAATCACGGCCAATGAAGCCGCATCCTTTGTTTGTAGGACTATTAAGAGCGGCCAAGAAACAAAAATAGGCTGTTAGGCCTTGTTGAATTAGGTTATAAGGGCCAGCGCGGCCTTATTTTAGTGTAATTCCGCTGTCTTCAGGTTTTTGACCGGACAAAGCTAATTCTTCACCCTGGGCCGAAGCTATGGTCAAATATATTTTGGTATTAAGTTTTTTATTATTGAGTGCAGCCAGAGCCAGAGCGCAGCCTCGGTGCATGCCTTCAATAATAACCGGGCCCTGATTGGTCAGCAAAGCTGTCATGGTGGTGTTGCCGGGAAAATTGTCAAATAAACTTAACATTTTTTGGTAGCCCGGATGTTGGTCAATATGAGGTCCGGTAATAATGTCGTGAAAGGTGGCAAAGTTTTGATTACGGTAGAAAAATTTACGCCAGGTACGGAACGGTCCGCCGCGCCACTGGGGAGCGACTACTAGGGGATTATTGACTTTATAAAGATACCACTGGCGCTGACTACATTCCCAGGGTTCAGCCATGGTCTGGCGCCACTGCTGCCAGGACTTAAAACCCTTGCTTTGCCAGTGATTGATCCAGGCCGGATTGGTTTCCTCGTTTTCACGCCAAATTTCAAAAACCTCGTCCCAGGTTAAGTCTTTGATCAGTTGATAGTGCTGAGAATTGAGAGGCAGCATCTGATCTTTAGGTAGCTGTAGCTGAAGGAAATTGTTTGAGCAAAGTTTTGAACTCGGTGACTTTCTGATTCATAGCTGGTGATAAATTTAATGTGCCCAGATGTTGTAGTTGTTCTGATAAGGCTGTACGCAGCGAATCATAGATCCGCCGGCAAGCAGCGGCCGGAACGTTCTGGCCTAATTCCTGCAGTGAGGCTGCTAAGTCGGTGGTGCTAATAGGTAAAATCATGGTCAGTAAATGATCCAGCTCTTTCTTGACTAATTGCCCGTTGTCAAAGGTCAATCCATATCTAATCGTTGTGCCACCACGTTGAGCTTTCTTTTCCGCCCGTTCAATTTTAAATTTTTCCTTTCCTGTCGCGGCCTCACTGAGAACTTCATCAATGCCGCAAATCACCTGACCGGATTCACGGTCAATAATCAGATGATCCACGCCGGCTTCATAATCGTCGTAAGTACTGGTGCGGACAATCACAAAACGGTCACCCAAAGCCCGCTGCATAATCAAAGGAATAACGACTTCTGCCTGACTGCCTTGGTGTTTGTAGCGGTTAAGTTGTTCTTTTTCCAATAGCTGTTCAGTCAGTTGTGATTCAGTCAATCCGGCAGTATTAATGCCCTGCTGTTTGATTTTAAATTCGCGGACGCTGGCTACATCCAGTCCGGTATGTAGTAGTTCTTTGCGGCGGCAATGATCCATATCATGGATTACTTCATCCGGATCGTAGTCGTCACCTGAGGTAAATTGATCCAAACGTAAACGCCCTTCCCAATCAAGCATGTTGCCACCTAAACGGTCATTGGTTTGGGTGGCAAATTGTTTAATTAAACGGATAGCAGTATCGCCGGGCTTTTCCCGGTGACCAACGCGGTACTCTAAGGTAGCTTCAGTCATAATTAGTATAATTAAAGCATAAGACTGGTGCGGCGTCTATTTTTGACAATTAGCTAATAAAATATTATAGTTGCTACGTCATAAATTATTCGGGGATCGCCCGCCTACTCCGCCAGCCGGCGGATTCGGCGCGGCTGATCTCTAGAATTCTATTCGGGGATCGTCTAATGGTAGGACAGCGGCCTTTGGAGCCGTCAATCATGGTTCGAATCCATGTCCCCGAGCCATGAACCAGTCGCTCACTGCGTTCGCTCCGGTTCATGGCAAGCCCGTGCTAAAGTACTTAGTATAAGCTTGCCCTGAATAGTAGGCGATTTGTTCATGTCCTGTACCTGACGAGTGAAAATAAAAACGACCATCCGGCGATGATGCGAGAAAGTCTGGAGGAAATTATTAATGCCTAAATTAACCTGCTACTAATATGGAACTATTTCTTACCTCGTCAATTCATGCGGTAGCCCACGATATTGCCAAGAGAGTTGATCTTCCCGTGTCAAATAAGTTGGTTTTTATTGATACAGCCGCAGAGCCCAAATGGGAGCGGAGCGATATGACCTGGCTTAAGAATGATCGGCAGGCGCTGGTGACAGCTGGATTCGAGGTGACTGACTATACTATTACCGGGAAAGCGGAAAAACAGTTAGCCGACGATCTCCAAGGATTTGCCTATATTTATATGTGTGGCGGAGACACTGTCTATTTGTTAGAGCAGTCACAAAAATCAGGATTTTTAGCGGTAATTAAGGATCTAATACGCAACAAAGGAAAAATCTACATCGGAACAAGTGCTGGCTCGATAATCGCTGGTCCGAAATTGCCGGATTACTTTGCCAGTGAAGCGGCTGATTTGGAAAACCAAATCTGTTATAACTTTGTGAATTTTACTATTCTGCCTCATTGGGGTTCTGAAAATTTTAAAGATAGGTATTTGAATGAACGATTGAAGATCGTCTATCGTGATAACCAAGTACCATTACTTCTACTCACGAATAATCAATATGTCCACATCAAAGATGATGCTATGGAAATTGTGGACGTCAATAACTAACAGCTAGACCAATGATAGAAAAATATACCTGGGAAAAAGCTCAAGACGAAGCTAGTACTTTGAGTCAGAAAGTTGAAACTGGAGAAGCCTTGGATTATGACAGTGCAGAACAGCAACTTGACGCTGACAGTTTAACTGAGGAGCAGAAAGGCTATAAGGAGGAATTACTCAGCCAACTTAAAGCCGGAAAAGCGGATTTAGCCGCTAGGTTGAAAAGTAAACTATTGCCGGAGGTTATGCAAAGCCAAGAAGTCCGTCAGGCTATAATCGAGCAATTTGTCTATAATTTGTCTAATGGTTATGATCATATTAATGACGAAATGTTACAGGACTTTCCGCTTAGTGCCAGTGAATTGCAGCAAGCTGTTCTGGAGGCTTTAATATCAGCCTTAAATTATATCAAAGACGTCTACACGGTGCAGGATATTTTGGAAAAATATAGTTTTCCACCTGAAGTTATACAGTCTGCCGAGGTACAGCAAGCAGCTAAAGTAGCCTATACTAAATTACTGGCCGGTCACGATAAGATTCAGGCTGATAAAATTAAGGAACTATTTTTTCTTCAATAAGTTATTTAATAGCTATTATGGAATCAATGCCCGAACAACCAGTAGAATCTCCGGTCTATGACGCAGAACTGGCCCAAAGAGTTAAATTATCAATTGCTGACAGTTATGACTCAGAAGGAGGCGCGGCCGGAGCAATCAAGGAAATTCAAAAGCGGCTCACAGGATTTGCCGAACTTTTAATTATTTCGCCCGAGGAACTGGCCGCTGAATTTGCCACTTGCGCGAGCTTAGAGAATAAAGATGATTTTGTGGCCGCAGTTTTTAAAATACTAGAGCCTCTGCTGATTGTAAAGAAAAATTATCCTAAACGGTGGGATGTTGTGGCGCGCAGAGAATTCCAGCAGCGCGAGGATTTTATGGTCATTAACCAGCTGCTCGCTTACGGTATTGATGGAGATACTATATATTTACACGTGGCGCCGAATGAGACCACGCCGGCAGTAGAAAAGGTCAATCTAATCAAGTCAGGATTAAAGGAGTTGGCTGTTATTGTTAAGAATAGTCCGGATATCAAGTATATAGTTGGCATTTCCTGGATTGTGGCCAGTCGTGGTTCATTACTGGAACGTCTGGGTTTTACTGTGCGGCAGTTAACTGACGAGGAAAAGGGTGAGAGCCACGATATTGATCTGCGTGATACTGCTCTGGCCTCGATTAGCCGCGAAGAGCTGCTGCAGCGCTACGGTTCATAAGGGTAATATTTTTTTGTAAAAAAGAAGAACCCGCACGTTCTCATCCGATGGATGATACTAGTGCGGGTTCTGTTGTTGACACTCAGTGTTAGAGCGCCATCAGGCTCGGCTTGATGAACACGCGCCGCAGAAAAACGACGGCGGCGCAGACGGCCTGGAAGGCGATCTTGATCATCTGGAAGAACAGCCAGATCGCCAGAATGAGCAGAATGCCGAACGGACCCAGTGCAACCAGCGCAATTTCGCGCTGATCGCGGTCGTGCTGGTACTGAGCCCAAGCCTTGTCCCAGTCCTCACAGCAGCCGTAACCTGCCGGCTTACCTTTGCCGAGCAGAAAGTCGTGGAGGTAGTTGGCGGCCACGCCAGCCAGTCCCCAGCCCGCCAGAATGAGGACTACGTACAGCAAGAACATGTGTAGCTCCTTTCCGCTAAAGTCCGAGGCTGGCCTTGGTTAGGCAGCCAGATTTCTCATGGCCTGGCGCATGCCGGCCATGTTTCGTCCCTTTTCGCAGTTCTCCAGCGCTCCGACCGAGTAAAGCTCATCAGGAGTTCCGCCGGTGTTGGCAATGTACTGGATGTTGTTGCTCAGGCTCTGCAGCTGGCGAACCAGCTCAGTACCCTCGAAACCAGCAAGACCCATGTCCATTAGGATCACTGCCGGGTTAAAAGCCATGATCTCCTGCGCCGCCCGGTTCAACTCCTGTGTCTTTCTTTCACCCCGGAGGCCGTAGGCTTCGCCCTCAAGTCGCTGCCGGTACAGAACCACCTGCAGGTTGGGCCAGCCAGCCAGAGCCAGTGCGGTCTTGATGAGCTCCTCACTGGAGTCGTCAACAACCACGACGGTTGTCGGCTTGCCGGGATCAGACCCGTCCAACCTTACGCGCACCTCGCGGGTGGTGTAGTCGTCGCGGACCGGTTTCAGACCGAGTCCAACGATGCGCTGGTTCAGCACGCCGAGCATGTTGTCCAGCTTGGCGCCGCTGAAGGAGTTGTCCTCCAGGTAGTTAGCCAACACGCACATGGCGCGCACCAGAGCGCGCGCTTCCTTGGCCTGGCGGCTGTTCTGGCCGCGCAAGCGCTGGAACACTTGGCGCTTCAGAGCAGTGAATTTCTCCAGCTGCTCCTTCTTGGGTGCCTCGATCATGCCCTCGTAGAGAGCGGGCTCGAGGTCGGGGACAGCCACACCGACCCGGAAGCAGACGACGCAAAAGTCATCGAAGACCTGACTGCGCAGCTTTGCCTGGCGTTCGCGCGTATAGCCGTCCTTTCCATTCACCGGCAGCAGCTCGTTGTTGTCAAGCAGCTGGGCGATGTCGAGAGCGGCCTTCTGCAACTTGGCCTGGGCAAAACCGTTGTTGGTCCGAACAAATTCCACGTAGTTCATTGACTCCTCCGTAGGGTAGGATGGTGAACATTGAAAAGGCTGTGATTAGCCGAATTTCAAAGGACTTAAGTATTAAATCATAATAGCATATATTGATGTCCTTGTCAAGAGGTAACTATAAACGCTAAAATAAGCTATAATTAGCATCTAAATAGCTAACATAAGATATGAAACTTAATACTCTCAAATTCGCCTTAGCCGCGGGCATTTATGGTGCCCTGTGCTTTGGCTTAGTGACAATCGCTGCCCTAATTGGGATTCCCGGTCTTAGGCCCTTTGCGGATTTGCTGGCGCAATTTTATAGTGCCTATGGCTATTCGGTGAGTTGGTTTGGAGTGATTATGGCTGTGATCTGGGGCTTCATTGAAGGTTTCTGCCATTTTGGTTTTTTTGCCTGGGTTTATAACAAGTTGGTTAAATAACCGGCACGGGAGGACACTGCTGTTCAAAAACAACTATCCGGACATTTCGGATAGTTTTAATTATGCTATAATTATCGCGTAATTAATTAACCATATTTGCATGAAATATAAACTTCTAATCGCGCTGCTCTGGGTATTTTTTTTATTAGTGCCTAATCTGACGCCGGCGGCAGCAGAAAATTTGCCAGATTTGCAGGTTCTTAGCATTACTATTGCCCGTAACTCACAAGCTGAACGCATCGGTAATGTCGTAATCATTAATGCCGGTCGAGCCGCCACTGGTCCGAGGTTTAATTTAATGTCGGAGTGGTTAGATAGTAACGGCCAGGTGATCAATACTTGTGATTCTGGGGCCGCGGTTGAACCCTTGGGTATTGCCAGGGTAACTACAGCTGTGGCTCGGGCCTGTCCGCCTGAATTTGCTGAACGGGCAGTTAAACTGCGCGTGACGATAGATAAAGATGAGAGCGATGATCCTTTGGCTACTAATCTGGTTCACGAGTCCAATGAAAGTAATAATTCCAAGACAGTGACCATTCCTTTGCCGGATTTGAAAATATCTTCACTTACTTTAGCTCGCAATAGTCAGGGTGAACGCATTGGTAATGTAATTATAGTAAACACCGGTCGTGGTTCTACGCCTTCATTTTTTAACCTGGTTTCAGAATGGCTAGATAGTAACGGCCGGGTGATCAATACTTGCGGTTCTGGCGCGGCAGTAGAATCTTTGGGTTTTGGTGAGATTTCAACTGCTGTAGCCCGTGCCTGTCCGGCTGAATTCGCTGAACAAGCTGTTAAGTTACGGGTGATTGTGGACAGGTCTGAGAACCCGGATGAACCGGAGTCTTCAAATCTGGTTCATGAGTCCAATGAAAGTAATAATTCGAAAACAGTCAGTATTCCCTTGCCGGATTTGCGGATAACGTCAATTGTTCTGGCCCGAAATGAACGAGGCGAACGCATTGGTAATGTTAATTTCATTAATGCCGGCAGATTTTCTACCTCACCAAGATTTAATTTGGTTTCAGAATGGCTAGAAAGTAACGGCCGGGTGATCAATACTTGCGGTTCTGGCGCTGGTGTGGAGCCGCTGGGCGTAGCTCGTACATCTACAGCCGTGGCCCGTGCCTGTCCGCCTGAATTTGCCGAACAAGCAGTTAAACTGCGCGTTACTTTAGATATGTCAGAGGATCCCAATGAACCTTTGGCTTCAAATCTAGTTCACGAGTCTAATGAAAGTAATAATTCTAAGACAGTGACCATTCCTTTGTCAGATTTGCGGATAACGTCAATTTCTCTGGCCCGTAATGAACGAGGCGAACGCATTGGTAATGTTAATTTCATTAACTCTGGTAGAGCTGATACAGCGCCGAGGTTTAACTTGGTTTCTGAATGGCTGGACAGCAACAATCGTGTGATCAATACTTGTGGTTCCGGAGCTGGAGTCGCATCTCTTGGGGTGGGTCGTACATCTACAGCCGTGGCCCGTGCCTGTCCGGCAGAATTTGCTGAACAAGCAGTCAAACTGCGCGTTACTTTAGATATGTCAGAGGATCCCAATGAACCTCTGGCTTCAAATTTGGTTCACGAATCTAATGAAAGTAATAATTCGAAAACGATTGACCTACCGGCGCCGGATCTGAAAATTGAAGGCATGAATTTCCGCGGCAGCGATCTGCATCCGGAAGTAACTATTATTAATAAAGGTACGGAAGGCACGAGTAGAAACAGTCGGGTGGCTTATGATTGGTATAACATTTTCGGTGAGCGTTTGGGCGGATGTTATGAAACTATGGGCACGCTGGGACGCAATAAGCGCTATACGCAGAAAGACGTTTTCTGCGGTAATAATGATTCCTATAAATATGCCACCAAATTTAAGGCCACGGTTGACGTGGGTGACGGCACGGGCGATGCGCCGCAGTCACAGATTAGGGAAAGCAATGAGAATAATAATTCTTTAGCATCTCCGATACCCGGTAGAGTGAAGTTTATCCAAGAACACCCACCAGTGTCTTATATTTTCGATAATAACACCGGATCCAATAATCCCAGTGTTGATGTTCCGGGTGGTGTGCTTAATCCTGTACCCGATATTACTATTCCCGTAATCCCGCAAGTAGATGTACCAGTAGTTACTCCGCCGACCATAATCGTACCCGAACCAGAGCCGGTTGTTACGCCTCCGGTTACACCGCCTGTGACACCGGTGAATCCGGTAGTTACGCCCGAGCCCACAACTCCAACCGGTGACCGTTATCCTAGTATTACAGTCACGGAGACTAATGACGGTCTAGCAACCTATACAGTTAGTGGCCATATGGATTATTGGGGTACTTACCCGGGCTGTACCGGGCCGCGTTACTTTGATCCTATTATCGTTGCCTGGGGGCAGGTAGATACTCATCCGGCCTTAGATAGTGGTAATAATTTTACTTCCACGCACAAATATGATGTCAAAAATTCCTCCTACAATCTGTCAGTATCTTTTATTAATAGTTGTTTTCAGAGAACTACTAAACGTTTCACCGTTTATCCCAAGCTGTAATAAACTATGAAATTGTCTTTTAAACCCCAGAGCCGTTCCGGTCAGTGGGCGATCTGGTTCGCTCTGGCTCTGGCCGCCACGTTAATTTTCGAGTTTATTTTTGCCTTGGCCATCAGGGGAAATCTGCAGGTGATTGAAGCTAATTTCGGGCTAGAAGTATTGGCTAATATTTTGTCAATTATCTTTACCTTATCCGGTCCGCTGTCATTAATTTTCGGCATCTATACGGTTATTAAACATAAAGACTGGTCAGTGGCGAAAATTTTAGCTTTGATTTACCTCATAACTATTGTCGTGTTTTTGCTCGGGGAGTTTAGCTTTCCGCACTAAATGTCGGCAAGTCGTTGTTGAATAAAAAAAATGAACCCGCGCGTTCTCATCCAGAGGATGATACTAGCGCGGGTTCCTAAGTTGCCTTACTTCCTGACCAGTTCGAAGAGCAGCAGCAGGGCTGCACCGCCGTAGACCAGTAAGAGGTAGATCCAGCTCAGCCGGCTCACGTCCTCCCTGGTCATGGCCAGAGGGTTGTAGCTGCCCTCGGGGTCATCGTGAGTGGCCTGATAGCCAAATCCCCAGACCATGAGTGTCATAGGGATGATCATGTCGATCACGGCGCAGGCGAACAGCCCAATGAAAGCCGGCAGCACAGCGCGACTCAGGTACCGGGCGACACGGAGGTCATCGTGTTCCGGAATGCTGTTGAAGAGCAGTTTGGCGAGGCGACCTCCGTCGAACAGTCCAACGGGTATCAAGTTCCAGATGATCATGCTTCCGTTGACCAGAGCGAACATGCTGGCCGTGCTGATGGTGATGATGCCGAACAGTCCAAGCAGAAGACCAATCACACCCAGCAGGAAGTTAACACAAACTCCTGCGAGCAGGATGTTGCTCTGCTTGCTCCACGACAGTTTGGCCATCTTCTTGGGATCGATGACCGCGCCGCCAATGAAGACGAGCAGAAAGATCCGCGTCCTCAGGCCATAGCGTTCCATGAAAAAGGCATGGCCCAGTTCATGGCCCAACACCGACACCACCACAATGGTTGCCAGGAAACTGGGGTTCCAGTGGGCCAGGTGTGTGTTGTGCTGCAGCATGGGGGTAATGATGGCCCTAATGGCCCACCAGGTAAAAAGGCTCGTGCTAACCAGCAGGAGAACATCCAAGAAACGCGACCAGATCTGCTTCACGACTGTTACCCCCCTATGGGGGTTAAAGCCCAAAATTGGGCAAAAAAATGAACAACCTGGTAATATAGTATATTATCATATTATATGCATTTTGTCAAGGGGTGTAATTTAGCAATTGCCAAACTTTCTTTGAAGTGAGAAAATGGTTCAAACAGGGATATGGTTTGATCCGTCCATTGGGGACGCGTCTGCCGAAATTTAATTATTTAAAACCTATCCCAATGCCTAAGCCAAACATTTATCAGAACGTTACCAACGACGATTTAGCCCTTATGATTAAGGAGGGCTTTGACGGTGTGGATAAGCGATTTGGAGAGGTATACAAGCGCTTCGAGCTAGTTCCAACCAAAGTGGAAATGCAGCGTGAGTTTCAGGAAGTAAGACAGCGTCTTTCCCGCCTGGAGCAAGACCACGTAGTGGTGCAAAAGATCAAAGAAGCTTTGGCGATCAGCTAACAAGTTAGACAAGCCGCTTTTCTGGCGGTGAAAACCACCGCCCGCTCAATGCGCGAAACGCTTATGAGCGGGGCGGGGCAAGCAGGGACCTAAGAATCCTTGTTTTTATGTATCTTGATTTACCCCAGAGAAAAGCCAATCGCCTTAAGGGCTATGATTACAGTCAGCCGGGCTATTATTTTATTACGATCAATACTGCTAATTATGAAAATTTCTTCGGTAAAGTCATTAATGGCAGGATGCAGCTAAATAAATACGGCTGGATTGCCAGGAGGAACTGGCTTTGGCTTAGGCGCTGGCACTATATTGCTTTAGATGCTTTCATTATTATGCCTAATCATGTGCATGGAATAATAATTATAAAAGATCGGGGGCAGGGCGCAGATGATTTTTTCGGGCAGTCCGAAAGATTTCGTACGGACAACCCTAGGGTTGTCCGTACCGCAGCCTGCAGAAGATATAAAATCTATCGCCAGCATATGCTTTTATCTAAAATCATCTGCGCCTTCAAAACCATTTCCTCCAAATCAATCCATCAATCCGGCCTGCCTGATTTTGCTTGGCATCGGTCTTTTTATGATCACATCATTCGCCATGAAGATGCGCTAATTGAAATCCGGGAATATATCCGCCAGAATCCCCAAAATTGGCTGCGGGATAGGAATAATAGGCTCTGGGATGAGTTCGGCGTGTTCAACTGTTGCAAAAAATGCAACTATTCGGAAATTCCGGATAGTTAAGTTGAGTGGCAGCTGGTTCCATTTTGGAACATATTGCCAATTGTGAGGAGAAGTGCAATAATGCGGATACAGATAAACAGGGAAGAAAGCCCTGTTTTATTATGATAAAAAATGCTAATAATTTTGCCTATATTGACGGTCAGAACCTAAATCTAGGAATCCAGAGTCTGGGCTGGAAATTAGATTATCGAAAATTTCGGGTCTATTTGGCGGAAAAATATGGTGTCAAAATATGCTATTTGTTTCTTGGTTACATTCCGGAGAATCAGGATCTGTATTCCCGCTTACAGCAAGATGGATATATTTTGAAGTTTAAGCCAGTCATTATCGGTCCAGACGGAAATCATAAGGGGAATGTTGATGCTGACATGGTTCTGCAGATCATCACTGATTTCTATGAAGGCAATTTTGATCAAGTCATATTAATTACCAGCGATGGTGACTTTTATTCAGTTGTCAAATTTCTATATAATGCTGATAAATTGGCCCGGGTTCTTAGTCCTTACTACAAAACTTGCTCGACTTTGCTTAGGCGGACAGCCAGAGAAAAGATCGCTTTTATAGATAATTTACGAAATAAACTTGAGTATAAAAAGAAAAATACCGCTTAAGGACGGAACCGTTAAGAGGTATCTTTCTATGTGTATTCATATATATGATAGCACAACCTAATGGTGTGTCAAGAAATAAAAAAGCCCCCGATAGAGACTAACCTCTATAAGGGTCTTTTTCATGGTAATGACTATATATTAGCATGCCTATTTCGGCTGTCAAATGGTATTTGATGATAAACAAAAAAAGCCGACATTCGGCTGTTCTTGTGGCACTTGGTTACGGTTTGGAAAACATTGACCGTGATAGGGCCAAGCCCTCCAAGCGCCAAAGTAAGCATAGCAAGACGAACAAATATATCAAATTAGTAACCCGCCCGATCCACTGAGCCAGTTGTTTTATGAACAGTTGCCAAATTTTCTCTGAGGTGAGAGAATGACTCAAACAGGGATATGGTTTGACCCGTCCATTGGGGACGTGACTACCAGAATTTAATAATTTAACCTATCCCAATGCCTAAGCCAAACATTTATCATAACGTTACCAACGACGATTTAGCCCTGATGATCAAGCAGGGCTTTGACGGTGTGGATAAACGATTTGAAGAGGTATATAAACGCTTCGAGCTGGTTCCAACCAAAGTGGAAATGCAGCGTGAGTTTCAGGAAGTAAGACAGCGTCTTTCCCGACTGGAGCAAGACCACGTAGTGGTGCAAAAGATCAAAGAAGCTTTGGCGATCAGTTAACAAATAAATAGAACGTCTCGTAACAAATTGTTCGGGGCGTTTTTATTTAGACTCGGTGCTGTCTGGCTCTATCAAGTCCCAAGACCCATCGAGCTCAGCTGGATTGAACTTTGAATTTTGAACTTCGATATTGTTTAGGATTTCGAACTTACCCGCCCGCCTCGCTGCGCTTCGCAGTCGGGCGGGGAGCTTAGAACTTTAGCTTAATGGTCGCTTTCCCACCCCATCTACTCCCATCCGCCCCATCAACCCACTTTCACTTACTCCTTGAACTTGTTTTCGCCCACCTTTAAAATCTATTAACGGCGATCGCCCTCTGGGCGAAGGGTTTCGTGTTTTCGCCCACCTTTAAAATCTATAAATGGCGATCCGCCTTTGGCGGAGGCACTTGATACTTGCCCGCTCGTCCGCGATGCGGCGAGACGGGCGAGAAACTTGAAAATTCCCCTCAGATGTGCGATGATTGGGGCAGAAAGAAGTCAATTAAACAGGGAACCCCCTGTTTTATTTTATTTAAAAAATATGGCATATATTTTTCTGGACGAAAGCGGCGACTTGGGTTTTTCCAAGAAAAAAGGTTCATCAAGATATTTTGTTATTGCCTTTTTGTTCGTGCCTACTTCCAAGCGGCCAATTGAGAAAATCATTCAGAAGACCAGCTTTGAGTTGCACCGCATCTTAGGAAAAAAGCGGGGCGTTTTGCATGCGGTAAAGGAGCGGCCAATTACCAGAAAGAGGGTTTTGCGCCGGTTAATCAAATATCAATGCTCGGTTATGGTTATTTATCTTGATAAAGCCAAGGTTTATACCAAGCTCCGTGACGAGAAACAGGTTCTGTATAATTACGTGACCAATATCCTGCTTGATAGAATTTATTCCCAGAATATTGTGACCAGCGGCCAGCCCATAGAATTAATCGCTTCACGCCGCGAAACCAATAAATTTTTTAATGAAAATTTCCAGAATTATCTGAGAAGCCAGATCAGCCGCAATCATAGAAGCGCCATCAAGGTCATTATTGCCACGCCGGAAGCCGAGAAATGTCTGCAGGTAGCCGATTTCGTCTGTTGGGCTGTTTTCAGAAAATACGAGCGGGGAGACGACAGTTATTATGCGATTATCCGGGATTTGATTATAGAGGAACGCTCACTTTTTGGCTAAAACAAAACCCCATACGCTGTTTATGAGCAACCATCCGGAAGCCCACGTATGAGGAATTACTTGTATGGCTATATATTATGCCACCCAAAAGGGTTTGTCAAATAGAGCGGGCAAGCCCCCAGCACCGAGTCCCAAGCCCCATCGAGCTCATCCAGCTCAGCTGGACGACCAAGCCCCAATCTTCAATCACCCCTCCAACCCCATCTACTCCCATCCGCCCCATCAACCCACTTTCACTTACTCCTTGAACTTGTTTTCGCCCACCTTATAATTCAATAAAAGCCGATCCGCCTCCCACGGCCCGCATTTGCGGAGCCTCGCCTTTGGCGGGGCGTGCTGGGCGAAGAGTTTTGGATTTTGTGTTTGGTGTTTTGGATTTCTTTAGGGTTTCGTGTTTAGGGTTTCGGGTTTGCTCGAAAGCCGCACTTTCCTCAAACCCAGGCAGGTGGCCCACCACGACCTTCCCAACTTGAACTTTCCTCTTGGATATGCGATGATTGGGGCAGAAATTGGCTAGATTTAGGCCAATAATTTATGAAATAGGGACATGCCAAATCCAAAGGAAGCAAAAGCCCGTATTAAGATAAATAAGTTGCTTGAAGAGTCGGGCTGGCGCTTTGAAGATAGTAAAGAAGGTAAAGCCAATATTCAGTTAGAGCCGGGTATTAAGTATTCAGAATTAGGTGACGATTTTGAAAATGAGAAACACGGTTTTATTGATTTTTTGTTATTAGATAAAGATGGGCGACCCTTAGTGGTTGTCGAAGCAAAAAAAGAATCAGTTGATCCACTTTCTGCTAAAGAGCAAGCCAGAAATTATGCACGTAATACCGACGCTCGATTTATTATATTGTCGAACGGCAATATTCATTATTTTTGGGATACAAATCGTGGCAACCCAGATGTAATATCGCGTTTCCCCACTCCTGAATCTATAACACAATATGAGGCTTATGTACCCAATACAGATGAGTTAGCGGATACAGAGGTTGATGAGAATTACATTGTGGCTTCACAGATGCCTAGCTTTGCCAAAGATCCAGCGTATCAGGACGAGAATACTAGATCAGAGTTTTTGCGCAATAATAATTTGAAGCAACTAAGGCCATATCAGATAAAGGCCATAAAAAGTTTGCAGAAATCTGCGGCTCAAGGTAATCAGAGATTCCTTTTTGAAATGGCTACTGGCACAGGCAAGACTTTGGTTTCGGCGGCGTTGATCAAATTATTTCTTAAAACGGGAAACGCTCGCCGCGTTTTATTTTTAGTTGACCGACTAGAATTAGAAGATCAGGCACACAAGGCCTTTGTTCAACAACTGGGACATGATTTTCGTTGTGTCATTTATAAAGATAATCGTGACTCCTGGCAAACAGCCAGTATTGTGGTTTCGACCGTCCAAACGTTTCTCGCGGGTGATAGGTATAGAAAGGAATTTTCGCCAACAGATTTTGAGTTGGTTATTTCTGATGAAGCTCATCGTTCGATCGGGGGTAATAGCCGTGTGGTCTTTGAATATTTTATTGGATATAAGCTTGGCCTGACAGCCACGCCAAAGGATTATCTAAAAGGATTTGATGCTGAAGGGGCTGACACACAACGAGAGTATGAGCGTAGGGTTTTATTAAGCACCTATAAAACCTTTGGCTGTGAATCAGGTGAGCCGACATTTCGCTATGATCTAATTGCGGGTGTCAAAGATGGCTACTTAGTAAATCCGGTTATTGTCGATGCTCGAACTGAGATCACAACTCAATTGTTCTCCGAGCAAGGATTAGCCGTGCACAAAACTACTGACGAGGGTGAAGCTATTGACGAAGTATTTGAAGGCCGTGATTATGAGCGAAAATTTTTCAATGAGGAAACGAATATTGCCATGTGTAAGGCGTTTATTGATAATGGCCTTTTCGATCCAATTGCGCAGAAACAAAATGTTCCATTATTTGGAAAATCAATAGTTTTTTGCGTATCTCAGAAACACGCCGCCCGAGTTACCAACATCCTTAACAAGTTAGCTTTTGAAAAATGGCCAGAGCAGTATGGTGAATCAGATTTTGCCATGCAAGTGACATCACAGGTACAAAATGCTCAACAAATGACCATAAATTTTGCCAATAATCGTTTAGGTGGCCAATCGAGGAGTTTGGAAGGGTATGACACCTGTAAAACGCGGGTGGCGGTAACTGTAGGCATGATGACAACCGGTTATGATTGTCAGGATTTGCTTAATATCGCGCTGATGCGGCCGGTCTTTAGTCCAACTGATTTTGTGCAGATCAAGGGACGTGGTACCCGTAAATTTGTGTTTGAATATACTGATTACGCTTCGAAGGAAACGATTACAATCAAGAAGGACCGATTTAAGTTTTTCGACTTTTTTGCCACCTGTGAATATTTTGAAAATGATTTCCCCTATGATGAAAAAATTAAACTGCCACAAGTTCATAAATTACCCACCGCTAAGGGCGTCACTGCAACCTCTGCTCAAGGAGAATTTGTTGATGAACAGGGAAACAAGATATTCAAAGGGCCGGTTGATTTAAGGGAAGCTGATCAGATCGTTCAGTATAATGAGGCTCCGGTTGGAGAAGAAGGCATGCGTATTGATCGTGAAGGCTTTAAGCACGCTGTGGCTGAGGATGTGTTAGGTAATGAAGCGCTGACAACGTTATGGAAAAATGGAGATGTTGAAGGAGCTGAGGATTATACTCGTAAACATGTGTTAGAAAAACCCAAATACTACATCACTCTAGATAAGATTAGAAGGATATTTAATGTTGATCGACGCATTTCAGTCAAGGAATTTCTACAGGTCGCGTTTGGTGAAAGAGAGTCCTTTGATATGAAAGATGACTTGCTAGAATCAGAATGGCAAAAATTTGCCGAAGTGTACGAAGTTGATCAAACGCATTATCAGGCAGCTAAGAATTTTTTCAAAGCTTTTATTGTCGATGAACAGGTACGTGATATTGTGAAACGCAATCAACCGGCTGATTTTTATCATTGTCCATCATTTGATTTTGAAGATTACCAAAGTTTAAACGGTTATAAATCTACTGTTCCGCAATATGTGAAAGATTACGTGTCGCTTAACACTTTTATGAATTAACACATGCTTACAGCGGAAACAAAAAGACATATTGATGCCGCTCGCCAGGTTCTCGTTGGTGTGGTACCAAATCCAACATCGCAGATTGATCAGATCACCAATGCGCTGATTTATAAATTTATGGATGATATGGATCAAGCGGCCATAAAGGCAGGAGGTAAACCGTCATTTTTTGTTGGCGATCTGGAGCGCTATGCTTGGACACGCCTAATGGATACTCGCATGGGCAATCAAGAGCGAATGAATCTCTATTCTGAAGCTTTGTTAAAATTTTCCGAAGCTAAACAATTACCCGAATTATTTCGCGGTATTTTTAAATCTGCTTTTTTACCCTATCGCTCCCCAGAAGTATTAGGATTATTTTTGAAGGAAATTAGTTATTTTGATTATTCGCACTCTGAAGAATTGGGTAATGCCTATGAATATCTTCTGTCTATTATGTCTAGTCAGGGTGATGCTGGGCAATTTCGCACCCCACGACATATCATTGATTTTATAGTTGATGTAGTTAATCCAACTAAAGATGACAAAGTCCTGGATCCGGCCTGTGGTACTGGTGGATTTTTAGTCAGTTCCTATAGGCATATTTTAGAACAACATGATGGCAAGGATGATCCGCTTAAAAAAGAAAAACCATTAACTCCAGATCAACGTCGAGCTTTAATGAACAATTTTGAAGGTTATGATGTAGACCCCGGTATGGTGCGCATAGCGCAGGTTAATATGTATTTGCATCAGTTTAAAAATCCTAAGATATTTCAGTATGATACGCTGTCAATGGAAGATAGGTGGGCGGATAAATTTGATGTAATTATGGCTAATCCACCATTTATGTCGCCGCGTGGTGGAGTGCAAACTCATCATCGATTTAG
>JAZDLR010000017.1:0-53909 GCA_043801745.1 Candidatus Komeilibacteria bacterium | reverse complement strand
CTCGATCATGGCGTAGTTGCCGGACTCCATCGAAGCGATCTTCCGCTTGATGACGTCAGCTTCAGCCGAACCGACAGCAGTGATCTTGGCACCTTGGGCAGCGCCCACGGTACGCAGCACCATGGCATCGGCCTGGGCAACGGTGGTCTTGGCTCCGGCTTCGCCCTTGGACTTCTCGATGGCCGCGGACGCGTTGAACTGCTGGATGGAGACCTGACGCTCGGCCGCCACAACGGCCGGCTGGGTGTCGGCCATGGCCTGCGACTGCTGCAGCGCCTGCCGAGCATCCTGCGCCAGCTTCTGAGCATCATAGGTGTTCTTCCACTGGTCGGCCAGCTTCTTCTCGGTCAGGGTTTCCATCAGTGTATTTGGCGGAGTGATGTCGCCGATCAGCGTGTCCACCGCGACGACATTGTAGTCCTTCAGTGCATCAGCGATCTTGGCTCTGGCCTCGGCCTGACGCGCCTCACGATTCGTGAGGAAGTCGATCACGTCAGATTTCTGAGCCGCGTTACGGAAGTAGTTGCCGATCGTCGGTTCCAGGACCTGAGTCACCAGATTCTGGACGCTGCCGAAGCGAGCGATGACGCGCGGGGCTTCCTTGCTCGGAATATGGATGATCTGGGAAACGTCCAGGTTGAAAGTGAACCCGTCTGAAGATCGCACCTTAATGGTGCACAGATTCGCGTCCAGCTTATGAGCCTCAGTCTTCGTGTCGGCCCAGTTCAGCACGATGTTCGCGGTGGAAACCGGCTCCACCTTGTGCGTGTAGCTGTTGACGGGGTATTTGCCCGGGTCGTACGTCTCAACCCAGACACCCTTCTGACCCTTGCTCACGATGTTGCCGTGCTGGAACTCATCACCGCTCACGTCCACACCAGGATCGCCGACATAGGCGATAACCACGCCAACGTTCGCGATGGGCACGGTGGTCATTTCCTTGCTCTCGACCTCGGCGAACATCGGATTGATGAACCAGCGGCCGGCCAGAATGACCTGTTCCTGCAGGCCCTTGTAGCCGCCGGCGTCAACAAAGGCTTGGCCGTTCTGGAACATACTATGTCCCGGAACTTCCTTGCCAGCGATGTCGCCAGCCTGGGTATCCAGCGGCCGGCCTTCCTTTGTGGTCACGATGCCGACCATATTGTCTTCAATGTCCTTGGCCGGGACCAGTCTGTACTTGAAGATGGCGGTGTTGATCCGCCACTTACCAGGAGTGATGATAGCGATCTGTGGACCACGCTCACCACCATTGGTCAGGAAGGCACGGGCGTTCTGGAAGGCGTCGCACTCCACGGCCTTGGCCAGAACCCGGCCCTTTTCCATGGGTTTTCCATCAATGGCCTCAATCACAGCCAGCTGGCTTTCGGGAACCTCGAGGAACTTGACGCGCTGAACTTCGTACTGCCAGGGCCAGAGCCAGAAGTGCAGCCCGGGCGCCAGAGTATCGGCCTGATAGCCGGCCTCGCCCTTGAGAGCGATGATGCAGCCATCAGGCAGGGTGCGGTTGGCACCGAAGATGACGAACTTCTTGTTCACCACGCCGACCGAATCCTCCGGGATGATGACCACGCCGAACAGGCGCAGCCACAGCCGGCCAGACAGGACGAGGATCAGAACGGCGACCACGGCAATTGCCGGGATCATGAACGCTCCAAGCGGTGTGTGCACGGTTTTCTCCTTTCGGGAGTGGGGTTTGCCACGCTTTGTGGCCTTTCAGGTTTACTCTACGATCGGTGACTTCTCTTACTAATCTTCTACATTTTGAAAGTACACCTCCTTTGAAGGTCTACTAAATGTAGCTTCAAAAAGAATAGATGAAATTAGCAGATATTAAAAAAATTGTCAAGGGTTATTCTGGATTTTGCCCGAGGTAGATTTGGCTCACTATTTGGATTTTGCTAATATAAGCCAAAGTCAATGATGTTAAACTATATTTATAGAAATAAGTCAAGATATTAATCATAGCTCCGTTTGACAGAATTTCGACAAATTCGCTTTTTTGGATTTCCGTCGAGCTGCTTGCCCGCCTTTGGTGGGAGCTCGACGGGTTTTGAAATTTGGCGAAAAAAAATAGAGCCCCGATCACTTTGCCTCAGCCGTGTTGGCTTTGACATTGTGACCGGGGCTCCTCCGCCAGTTGGCGGACTATCTACCGGTTACTTGCCAGGATAGATGATGTTGTCACCGGTCAGCTTGAACGGCGACACCACAACCCGGGGCTCCACGTAGATCGGTGCGACCTTGCTACTGTTCGGGTCCTTCAGCAGCACCCAGGTGCCCTCGGCCGAACTGGGCGAGAACAGCCCGTTCGGATCAGCCTGCGGCAGGACATAGTGCCCTGAGCCGCTGTAGTACTCCAGCTTTTCCGGGTTGGTGTACTGGGTTGCGTAGGGCAACCCGTACCCGATGGACTCACCCAGGAAGGTCAGCTTTCCCGTAACCTCCGAGAAGGTGTAGGTCCAGGTCACGAGACCTTCCTGATCCCGAAGCTCCAGGATCAGCTTCAGGAGCTTGCGCTCCCGGAAGTTGATGATGCTCGGCATCCCCGTCTTGGCGTTGGCCTCCAGTAGGAGCTTTTCCTGCGCCTGCTGCTGGAGATCGTCGCTGGAGCCGCTGCTGCAGGTTTCGCCGGTCAGGGCGATGAAAGCAGCACCGAGAAGCAACAGAGTTGTGGCCACATGCATCTTCTTCATGGAATTTCCTCCTTGTGAGAGACGTTTTCCTAGCGGAAGCGTTGGGTTGCCGTATTGAGTTACCGAGTCGTCAGCCGCTCATTGCGCAGCTGCTGCACGAATGACCGCAGACTGGGAGGCATTTCTTCCTCCGGGAAGTCTGCGGACTGACGCAGGATGACGTCGGCCAGGGCAGCCTTGTGGCTGCTGTCGGCCTTGATGTACTCGAACTCCATTGCCTGGAGTTCTTGGATCATGCCCTGCTTGTACGACTTGGTATTCTCGAAGACCTCCCGGCGGGTCTTCTCGTACTTGGGCGCGAACGCCTTGTACAAGAAGAAGTCGTTTCCGGTAAAGATCCAGGTCAGGGCGAGGGCGAAGATGATGGTTGCGAGGACGATTCCGACGTACTTCACTGATATCTCCTTTCGAGAGGGTAGTGTCTTGCCGCAGTATGCGGCCGGACTAGGCGAAAAAAACCAGGGATTAATCGGATTCGATTTACATGTTGAAGGTACCTCCTTAGAAACCCCGGAAATCAGGGCTTTAAAAAAGAATAGGTTATGATAGCAGATAATTAAAATCTTGTCAATAGTTAAAAGTTGGCTAATATTAGCGACTATTATTACCTAAATCGACAAATATTGACTTTTATTAGCCATTTTACTAAACTCATAGCACTTAACTATGAGTTTATTTCTATCCCCCTTCGCCCATTACAAATGGGCTTCGGGGGATGAATTCTATATAGATTTTCCACGTTCCGTGGAATTCTGAAGGAGATTCATGTTTCAGTTTTCTACCAGGGTTCAATATGGCCTGGAAATAATGGAGGTTTTAGCCCATAGCCCAGAGGGCTATAGCTCGGTTTCGGGCTTGGCAAGTCAGACACGCCGTTCCGCTGGCTATTTACAGCAGATTATTAAGCCGCTTAAGCAGGCGGGTTTGATTAAAAGCAAGGAAGGTGTGGGGGGTGGGATTAAGCTGGCTAAGCGACCCGAAGACGTGACGCTTTATGAAGTTCTTAAAGCTTTAGACGGAGAGGTGCAACCAATGAGTTGTCTGGCCGCTGGTCATGAATGTCCGGCCAGTCAGACTTGCGGTCATAGAAAATATTGGAGCCAGATCACCAATTTATTAGAAGAACAATTTAAAAAAACCACTTTGGTGGATTTGAAATAATTATGGCTTTAGAAATTAAGAATTTAGAATTAGCCCTTCGGCAAGCTCAGGGTGAGAATAAGGATATTATTCACGATTTGTCGTTGACGATTAAGCCAGGGGAGGCGCAGGTGTTGATGGGACCGAATGGATCGGGGAAGAGTAGTTTGGCGCAGGCATTAATCGGAAGTAAGAAGTTAGAAGTAAGAAGTAAGGGGGTTTTTTTAGATGGGAAAAATATTTCACAATTAAAGACGGATGAAAGGGCGAGGGCCGGATTATTTTTGGCTTGGCAGTATCCGCGGGAAATTGAAGGTGTGGAGGTGGCGACATTTTTGAAAGCAGCTGTGGAAAGTCAGCGAAAGAATAAAATGGGTGAAACTTATAAACCACTAACTATGAGTGAGTTCCTGGAAATTGTGGAGGAGCTGATGGTTAAGTTGCAAATGGATAAAAAGATATTGCAGCGTGACTTGAATTATGGTTTTTCCGGTGGTGAGAAAAAGAAACTGGAGATTTTACAGATGTTATTACTAGAACCCAAGTACGCGATTCTAGATGAAATTGATTCGGGATTGGATATAGACGCCTTAAAAACTATTTGCGCGGCTATTAATAGTTTCCGTAGTCGGGATCGCGGTCTACTGCTCATTACCCATTACAACAGGTTATTAAAATTAGTTCAGCCGGATGTTGTGCATATTATGATTAACGGCAAGATTGTGAAGTCGAGCGGTAAGGAGTTGGCGGACATGATTGAAAAAAGCGGCTATGGTAATTTGTAGGGATAACTCGCGAGTTGTCCGTACGACTGCATATATATTATGAAGCGTGATATTTTCGATAAAGTCGATTCAGCGGAATATGCGCGGCAGGCCAAGCCCGGTTTAACGGCCGCGTTGATTGAGAAAATTGTTCAG
This sequence comes from Candidatus Komeilibacteria bacterium, assembly GCA_043801745.1. Taxonomy (GTDB): domain Bacteria; phylum Patescibacteriota; class Patescibacteriia; order UBA1558; family 2-01-FULL-52-15; genus JAZDLR01. The sequence continues at coordinate 49,153 of JAZDLR010000017.1, read as the reverse complement.
GATAAGGGCGAGCCGGACTGGATGAAAGAGATTCGTCTAAGGGGTTGGAAATTATTTCAGGAGAAAAAGTTACCGCAATTTGGCCCGGATCTATCAGGTCTAAAATTTGACGGCCTGATTTATTATTTATTGCCCGGTGAAATTAAGGGCACTGATAGCTGGGATAGCGTCAGTCCGGAGATCAAAGCCACTTTTGAACGCCTGGGCATTCCCGAAGCAGAAAGGGCTTATCTGGCCGGTGCCGGAGCGCAATATGAGTCGGTCAATGTGTATCATCATTTACAGCAGCGTTGGCAGAGCCAAGGGGTAATTTTTTTGGATATGGACGAAGCGATTCGTGAATATCCTGACATAGTACGGCAGTATTTTATGACCAAATGCGTTCCTATTGGCGATCATAAATTTTCCGCGCTACACGCGGCTGTCTGGTCCGGCGGTTCATTTATTTACGTACCTAAGGGCGTGAAAGTAACACAGCCGCTGCAAGCATATTTTCGGATGAATGCGCGCAACTTAGGACAGTTTGAACATACTTTGATAATTATGGATGAAGGCAGTGAAGCGCATTATATTGAGGGTTGTAGTGCGCCGAAATATGACAGCGGATTTTCTCTGCATGCCGGCTGCGTGGAAATAATTTTGAAAAAAAATGCTAAGCTGCGTTATTCCAGTGTGGAAAATTGGAGTCACAATACTTACAATTTAAATACCAAGCGCGCGATTGTCGAAGCGGGCGCTCACATGGAATGGGTTGGTGGCAATTTCGGCTCGGGAATTACTATGTTATATCCCTGCAGTATATTGAAAGGCCGCGGTGCCTCCTGCGAACATTTGGGTTTGGCTTTTGCCAATAAAGATCAGCAGATAGATACCGGAGCTAAAGTTTATCATTTAGCTTCGGATACTTCTTCACGCGTAGTGATGAAGTCAGTCAGTAAAGCCGGCGGCCGATCAACTTACCGTGGTTTATTACAAGTGGCTAAGAATGCCACTAATATAACAGCCGCGTCTAAATGTGATGCTTTGATTCTCGATGACCAATCAGTATCTGAAACTATTCCCGATATTCAGGTCAGTGATAATAATGTTTTAGTTAGTCATGAAGCGTCGGTAGGAAAAGTCGGGGAGGAGCAGTTACTGTATTTAATGTCGCGCGGTCTGACCCGAGAAGAAGCCATGGGGATGATTGTTAATGGTTTCGTGGATCCGGTGATGAAGCAGTTGCCGTTGGAGTATTCGGTGGAATTAAATAGGTTGATTGAGTTAGAGATGGAGGGGATCGGCTAATTTTTATTGTCATTGCGATCCCGCCTTTGGCGGGAGAAGCAATCTAGCTAGTCATAAGGGATAAACTAGATTGCCGCGTCCCGAAACGGGACTCGCAATGACAGAGGCGGGCAGCACGAAGCATCAAAAATATGACGACCAAAATTGAACGAACATCTAAGAAAATTACCAAGACCAAGAAAATCACGGTTCCGGCCGGTGAGGTGTGGGAATATATTTTAATTCAGGATGCGGCAGCGGATTTAGATTTGAAACGCGAATTTATTATTAAGAAAGACGCCAGTTTGAAAGTAATTACTATTTTATTAAATGGTCAGAAAGTAAATTGGCAGCAGGAGTGTTATTTGGAAGATTTTGGCGCCAGCGCAGAGCAATATATTCTGGTTATACAAGATGATGATCGGGAAGTTAATCTATTGGCTAATGCCGTGCACACAGTCGGTCAAACAAAATCAAAAATTATTGTGCGTAAAGTTTTAGACGATAAGGCGCAAAATGATTTTAAGGGTTTGATTAAGATTACTAAGGGCGCTCAAGGTAGTGTTGGTCGTTTAAACGACCAGTCTCTTCTGCTTTCGCCCGATGTGCGTAATCATTGTATCCCCGGCTTAGACATCGAAGCTGATAATGTTCAGGCCAGTCATAGCTCAAGCCAAAGTCAATTGAATCCTGATGATTTGTTGTATTTTCAGAGTCGTGGCTTGTCGCCTAAACAAGCCACAGGTATACTTATTGACGGATTTGCCGCTTCGGTGTATGACATGGTCAGTGATCGGGCCGTTAAAGATGAATTACGGCAATTAATTCAGCAAAAAATTTATGCTTTGTAAACAAGAAGACTTTCCAATTTTAAACCGCGAAGTGCGTGGTAAAACGTTAGTTTATTTAGATAATGCCGCGACCACGCAAAAGCCGCAGGCGGTGATTGAAGCCGAAGCTAATTATTACCGGACGATTAACGCTAACGTTCACCGTGGCATCCACACTTTAGCGGAAGAAGCTACGAAGGCCTATGAAGATGTTCGGGAAAAAGTCCGGTCTTTAATTAGTGCCGGATCAACTAAAGAAATTGTTTTTACCCGCGGCACCACGGAGAGTATCAATTTAGTGGCCTATACCTGGGCGCGACAGAATTTGAAAGCCGGAGACGAAATTATTGTTTCGATTATTAATCATCATTCTAATATTGTACCGTGGCAAATGTTGGCCAAGGAGCGAGGCGTGGGTCTGGTTTGGAATAATTCGGTAGGGCCGATTCATGAATCGGCCGTACAGGAAGAATGGAAAAAAATATTATCCAGCGGCAAAGTTAAATTAGTTGCCCTGACCCACGCCTCGAATACCTTAGGCGTGATTTATGATGTTAAGCCGCTGATAAAAATCTGTCACGAGGCCGGAGCCCTGGTTCTATTAGATGGCGCGCAGTCAGTACCGCACGCTAAAGTTGACATGCGGGATTTGGACTGTGATTTTTTTGCTTTTTCCAGCCATAAAATGTGCGGTCCGACCGGAGTCGGGGTTTTATATGCTAAAGAAGCTTTACTGGAAATAATGACACCTTTTCACGGCGGCGGCGAAATGATCAAGGCCGTGACTAAGGAAGATTTTATCGCTAATGATCTGCCCTGGAAATTCGAAGCCGGTACACCGAATATCGGCGGAGTAGTTACTTTTGGCGCGGCTATTGATTATTTACAAGGATTGGGCTGGGATAAGATTAAAGAGCACGAGCAGGAATTGATTAAATACGCCCTGGAGCAACTAAAGCAAATTGATAAATTAAAAATTATCGGACCGGAAACAGCGGAGGATAAAATCGGACTAGTGGCCTTTACGATTGAGGGTCTGCATCCTCATGATATTGCCTCGGAATTAGATAAAGCCGGCATTGCCGTCCGCGCCGGTCATCACTGTACGCAGCCACTGCATACCCATTTGGGATTAAACGGCAGTACGCGGGCAAGTTTCTATATTTACAACACTAAAGAAGAAATAGACGCTATGGTGGCGTCCATTAAAGAGTGTATTAAAGTATACTCATGAATGACGCAGCGCGACAAATAGTTGATTTGTATAAGCATCCGCTGAACTTTGGGAAAATGAATAAGGCGGATATTGTTAAAATTGGCGTGAATTTATCCTGCGGCGACCAAGTTTCAATATATGTGAAGTTAGAAGATAGAAGTTTGAAGTTTCGCCCACAGGGCGATCCGCCTCTGGCGGAAGGAGAAAGAAGTAAGGAGCAGGGGAAGACAGACCCTTACTCCTTTCTTCCTGCTTCTAGCTCCCTAATTCAAAAAATTACCTTTGAAGGCACCGGCTGTTCAGTAAGCATTGCTTCGGCATCGCTATTGACTGAAAAGTTAAAAGGTAAAACTTTGGATGAAGTATTAAAGTGGACCACGGAAGATGTTGTTAAAATGCTCGGCATTGAGTTGGGGCCAAGCAGAGTGAAGTGTGCGTTGTTGCCGCTGGATACGATTCAGCAGGGGATCAAGGAACTCAAAACTCAAAAGTAAAAGGTGAAAACTACAACTGAAATGATAAAACTTTTGAGTTTTTACTTGTTACTTATTAGTTTCCCAATCCTTTAGCGCTATTTCGATAGCCTTGTGTACTTCGGTCATATGCGCACCCGCTGCTTCGCGTTTGTCGCAATTAAGAACACAACTGGAGCGGGGGGTCTTGGCTGCGGTTTTCATAAATTCTTCTTCAGACTCAAAGAAGCTAAATTTTTTATCAGTTAAGCCAGCTTTGGAAATCATAGCTACTACTTCCCGGGCAGTGACAAAACCAGGATTAGTCATATTGTAAATGCCGCAAGGAATTCTCTCCTGCCAACAAGCATGGGCGGCTGCTACAAATTCATCTAATTGCGAAAGTGAGTTAGTGGCATCTAGTAATTTCTCGTATTTCATCAGCTTGGTTAAATAGTTGCGGGGAGTAGCTTCATTATTGAATGGCACGCGTAGGCGCCAGAGATAGCAATTTTCAGCTTCAGATAAAATTTCTTCTGCCAGCGCTTTGGATCCAGAATAGAAACTGCAATTATTATGACGATAATCAAAATTTGGAGCGTCAGTTTCCCGGAAGCCCAAACCATCGGGACTGTTGCCAGTGTAAATACACCCAGAAGAAACGTGTCCCCAAGGCAGATTCAATTCATTGCAGACTTTCATAATATTTCCGGGTAAGACAACGTTACCTTCGATGGTTTCGGTTTTGTGTAACTCGCAGGCATCCACATTAGGCTTGCCGGTATAGCCAGCACAGTTAATCAGAAAGTCGGGCTTAAGTTCAGTAATGATCGTTCGTAATATTTCCGGATGTGTATAGTCACGTTCAGCCCGGGAGATGTTGATATAAGCATGATTATTTTGGCGAAAGAATTTTTGAAAGGCAGAACCTACATAGCCGGAGCCGCCAAGAAGAAGGATCATAGAGTAATAGTAAGTTATAAGCGTGAAATTTTTTAATAGCGTAAACTGTCAGTAGTTAAATTCCGGGCTATGCTGGCCAGCTGAATATATTTCAGAACCAATCTCTGAATAGATCGCGTGGTCAGCGGCCTATTTTTTTTACTGCGAGATTTTTCCGCGCGGTCGTGAGACACGAATAGATGCGGATTATTGTCATGACGAAAAGCCAGATATTGACGCAGAAGTTTTTTCGTTGACTCGCCTAAAGAAAGGGTTTGTGACCCGGCGTGAGTCATAATTTTTAATCCGCTACCACGGAAGTCGGTCTTTTCCAATCTTACGACATCCGAAACCTTTAATTTAGAATCAATCATACAGGCGAGAATAGCCTGATCACGTAAACGGATAATTTCCGGATCGCGCTGTGATTTGGCTGGAGCTGTTAATAGAGACCGTAGTTCAATCTTAGTTGGCGTAATGCGGTGCGTCGGCCGGTAATCCGACAATTTAATTTTTTTATCCAAAGTAATATTGATGGAATGCAGCTTTAAATATTTGATAAAGTTGCGTAAAGCGATTAAGTGATAATTAATCGTGGAACTGCTTAATTTTTTGCCGTTAAAACTGGTAGCTTGCAAATATTTGCTGTAACGCTGAACTAAACTATCGGAAATTTTTTTCGCCGACGTAATCTGGCTGAAAATTTGGAAGCGCCGCAAATACAATTCATAATTACGGGCGGTTTCGGGCCGACGTTTACGCACGTATTCCCAATGTTCCAAAAAAGCGTTGATCAACTGGTTGAGAGAATAAGTCATGGCTATATTTTATGACACTATGATCCTTTGAGCAATGGCCCTTGACGGATTTTATCTAAGGAGTAAAGTGAGGCAGTCATTTGTTCTTGTATTGATTTGTGGGCCCAGGGAGCTTCTGGCTAAGACGACCGTCCGCAAGGACACTAGTTGAGCTGGCAGAAAGGGACGACCTTCCGGTTCCCGACCTTTCATGGGGACTTACAGGCGTTACCTACGGGCAGTAGGATGACCACATTTTGGGCGCTTGTCGCTCAATACTTGCACCGCGTCTGAAACATGACGCGCCAAGCACGACGGGTGGTTGCCTGCACTAAGCTTCTTTGGGCCTACTCTTTCTTGGGCCGGTACTTGGTAGCGTGACGAAAGTCGCGTATACGAGCACCGGCCTTGTTTTTTTGTTCTGTATTGATTTGGTTAGAAAAGTAGGCTGAATTTTCTAACGGGATTGACAAAAAAATCAAAATCTTGTAGTATCAGCCCATAATTAAGCGACTTGAACTGGGTTTTTGGCTGGTCCACCCGCCTTCGCTAAAAGCTACGGCGAGGTATAAGCCCTCTACTCGGTCAAGCCATAACGATTAAACAATGTTAAGCAAAAAAAAGAAGGACCAAATAATCGGGGATTTTAAGACTCATAAGAACGACACCGGCTCGCCGGAAGTTCAGATCGCGATTTTGACGGCCGAAATCAAGGAGCTGTCCAAGCACTTAAAAGACCATAAGAAAGATTTTTCTTCCCGCCGCGGTTTACTGCGCAAGGTTTCACAGCGACGCCGCTTACTGCGCTATTTGGAACGGGAAAATGAAAAGAGTTTTGATAAGATCGTGAAAATTCTGAAACTATCCATGCAGAAGAAAGAAAAGAACGATTTATCCGAAGAGGCTCTAGCGCCGGATGCCGACTTAGTAGAGGTTAATGATAAGTAAATAATATCTCCTCCCGTAGTCAAAAGCTCGCGGGAGGATTTTTGAAAAAAGTATGATTAAACACAAAGAACAAAGAGTAGGAGTTTTTGTCGATGTACAGAATATGTACTATTCGGCTAAAAATTTATTTCAGGCCAAAGTTAATTTTGGCAAGATTTTAGAAGAAGCAGTGGCGGGCAGAAAATTAGTGCGGGCCTTAGCCTACGTTATTAAGGCACCAAATTCCATTGAAGATAATTTTTTTACCGCTCTGGATAGTTTAGGTTTTGAAATTAAAGCTAAAGAATTGCAGGTTTATGCCGGTGGTAATAAGAAGGGCGATTGGGATGTTGGTTTGGTAATTGATGCTATCCGTATGTCACGTAATCTGGATGTAGTGGTTTTGGTTTCTGGTGATGGTGATTACATTCCGGCCGTGGAATATCTACAAAATAATGGTGTCATGGTTGAAGTATTGGCTTTTGAAGAGACCGCCTCGTCAAAATTATCGGAGAAGGCTGATGACTTTATCAATTTATCAGCTAATAAGAGAAAGTTTTTGATTAAGTATTAATAATTTATTAACAATTAAGCGTTGATCAATAGACATATAGGCCCTGTAATCGCCTAAAAAGCGGTCCGCCTATGGCGGAAGAGTCTAGAGCCTGTTGGTCAACCTGCGAAAGGATTGACCATGAGTCAAGTTAAGCAATTTACTACACAGATTGCCGGTCGCGATCTGACGGTAGAAGTCGGCAAGCTAGCGCCACAAGCGCAAGCTGCCTGCACGGTCCGCTATGGCGATACCGTAATTTTAGCTACCGTGGTGGCTGCCACCGAACCTCGGGAAGGAATTGATTATTTCCCCTTGATGGTGGATTTTGAAGAGCGTCTGTATGCCGCGGGAAAAATTAAAGGTTCCCGTTTCATTAAGCGCGAAGGCCGGGCCAGCGATGAAGCTGTCCTGACGGCCCGTTTAATCGATCGCAGTATCCGGCCTTTGTTTCGAGAATCAATGCGTAAAGATGTTCAGGTGGTTCTGACGGCGCTGTGCGTAGACAACATTAATGATTCGGATATTCCGGCTACTATTGCGACTTCAATCGCGTTAGCTATTTCACCTATTCCTTGGAGTGGACCAATCGCCGGCGTGCGGGTGGGACGCATCAATGGCGAGTGGGTACTAAACGCTACCTTTGAAGCGCGATTAAAATCCGATTTTGAATTAATGGTAACGGGTAATGCCGACGGTATTATCATGATTGAGGCTGAAGGTAATCAGATTGCCGAAGATGTCATGTATGAAGCTATTGAATTTGCCCATAAGCACATTAAGCAGCAACTAAAATTCATTGAAGATGTCGTTAAGCAGATTGGTCAACCAAAACGGGAAGAAGCATTGGATGAGGAGACCAAAACTTTGAATGATTTAGTGGAAAAGAAAGTAAAAGCTTTCTTGGCTAATAAAGATCTGACGCAACTTTTCAATGCTGACAAGAGCAAGATGAAAGCGGCCATCACGGCAGCCAAAGATGAATTAGATGACGCGCTTAAGGCTGACAACGAAGTATCCAAAGATGCCCGGGTGAAGGGTAATGGTTACTTTGATATTGCTTTGGATGCGGCCGCCCGTGATTTGGTATTCAAACACAACCGCCGTGTGGACGGTCGAGGCATGGATGAAGTACGCCCCCTGGCCGCTGAGGTAGGTTTGTTACCACGGACACATGGTTCGGGTTTATTCAACCGCGGCGAAACACAAGTTTTGTCCATTGTGACTCTGGGATCCCCGGGAGATGAGCAGCTATTGGATACTATGGAAGAGTCGGGCAAGAAACGCTACATGCATCATTATAATTTTCCCGGTTTTGCCACGGGCGAAGTTAAGCCTATTCGTATGCCATCGCGCCGGGAGATCGGGCATGGTGCTCTGGCAGAGAAAGCCCTGGAAAAGGTTTTGCCATCCAAAGAAGATTTTCCTTACACTATACGCGTGGTGTCAGAAGTGTTGGCTTCCAATGGCTCTTCTTCACAGGCTTCAATTTGCGGTTCGACTCTAGCTCTGATGGATGCCGGCGTTCCTATTACTGCGCCGGTGGCTGGTATTGCTATGGGTTTAGTAACTAATCCCGCTGACCATAAGGATTATAAGATTTTGACGGACATTCAGGGTATTGAAGATCATTCTTTTGATATGGATTTCAAAGTGGCCGGTACAGCTACGGGTATTACTGCCATTCAAATGGATATCAAGTTAGGATTCATACCGCTACAAGTGGCTAAAGAAACTTTAGAGAGCGCCCGCGTGGCCCGGATGAAAGTATTGGATGTTATGGCCGGCGCTATTGCGGCTCCCCGTCCCGAGCTATCACAATACGCGCCGCGCATTATCAGTTTACGTATTGATCCCGACAAGATCCGCGATGTCATCGGTTCGGGCGGTAAGATCATTAATCAAATTATTGATGAATGCGGTGTGCAGATTGATATTGAAGATGACGGTTTAGTGATGATTACATCTGTCAGTGCTGAAGGTGGACAGAAAGCTAAACAATGGGTCGAGGACTTAACACGCGATATGGAGATTGGGGAAATTGTTGAAGGCACGGTGACCAAGATCGTTACTGACAAAATGAATGGCAACGAAATTGGCGCTATCGTGGAATTTGGTCATGGCCGTGACGGCATGGTACATATTTCTGAATTCCGCCATGAGCGCATTGCCCGAGTTTCCGATATTGTTAAGGTCGGCGACACCCTGAAGGTTAAAGTGGTTGATGTTGATAAAGAAAAGGGCCGTACTTCTCTATCAGTCAAGGCCTTGTTGCCTTTTGAACCGCGTACCGGCGAGGATATGAATTCCTATGAACGCAAACCCCGCTTCAACGGACCGCGCAAACCTTTTTCGCGCCGCGATCATTAATTTATTCAGCCGATGCTAAGGCTGCAATTATCCCGAAAAACAACATTAACTCTAATTAGTGTTGTTTTTTTGCTGGTTTTGTCCTTGGGCATAAGTTGGTTAATGTTACGTCGTCAGGCAACTAATCCTTTGGGCTATTTGCCTGATTCGGTTCAGTTGGCAATTGCTTTTGATCCTCGGTTGTCGAAATCAATGCCCTTTTTACCGCCAGCCTGGCAGTCGACAGTCGAGTCGTGGTATCAGGCAATACCGCAATCAGAAGATATTCAATATTTTGTTTGGGGTTGGGGCAGTAAACAAGCGTCGGAGGAATTTTTGTTGGCTATTTACCAGCATGATGTAGCGCTAGCAGTCCGTCAACCCACGACTTTGAATATCAAGACTGTTAAATTACCGCAGACAGGCCAAGAGAAGTCTCCGCGTTGGTTAAACAAGCGCGTGGCTTTGTACTCAACGGTCGATAAATTTTATCCGAGTAGTTGGTGGCAACAGCAATTTGTGACGGCGCCGGTAACCATCGTCTGGAAAGGTGACGCGATAGTATCATTGGCTGAACAATTACAGCTTGACCGGACAATTACTACAGTTTTAGCCTCGGCCAGTGAGAGTCATAAGCTAGAATTATCGTCTTGGCAGTCAGGCTGGCGCGTTTCTTGGGCTGATAATAACAATGTCGTCAGTACTTCGACTCCATTAGCATTATTTTTTCCGCGCAATTTTGATATTTATGCCTTAGTTACACCAGCAAGCACCTCAAGTGTTGTTTGGTGGCAGCCGTTAGTTGATCAATCTATTGAAAGTATTACTTCTTTGACTAGTCAGGAAGTTGAGCGTCAATTGCAGGCACCATATTTGTTTATTCTTAATGGTCAACAATGGTTACTACGTTCTGCTGCAAATAATTTACAGTCGGTGGGCGAACAAATTACCTCTTGGCAACAGCCACAAATAATTACCCGTCAGCTGCCCGATGGTTCTCCCTATAGAGAAATAGTGCGACAGACCGAAAGACCTCAGAGTCAAACCATTGATGGCCAAGCCATACAGTATTGGGGTCAGGTGGCTGAGAATAGGGTTTATTTCTGGCAGCGTCCGGAAGCCTCAATTTTGACTAATAGTTTAGAATTATTGGGTGTCAATGCTGACCAGAAGGGAGAAGGATTGCCCGATGCCCTCAGAGAATGCTTGGGGGATGATCAGGGAACCATTACTAACCTGATATGGCTGCGAAATAGCGATATTATTCGCTTTGCTAGCTCAAGTGAGCAGCAATTGTTGTTTTTAGAGCTTAGAACTGTTGGTAAAAGCGAAAAGATCGCTTGTTTTGGTGAAAAGTAATCAATTTTGGGGATAACTTAATTCACTTGTGGATAAGGTGTTGAATGATTGTGTTGATTTCCTCAATTTCTTTTTAGTCTTGTCAAATTTTTGGTTTAACTGGTGCTAATATTAGCCAATAGCGATGGTTGATTGAATCGCTAAATTGTGATATAATGATTGAGTAAAGCACTAGAGGGGCTTTACATGCACATTAGCAAACATCAGTTTCTGTTCTATTTAGGGCTTATCTAACGGGCCCAAAACGTGAGACAAAAACAAAATTACAAATAGGTGTATTTTCGCCTTCGGCGGAGATCATACCATTGAATGGATACTGATCAAGTTCGGAAAGTTAGACCGAATGCTCTTATGTCCTCTGGACGTCAAAATGTAGCAATTGAGCCATCAGCGCTCGAGCAACTACTGCACCAAAGGACAAAGGCGCATCGCGCCAAGAAGTAATTTATATTATCGTGGCACCTGATGCGCCTTTTCAATTTGCCAAAAATGTGTTTTGACTGCTGGACAAGCAGTTTTTTTTGCGCTATTATGCCCGTATTCAATTATTTATAGGTTATGGACTCCAAATTCATCAAAGAGCAAAAAGTTAAGTTAGAACAGCGCCGCGAAGAACTGTTGCGGGAGTTAAATCAGGACGCCGTGCGGCATTCTGATACAGGTGATTTTAGCGCCCGTTTTCCTGACTACGGCGATAAGGAAGAAGATAACGCTGCCGAGGTCGATGACTTTGAACGGAATCTTTCTATGGAGAAGAATTTAGAAGTTTCTCTTTTTAATGTTGATAAGGCGCTGCGCAAGATTCAAGAAAAAAAATACGGTCTGTGCGAAAAGTGCGGCTTGCCCATTGATCCGGAACGGCTAGCGGCTTTTCCTTCGGCGACTTCCTGCATGGACTGCAAACGTAAAGGATTATAATGCGTGGGCGAACAGTCGGTTTGTTAATACTACTAGTTATTGTTGATCGGTTATTAAAACAAATAGCTCTACAGAGTGACACGTCAAATTATTTTGGCGGTTTTTTTATTTTAGCACGCAATCCTGATCAGGCCTTTTCTCTGGCCTGGCCGTCATATATATTTTGGCCCATCACGATTATTTTGATACTGTATTGTTTTAGTCAGGCGATTAAATTGTGGCACGCTCAGCAACGACAATTTTTCTGGTGGTCCCTGATCGCTTTAGGCGCAGTAAATAATTTAATTGATCGTCTGCTTTACGGTGGCGTTATAGATTATATTAATCTCAAGGTCTGGCCAGTATTTAATCTAAGTGATGCCATGATAGCGCTTGGTGTGTTTTTTTTGCTCGGGCAGGAGTGGCGAAAGAACCGGGCGAGTAAATGGTGTACTTTCTATCTTATTCGTCATGGTCAGACAGAACATAACGTCAAGAATATTACCCAGGGACACTCTGATTCTCCTTTGACTGCAGAAGGGATCAGGCAAGCTATTGAGTTAGGTCAGAGATTAAAGTCTGTGAAATTTGACGCGGTATTTTCTTCTGATTTACTGCGTGCCAAAAGGACGGCTGAATTAATAACCTTGGAGCGTCACCTGGAAGTAAAGACTAGACATCTATTGCGCGAGCGTAGTTATGGGCGTTTTGAAGGTAAAGATTGGACCGAATATCATCTGCTGGCTCAGGAGATGATTAAGAAAATGGCATCTTTATCTGCCGAGGAAAAATGGAAATTTAAATACGCTCCAGATATCGAAAGTAATCATGAATTAATATCCCGTTTCATCACTTGTTTGCGGGAGATCGCCTTAGCTTATCCCGGGGGGAGGTATTGGTGGTAAGTCATGGAGGTGCGCTTAGAACTTTGTTAGTTCATCTGGGTTACGCCACTCTACAGCAGTTGCCAGTGGGATCACTAAAAAATGGCACAGTTATTACAATGCAAAGCGACGGGATTGAATTCAAAATCCTTTCCGTTGAGGGAATTAAGTCAAACCAACACGCCGGTAATTTATCGTGATAAACTAAAACACCCCCAGCCAAAGGCTGATGGGGGTGTTTTTAGTTAGAGATGTTATTGTAGTATGTCGCCGCGGGTAAAGTAGGAGCGGTGGTAGGAATTGACTGTCATAATTTGTTTCATATTATAGCCGCGTTTTGTCAGGGCTTCCGGGGAAGCGAAGGGGTGAATAACTCCATCCTGTAATAGATAGACGGCAGGGCTGCCAGCTTCTTTGATTAGTTCAACATTAGAATTAGCCGTCAGATCTTCAGGCACAACATAGATAATGTCCTGCCATTTATTACTGTAGGAATTAAAGATGGCTTCATTGGGGATGGCTATTTTCAGGCGTCGCTCGGTATCAACATAATAAACCGTCGGATTATCGGCAGTACGCATTAACTTAGCTGGCTGAAAGCGCTGTAATTCTTGGCTGGAGACAACCTCAATTTTTTTCCATTGATAACCATAGCTCTGAAAAGCAGTTGGATTCATAATAGCGTGCAGCTTAAGTCCGGAGGCTAAAGGGGTAACAAGGGCGTAAACAGTATTACGATTAGCAGTTTTGATCAAACGTACGGCGGGAGTAACGTAGCCCATTTTGGCAGCTGGAGTAGCGGCGTCGGTCGTTGGCCGAGAACTGTCTTTGGTGGCAAAAGTTAACTTATCCAATTTAGTGGTACGTTTTGTTATATCGGTGACGCTTAAGGTAGCGTTGTAGGTAGTATTGGGTTTTAAACCGGATATTTCGTAGGAATGCGAAGTCGTAGACAGTGTGCCTGTCTTGGCGGTTTTAGAAACGCCTTTACCCTGTAACGTTAACGCGGCCTTAGTTAAATAATTAGTAGTAAAGGTTACAGTAATACTATTTTCTTTGGAGCCGCTGTCATTAACAGTATTAGGGGCTAAATTAGCTATAATCAGTGGCTCAAGAGCAACCGAACTGTGTGGGGTTTGGAAGCTATCCACATAGTAATTGCTGATAAAGTTATCTTTATCTTTAATTTGACCACGGAAAAAATAAGTAGTTGACGGTTTTAGTCCGGCGATAGTAACTTGGTGTTCTTTGCTGCGACCGCTCTGGCTGGCTGAGGCGGTTAATTTATCTTTATTAGTGCCATAGAAAATAGTGCCGGTGGTTTCCTCATCAGTAGTCCATTGAAAGGTGGCGGTATTAGCCGTAGTTTCTACCCGTGAAATATTAGTTTCAAAAGTTGGAGCGACACCATCAGTAACCTTCTTGGTTTTGAAACTGCGCGTGAAGGAAGATATACTTTCAGAATTAATATGTGATTGAATGGCAAAATAGTAAGTCGTATCACTTTTTAAACTGGATAGGGTCATGGTGTAGTCTGATTGAGGCAGACCGGCGGTATTGGCGACATTGGTTAACTCGTTGACTTTCAAACCATAGCGGAGTTGGCTGTAAGCTGATTTGCTGTTGTGCCACTTAATTTCCGCTTGAGCCGTACCATTAATGCCGGGGAAATCGGTCTTAATGGTTATCTGATCAATGGTCAAAGCCGTTTGAGCCTTAACCTGAGCAACATTAAATAGACCACTGGTAACAAAGGTCAGAGATAGAAAATATATAATTATCCGCTGCGTCAAATTTTTCATAATTATACTATACAGCTTTGGGGCCGATAATTGAATTTAATGCTTAATATATTACAATTTTATATAATTTTTGTCAAGGTAAAATAGCGCCAATATTAGCCGAATTGACTTATATTAGCAACAAATTTAGCTTGACCAATTGATTAAATGAGCTAAAATTAGCCCTAATTAATCTTTAAGAGATCTGACAGGGAGTCTCGTGAAAGCGGGATTTTTATGTTGGACAAAATTTTAACTGTCGGAACTCAAGGGCTGGACTGCTATTTGGTGGAGGTTGAGGCTGATGTTATGCCCTCGGCTATGGCTAAGTTCATTGTTGTTGGTTTGGCTGAAACCATGGTGCAGGAGGCCAAGGAACGGGTGCGGTCAGCCTGTGATGCCAGCGGTTTGCGTTTTCCCCGGAGCAAAGTTGTGACAAATTTAGCACCGGCTGACATCCGTAAAGAAGGCTCCTGGTTTGATCTGCCGATAGCTCTTAGTGTTTTGTTGCATAAGAAGTTGGTAACTTTATCACCCGAAGATCAAGCTGCTGTCTATTTGGGAGAGCTCTCCTTGGCAGGAGAAGTCAGGCCGGTTAAAGGTGTGTTGAATATGGTTTGGAATCTACAGCGTCTTGGTTGCCGGCGGGTTTATGTTCCGGCAGTAAATGAACAGGAGGCCCGTTTGATTCCAAATATAGAAATTTTTCCCGTTACAACTTTACGTCAGTTAGTTTGGCATCTTAATGCTAAAGAATTAATTAAGTGTACTAATCAAAAAAAGCCGACGTGTGTTGCTACCGTCATACCGCCGGTTGATTTTTCTGATATCCGTGGGCAAGAACAGGCAAAGCGGTTGTTGGAAATTGCGGCCGCCGGTGGACATAATATTTTCTTTTCCGGCAGCCCGGGCGCCGGTAAAACTTTATTAGCCAAGAGTCTTTTATCTATTATGCCGGAAATGGAATTAGACGAAGCTATGGAAGTCAGTCGTATTTACAGCTACGCCGGCTTACTGCCGAGCGATCAACCGCTGGTTCGCCAGCGGCCGTTCCGTTGTCCACATCATTCTTCATCGCAGGTTTCTTTGGTTGGTGGAGGATCGTGGCCTAAGCCGGGAGAAATTACTTTAGCACACCGCGGAGTTCTATTTTTGGATGAATTGCCGGAATTTCCGCGTCAGGTTCTGGATGCCTTACGTCAACCGTTAGAAGAAAAGATTGTGCATATTGCCAGAGCCCATAGTTCTGTCAGTTTTCCCGCCGGCTTTATGTTGGTGGCGGCCGCTAACCCGTGTACTTGCGGTTACTATGGTAGTACGATACGCGACTGTATTTGCCGGCCGTCACAAGTAACGCAGTATCAGCGGCGTATTTCCGGTCCGTTACTTGACCGAATCGATTTATATCTGGATATTACTCCGGTTGATAGCGAGCAGTTGCTGGCTGCGCAGCGCCCGGCTGAATTATCGTCTAGCGTGGCTGATCGCGTTCAGCGGGCTCGAAGAACGCAAGCTGAACGTTATAAGGCCCAGACTTTTTTAGTTAATGCTGATATCGGTAACAGACAAATTGAGCAATATTGTCAGCTCGATCCAGCCAGCCGTTCAATTATTTCTCAAGCCAGCAAATCACTGCAATTGTCTTCCCGGTCGATTCATAAAGTGATTAAAGTAGCCAGAACCATTGCCGATCTGGCGCAGCAGGAAAATATCGGTTCTGAGCATGTTTTAGAAGCTTTGCAGTACAGGAAGAAACAGTCCAACCCTTGACCCGATTCCCTTAATATGATACGCAGAAAGTAGCCCGCCCGCCCGCGAAGACGCGTTGAGTCGGGCGAGAAGTGTTCTTTTACACTCTGGAGTGATTCTCTTCAGGAAATAGCTAGAAACTAGATCCGGCATGTTTTCGTTTCTCCTATTCCCTGAAGAGAATATTCTAGACCATCTAACAATCGAGTAATGCTCGAGGTCTGGGTAGTCGTCGACCTACCGCTATTCTCCCCAGGCTTTGAAGCATAAACGAAACAATTATATGTTTCGCGCTATCTCCTCTGCCTTATCGTTCTTTCTGTTGTTAGTGGTTTTGAAGATGTTCGCTCCGCAGCTTTTCGATCTGACCATTCAGGTTATCACGCAGATACTGACTCTTGTCAGTCATCAATTGGATTCCGTTGGGAATTCATCTGTGACAACCGTTACGTTTTGATCAGATCACGAGACCGCCCCAAGTCCTGAGTTTATCGAAGGATCGGGGCGGTTTTCTCTTAACCCTTGTGATATAATAGAAGTATGAAATTATCTTCGGGTATTGATGCTCAACACATTGCCAATCTCCGTCGCGACCTTGGCATCATTATATTAAGTATTTTAGTAGCTATTTTTTTGGTTCAGACCGGAGCAATACATCATTTTGTCGCTTTGTTTAAGGGACAGTATGTACTAAGTAGTTTGGTGGCGGGTTTTTTCTGGAGTTCAATGTTTACCATCGCACCGGCCGTGGCAGTTTTGGGAGATCTGAGTAATTCTTATCCTTTGTGGCAGATAGCTCTTTTTGGAGCTATCGGTTCGGTTGTTTGCGACGCGATAATTTTCCGTTTTGTTAAGGATGATGTTGATGAGGATTTACTTTACATTTTTAATCTTCAGCCGCACCGCCGGTTAAGGCATATAATTAAGACCAAAGTTTTTCACTGGATTCTGCCATTGTTGGCCGGGTTAATCATTGCCTCACCCCTACCTGATGAATTAGCTATGGCGGTGATTGGATTTACCAAAGTCAATAAAAAAGTCTTTACGGTTATTACTTTTATCTTTAGTTTTTTCGGTATTTTACTTATTGGTTATTTGGCACGTTCGTTTTAGGGGATTGAAAAAAGAACCTCGGCTGTGAGGTACTTTTTTAATGTTGTAGATTTTAGGGATGATTGATGTTGACCCAGGCAGATCCGCTCCAGCGCCAGACATCGCCCCGGGCGTCAAGGAATACGCTGGGCTGCCACTGTTTAAGAGCCGGAGTAGTAGTCGGCAGTGTCCGATTCATGTCAGTCCAAGAACCGCTGCTGATAGACCAAACGTGACGATCCTTAGTCAGAGCGTAAACCGTAGTTGTCGCCACCGTGCTATCTGAATAAATAAACGTGGCTTTGCCGGCTGGTCGCAGGACTTCCTTCTTATGGGTGAGCGTGGAAGTGCTGTTTTGAGCCATTAGAGCGCTGATGAGACCGGGCAGGCCATTAGATTTTGTGTTCTTGTTCTCACTAGACTTGGCTGCCACAGTATTAACCGTGATTAAGAGCGATAATATCGCCAAAACCGCAATTGTACGTTTCATAGATGTTGTGTTAATTATGAAATAAGGTTATAAATAACCTAGCGTATTATGAGACGAAAGCAACGAATAATTCTTACAGTTATTATGCTGGTGCTGGCGGTAGCGGCGTCAGCTATTTTTTATTATCGCTCCAGTATCAGGCAGTTATTGACTCCGAAACCAGACGTACCACCGGCACAGACCCTGGTTCAGTTTGAGGATAATAATCCTAAAGATGAACAAGTGGCAACTGCTACTGATCCGGTTATTCCAGTAGCACCGCCGACAGTCACCAGCCCGAAGGAAATTAACTTAGCTGTACCTTTTCAATCACAAGCACCATTCGGGGACTGGAGTTTGCCTTATGGTGAAGCTTGTGAAGAGGCGAGTATTATTATGGTAGACCATTACTTGCAGGGAACTTCTTTATCTAAGCAAGAGATGAAAGATGCGATTGATCAAATGGTTGCTTGGCAGATTAAGAACTGGGAGGGCCACGTTGATCTAAATATTAAGACGACTATTGATCTGGCACAGCAATTTTATTCTTCTTATAGTTACACGATCATAACTGATTTGACGGCAGACAAAATTAAAGAACAATTAAGTGCCGGCCATCCGGTAATTGTTCCGGCCGCCGGACGGGAACTGCATAATCCTAATTTTAAAGTGCCGGGACCGATTTATCACATGTTGGTCATTAAGGGATTTACTAAAGACGGAAAGTTTATTACCAATGACCCGGGTACGCGTAACGGCAGTGACTATGTTTACACACCCAGCGTTTTATTAAACGCGATTCATGATTGGACCGGAGCGGCAGCCGATGGTAATAGGGTGGGGTTTGTTATAAATAAAAAATAGTTTTCATTTTGTAAAAAAGGCGGTAGGCAAATATTTCTTTATTCCCCTCGCCGGGGAGGCCCTACTTTTGTAACCAAAAGTAGGCAAAAGTTTTGGGGTCGCGTAAGTCGCGTGGGTCTTTTCAGCTTTTTTCTTTTGCCTTGGCTATCAGTACGCGACCCCAAACCCCCTAAAAGATAAAATTGGCTGGCGCTAATTAGTCAGAAGTGCTCTGATTTTTATCATATCAACTTCGCCCGTTGTCGTAGGTAGTCAGAACAGAAACCGCCAGGATCAGAGCTGAAGTTTTGATGATAGTTTCACAAAAAGCAGCCCGATCTTGCGACCGGGCCGTAGGTATTTCCTTTGACTTCTAGATGGTGTCTCGGGAAAAGAAAAAGATTTCGTGTCCGGCTTCGGAGGTGCCGCAAGACCAATGGTATGGCAGTCCTCGCACCAGCAGCATAGTGTTGAGACGTTGCGCTATCAGTAGTGCCACCGCCTTCCTGGTGTCGGTATCTATATCTACCCCGTCGCCGGGATTCCAGTAAACCTGATGAAGGTAGGGTTCATGTTCCAGATGTCGAGCGTGGGGACAAAGAGCGATCCCCACCAGAAATCTATCCGGATCCGCCAGTTGCCAGATATCAAGGATTACGTTTTGCACTTGCCAGGTGCACCCCTCCAGAGCCTTGATCAGGGGGGAGAATATGGCTTGAAGCACTGTCTCGGTAGCGATCAATTCATTGAGACTGACACAGTTGATATTCAGACGATGATTTGGCATGTCTTACCTCCGGTAGGGGTTGGGTTATATTTTAGTGTGCGAACTAGCTGACCTTAGCAAATAAAGGGTATTTGTCAAATTTTCGTGAAATAAAAAATAACCCGTCAGGGGTTATTTTTTTTAGAGCTGTTCTATTGACTGTGTTTCAGCGCGTCTTTGAGGGCCTTGCCTGATTTGAATTTAGGAATAGTCACGGCCGGGACCTGAATTCGCTCGGATGGATTGCGGGGGTTGACGCCGCCGCGGGCGCTGCGGTGTTTGGCGGAGAAAGTTCCAAAACCGGTCAAACTTACTTCACCGCCGGTCTTAAGTGTTGCCATGACGGTTTCTTCAAAAGAATTCAGTACGCGCTCGACTTCGGCTTTGTTAAGATTTAATTTGGAAGCAATGGTTTCGCACAGTTCTGTTTTGTTCATAGATTTAAACTTTAGGCCCCCGCGGGCTAACTTATACTGTAATATTAGCCTGAAGCGGGGTAATTTGCAAACAGTGGCCTGTTTTTGAATCAAGTTCTAAATAGACAGCATTAATAATAGCCTCACCATTTTCCGGCCAGTCAAAAGATGTGGTTTCACCTTTGAAGCGGTTAATAATAATATCAGCTTTAACGCCTAAGACCGTATTTAACCCACCCACCATACCGACATCAGAGATATAGCCCGAACCGCCAAGTAGGATACGGGCATCAGCTGTGGGAATATGAGTATGAGTGCCAATTATAGCTGAAGCCCGACCGTCACAATACAAACCGAAGGCCACTTTTTCACTGGTGGCTTCAGCGTGAAAATCCAGCAGCAGTAGTTTTGGCCGCCCCAGTTCATCATACAGCTTATCAAATTCTAGGAAAGGATTGGTACTGCCGTCTGATTCAATTTGAAACTGACCTAAGAAATTGACAACGTATAATTCCAGTTGATTGCTGAGGATTTTTTGGTAGCGTAAGTTGTCGGGAGTCTTAATCATATTGGCCGGTAGAGCCAAAGAAAAGTTAGCCATTAATTCGGGATCGGTCGGATCTTCTTTACCATAGACATGATTACCGCCGGTAAAAACAGTAACACCGGCCGTCTTTAATTCAGTAAGAGTTTTAGCAGTAATGCCTTTGCCGTGAGCTAGATTTTCCACATTGGCAATAACCAGATCAGGTTTATATTTTTTTTTCCACTGAGGCAAAATGGTGATTACAGCCCGGCGTCCGAGCTTGCCCACCACATCACCGAAGAAAATGATTTTTAAGGATTTAGCGGGCATATTCGATAACGCGTTTTTCGCGGATAGCAGTGACTTTAATTTCACCGGGATATTTCAGCTCATTTTCAATCTTAGTAGCAATATCGCGGGCCAGAGTTTTAGTCTGATAATCATCTAAATTATCAGGGCTAATAAAGACCCGGATTTCTCGGCCGGCTTGGAGGGCATAACTTTTCTCCACACCATCAAAACTGTTAGCTACGGCTTCCAGTTCCTCTAAACGTTTAACGTAGTTTTCGTAAGTATCGCGGCGGGCACCAGGACGGGAACCGGAAATAGCGTCGGCAATTTTAACAATGATTCCTTCCAGGGTTTTAGGGCTGTCTTCATGATGGGCCATGGCCATATAAGCTACCTCTTCGGGCAGACCAAATTTTTTCATCAGATCATAACCTATTTCCGGATGACCACCTTGAATTTCATGGTCTAAGGCTTTGCCAATATCGTGCAGTAGGCCTCCTTTGCGGCAGACAGCCACATCAGCTTTTAATTCTTGTGCCAGCATAGTAGCCAGATGACAAACTTCCAACGCGTGCCGCAATTGATTCTGGCCGTAACTAGTGCGATATTTCAGTCGTCCGAGAATTTGAATCAATTTCGGATCCAGACCGATCACCCCAGCTTCATAAGCGGCTTCTTCACCGGCCTTGGTGATATCAAGGGTCAGATCTTTTTTGGCTTGAGCCACCACTTCCTCAATGCGCGCCGGGTGAATGCGACCATCAACCATCAATTGTTCCAGTACCCGTTTAGCTAAATGACGGCGGATAGGATTAAAACCGGAGATCATAATACTTTCCGGTGTATCGTCAACGATAATTTCCACGCCGGTAAGCTGCTCAATGGTTTTGATATTGCGGCCCTCACGTCCGATAATCCGGCCCTTCATTTCATCACTCGGAAGCGGCACTATGAGAGTGGTACTTTCAGACGTATGATTAGAAGCTACCCGCTGCATAACGGTGCTTAAAATAGTTTTGGATTTACGCTCCAGTTCGTCGTTAGATTCCAGCTCAACTTTGCGCATGCGGGCCAAGAGTTCATCCTTCATGCGTGTTTCCATATTCTGGATCAGGACTTGTCGGGCTTCATCCTGTTGAAGGTTGGCAATTTTTTCCAATTTGGCTAATTGATCCTCGCGGATTTTTTTGATTTCTTCTTTGGCTGATTCAATTTTTTCTAGCTGTTCGTAAAGCTTCTGTTGTTTTGTTTCGAATTCCAAAATTTTGGTATCAAAAAGAGTTTCCCGTTTCTGTAAGTGATCTTGTAGATCTTGGATTTCCTTACGTCGGGTGCGTTCATCAATTTTGGCTTCCTCAATGATTTTCAGGGCCTGATCTTTGCTTTCCAGCAAAGTTTGCTTTTGCTTATTTTTGGCATCTTCAATCAGCTCGTGCGCCTTACGCTCGGCTGAATCAATGCTGCGCTGGGTGGCGATTTTCTTGGCCACAAAGCCGAAAACAGCGCCTAGCGCCAGCGCGATAATAACATAGATATATAACATAAACAGATTTGATTAATCTGCTCAGAAGTAAAGTTAAGAGAAGCTAGCCGCGTCAGTCTTAGACGCGAAGTATTGTGTTCCCGATAATAGGGAGATGAAGAATTTGGTTAGTAGACACAAACTTCCAGAATCAAACTTAAATTTAACTTCCGTAACAGAAAATGGCTTAAATTGGCTAAAATTTCTTTACTCTCTCAAGATCACTTTAGCAAAAATTATACTAACATAGCCGTTATTATTCGGCAAGCAAGAAGTAAAAAGATTGACAATTTATTAGTATTTTAGTAAATTGCACTATTCTTTGTTCATCAATTAGTCTCACTACTAGGAGGGTGTAAGATGCCAGCAATGACCATGGCCATGATGTTAAAGGCTCAGGGTAAACCGGCGATTTTTCTGGTAATTGATGGTCGTGTCTACCACCCGGAAGCAGTCGTTAACGCGATCAACTGCGCCCGGTTGACTGGGCACAGTGAATTACTGGCTACTGCCGACTTCTCTGGCCAGCTGTTTAATCTGGCACTGGGCCGTATGTCACAAGACATCAAGGCTCTTGGTGGCAACGAGTTTAAGGTGACAACCAAGACTACGAAGGATCCGGTTGGTGGGGCTGTCTCGGTTCAGATCAAGATTACCGTGAGAGCCGGGAAAAGCCGATAACACCTGGATGTCATATCCGGAATGATCGTCAGAAAAAATACCCCTCACCCGCTCAGGCGCTTGCGCGCTGAGCAGGTGAGGGGCTTGTTTTATATCCGTAAAGATTGAACCAGCAACGTTAGCTGTGGTGTGATCATGGTGACCACAGGTTCGATCTCGGTCTGTAAAAAAATGCGCGGCGTCAGTTGTCCTGGCGGTCGCATAGTTTCCAGTTCTAGCCACTCGAAACTCGCTTGTCGTCCCAGAAGATCGAACGACAAAGGGGACATTGGCAGATATTCGCTATGCTCCAATAGTTGATCCGCCTCGTAGTAGCGGTTCAAACAACGTTGCCCGGTGTGCAGATCATAGAAAAATAGCCAGCCCTCATAAGTAGTCAAAGTTTCGGCGCGAACAGTTGAGAACCAGTTGGTAGGGCTTAATCCCAGAGCAGTTGCCGCTGTTAGTTTCCCATCTTGAAAAATGCCGATCAGGAAGCGCAGTTCATCTTCGGCTTCCAGCGGCACCAGTAGCGCCTGATAATCATCAGGCAGGGAAACGGCAGTTGAGCCGGCGTAATCCGGCCAACCCAGAAGCGGGGAAAGACTGTCGGCATAGCCGACAGCTTGCCATTTAAGTTGCAGCGCTTGGCTGTCGGGCGTTGAAGCGAGTTTAACCGGTGGGGTTATCGGACCATGGTCAACGCCACAACCGGCCAATACCAAAGTGAAAAGCACATACCAGATCCGCTTCATTGTCTACCTCCTGTGGTTGGATTGGTGCACACGATTTGTGGCACTGAGTGTACTATCCGCCTTCTCCGCCCTGGGCGGATTCGGGGGATTGTTTTGCGCATTACATTTTATAATGAGCAAAACAAAAAGCAGGAGTATTGCGCGTCCGTTTGCTTAGACTACCCCTGTTTTTCTGGCTATTAGTTTAGCTGATTGGTAAATATTTTCAAGTGCCACTTATCCACCGAGAAAATAGCCGTTAATCGTAACCGACGGCCGTGTCGTTGCTGTTTTTGTTAGCCCGCTTTCGTCCACCAGAGGCGGACTACAGCGGGCTTACCGCGGGTCTTTCCCGCCAGATAAGCGATTATTTTATAAAAATTAATTAAGCTTGTTTAAATCTGTTTCCTTGGTAAGTAAAGAGCCGCCCAGCTCTCTACTCGCCTATTTGGCGTGTG
The DNA here is from genome assembly GCA_043801745.1 of Candidatus Komeilibacteria bacterium. Classification (GTDB taxonomy): domain Bacteria; phylum Patescibacteriota; class Patescibacteriia; order UBA1558; family 2-01-FULL-52-15; genus JAZDLR01. Next base: position 25,374 of record JAZDLR010000017.1, on the reverse strand, counting down.
GAATGGGCGGCCCTGGCTTTTTCGGGCGCAGACGATCGTGCGCCACTTGGCACAGGTGGTCGTAGTAGGCCATTAGTCGCTCAAGATTGAGCTTTCTGGCCTTGCGCCGCAAGCGCTTGATGCGGATCCTGATACAGCGGGGCATTGGCTTCACTTCCTTTCATCTGAAATGGTGCTTTGTCCGGCGTTTCTGGTTTTGAAAAATCCGATAAACATAACTGCCAATCCAATTAGCAGGCAGATCAGAATGATCGGGCCGACACTTCTCAAAATCCAGCGGGCAACTCCGCTGACAATGCTGACTATCAAAGTGAATCCTCCAAAGTACGGGTCAAATATTCTCTTCAGACCGGTTGGTCGCAAGAGTCAAACTACTTTATTACTTTATCAATCAAACCGTAAGTAACTGCTTCTTCAGCGCTTAAGAAATAATCACGGTCAGTATCTTTTTCAATTTTATCCAAGCGCTGTCCGGTCAGTTTATGCAAAATCTGATTTAAGCGGTCTTTAAGCTTTAGCATATGCTCGGCGCGGATTTTGATATCAGAAGCCTGTCCTTGGGTTCCGCCCATGAGCTGATGAATTAGGATTTCCGAATTAGGCAAAGCTAAACGTTTGCCCTTAGTACCACCGGCCAGCAGAATAGCAGCCATGCTAGCAGCCATGCCGACGCAGATAGTGGAGATAGGCGCTTTGACATACTGCATAGTGTCATAAATCGCCAGACCGTCCATGACCGAACCACCAGGGCAGTTGATATAAATCTTAATATCCTTCGTGTCGCTTTGGGAAGCTAAGAATAGCAGTTGGGCTACTACACTGTTGGCTACGTTCTCATCAATTTCTGAGCCCAGAAAGATAATCCGTTCCTTTAATAAACGCGAGTAAATATCATAGGCGCGCTCGCCGTAGGTGGATTTTTCGATAACTGTGGGAATTAATAGCATTGTATTATTGGTTAATCTAGCACATTGGAGGCAGGGGTCAAGGAGGGTCTGGAACAAGCTCTAAGTTCTAAGCTCTAAATTCTAATTAATATCAAAGTTCAAAATTTTAGACATTTGGATATTTGTATTTTTAACTTGTTTAGGATTTCGAACTTAGAACTTATTCAATCATTATTTTTCCCGATTGGATCACTAACTTCCCTGGCAGGATAAACCCGGCGGCTTTCTTATGCCCGCCGCCACCCATTACCTGAGCCAGCCGGCTGACATCAATATGATCAAAAGGTGTCCGGAACGATCCGCGTATTACGTCCTGATCCTGCTTCAAAACCAGAACAACATCTGCTTCTTGCAGTACTGCTAGATAATTAGCTAATCCTTCCAAACTTTCAGTAGTTTCACCCAACTGGCGTAAGTCATCATCATTAATATAGGTGATGGCAATATTATAGCGTTGGTTTTTTTGTAGGCGAGACAAAGCTAAGCCCCAGATTTGTAATTGCCCCATACTTTTCTGATGATGCGTGGCGCGGTAAATATCATACAGATCGGCTCCTTGTTGTATTAAATGAGCAGTAATTTCTAAAGTCAGGTGTTTAGTGGCGGGATTTTTTAAACCACTGGTGTCAGTAATGATACCGGTGAGCAGACAATTGGCCAGCCGGGGAGATATTTCAATGTTCCAATGACGGAACAGGCGGGTGATAATTTCGCAAGTGGAACTGGCGGCGACGATAACTAAATTGTGATGACCAAATTGGGTATTGGTTATGTGATGGTCAATATTAATAATTATCGGCTGACCGGCCAGATTAGGAATAAGTTCATGGACGCCGGCATATTCTAAGCTGGAACTGTCAACTACCAGCACTAAATCAAAATGCAGATCAAAGATTCTTTCTTCTGCGGTGTAGCGGTGACTGTGGGGTAAATAATTGATATTGGCCGGAACCGGGTGCAGGCAAAATAATTGAATCTGTTTGCCTTGTTGCAGCAAAAGTTCGGCCCAAGCATTAGCGCTGCCGACAGTATCGCCGTCAGGAGATTGATGAGAAATGATGAGAATTTTTTCTGCCCGGTCCAGAGCTTGTTCTATGGCCTTGGCTTCTAATTGATGGTCGTGCATAACTAGGGAGTGTACAGTTTTTTCCCCTTTGGGTCAATCAAGGTGAGGTGAGGGGTATTATGATCGAGTTGACATAATTACTTTTTTATGGCAGATTCAAATATTACGTTTCTACGTCAGTCCTTTAACAGTTCACATCAAGTCTCGATTGAGACAAGAGAGGGGTGAGAGTCGTGCAACACGAATTTAGCTGTCCCGGATGTGGCATCGCCTTACAGATGATTTGTAAGGAAATAAGTGCCTCTAAGCCGGATCTGGATTTCAATTCTCGGAACACGTGTCCCGGCTGTGGTTACGACGTTGGTTTGGAGCGTTGTCCCCATTGTTGGGCTAGGTTGGAGGTTGAGCGTCTGCGAGTGGAGCCTGCTATGGTTGGTTTGTTTGTTCATGATTCCGTTGTGCCCGATACCTGTCCTAATTGCTGTAATGAACTAAGCATGAGGGGCGTTAGGGACAGCGACAGTTTTGACGACTCAAGCTCGAGCAGTGACAATGGTGGTTACTCGGGCTCATATAGTTCGGACTCGGGTGGTAGTGATTACTCAGACAGTGATAGTCCGAGTGGTTCATCCGACTCAATGATGGGCCGGGTGATGTTATGGGTAATGTTAATAGGGCTAGCGATTGGTCTTATTATTGAAGAGCGTAATAGAGCTGACGATGAAGTTCGTCATTTATATTCGTCGGCTTATACAAGGGACTATTACCGAGGGATGCCTGAGGCGAACACTAGAGATCGGAGAGTGTCTAGAGAAAAGAGGAAACTTCAGGACGTTCGCCGAGCTCGTGAAGTTGCTGTTGCTGCACATGTAGATTCTGCGACTGTTGTCACAGGGGAAAGCGACTCACTTTCAGCTCGCTCTCTTGAACTGGATTCTCTGGTACTCGTGAACAGCGTGAGTGATTTTGCTAGCACGTACGAGACAGTTCAGATCTCGGGCAACGGATCTGCAGCGACCGCCAAAATCAAACCTAGGGTACGGGACAACGGCGAGATTCAAGATGCGGTCATGCGATATTGGTGTCAACTTGTCCACCAGTACGGAATCGAGCTGCTCTATTTGCCAGATTGGGTTCTAATGAGTGGGCTCGAGATTTTTCTGGAGTATGACGCTGGCCGCGGATCAACGGGCCGGAGTGGATACAATATTTACTTGTCGTTAACGGCTGACCGAGTTGACGCGCGGATCAACGGGCGCGTATTTGTTCAGGACAGTATGTATAGCAATAGTGGGATCACCGTGGAGAGTCCTCACGATACACCGCTGGCCTTTGGCTCACTCGACAGCGTTGACATTAGCCAGCCTTTGGTCTTGCGTATTGTCAAGGATAACAGGGGCAGATTGTCTTTATGCCTCAATGATCGGCAGGTTGTAGCAACGGATGACAACCGCTTTCCGACAATGGATTGCGTTGAATTCACTTTCACACCAGGCACAGCTGCCGCTGGTCAGAGCGCCGACATTCTTCTGAAAGGTGTTCGCCTTTGGACCATAGAGAAGTTTCCTTTTACAGGCCAACCGTCGGGCCTGGTTGTGGGATGATGATTCGCCTTGACATCTACCCAAGGGGTCGGATTTATCCGGCCCCTTTTCTTTTGGTGATTTATTTAATATTGACAGACATCAATAAATCTATTATGTTAAGCCATTACCCGTGGTTCTTTACATTTTACTTTAGATCAGAGGAGGGAGTAGACATGTCCTGTACAGTCACGCGTAGGGGGCCGCTCGCGATCTTGCGTCCAGAAGGAACTCTTTGGGGTAGTGAGGAGATCGCAGCTTTGCGTCGGACGCTTGATGAGCTAATTGCCAGCAACAATGTTGAGCTGGTGATAGACCTAGGGCAGATCAATCATCTGAATGCTACGGCGCTCGGTTTACTGGTATTTGCTGACGCTAACTATAAGCGGCGTGGAGGCAAAGCGGTTGTCTGTAACGTGGAACGCCGCCTTAACAACATCTTCGTGATTACGAAGCTGAGCTTGGTGTTTGAAGTGTACAGAAATCTGGACGAGGCCATTGTTAGCTTTTCGGCCGAGTCAAGAAGAGGGTAGTACCTCAAAGGAGGTCAGAGTCGTGAGACAAGAGATGCGGGCAGATGTGTTAGTGCTTTACCCGGAAGGACTTCTGTCGGGAAATCCGACAGGCAGCGACTTTGTCCTGGTCATTACTGAGCTGGCGGAACGTGAAGTTGTGCCTCCGGTGGTAATTGACTTTACTGCTGTGACGGATATTGGTATTCCGGCCGTGGTGACGCTGTGTTATGCCTACTACGAGTGGAAAGCACAGGATGCGCCACTGGTTTTCTGCGGCGAGATGAAGGGACGCGCCTTGGAGGTATATTCCGGCGCCAAATTGGGAAATATGTTCACGTTATTCCCGACTGAAGCTGAAGCCCTGGCGCACTGTCAGGCTAACCAGTCTTGAACCCAAGGAGGTGACGATGTTTCAGATTGAGAAGGTCCGAGACTGGGCAGTTGTTACGCCCGGGATCAAAGCCGTACATTTGCAGGCTGACAACTGCCAGGAGTTGCTGGAGTCTGTTGACGCGGCCGCATCTGACAAGGCAGTCAAGAATGTGTTGCTGGATTTGCAGCACGTTGAGACCATGGACTCCACGGCCATCACCATTCTGGTGCATCTGGTGAAACTGCGGATGCGTAACACGTTGAAGGTCGCGGCGCTCTGTCAGTTGCAGCCATCTGTGTCTTATGTGTTGGAACTCACGCACCTGGATCAGTTGTTTGACCGGTATCCTGACCGCGACACCGCGCTGAAGTCAGTATGAAAAAAGCCCCCGTCTTTATCTGGAAACATTTCAGATGAAACGGGGGCTTTGGATTTTATTAACCAGATAAATCACTGGCGTTAGCAGGTATGTGTTTATTAGGGGATCATACCTTGATATTTTTTAATATATGTTTATTTATGCCCTCGCCGGGGAGGCCCTACTTTTATAACCAAAAGTAGGCAAAAGTTTTGGGGTCGCGTAAGTCGCGTGGGTCTTTTCAGCTTAATTTTATTGGTCGTGGCTATCAGTACGCGACCCCAAGCCCCCTAAAATTAAAGAATTAGCCCGCGTTAATTAAACGGCAGAGAGCTTTTACTTTTATAATATTAACTTATGTCACTGCTATGAGCAGTTAGAATAGAGATTTCCAGAGTTAAGCAGGGGTAATGTTCACTTAGCGTTCGTTTAGCGCGTGATCAATTCGGTCCAGTTTAATATTAGTCTCGTCGTAAACCCAAGTAATGCGCGGCACGAATTTCATACTCAATTTTTTATTAAGAATGCCCTGGATATGTCCGGCTTGTTTACGTAAAGCCTGCAGGGCTGTGCCTGACATTTTTTCCGGTAAGACCGAAACAAAAACTTTAGCAGTTTTTAAATCAGCGGCAGCCTCTACATGGGAAATGGTAATCAAGCAGCCCAGAGGCGGTTCGAAGTCGCGGATCAATATTTCATTAATATGATGAGTCATCAAGGACCCGACTTGCTCAGTTCTTTGTGACATTAGCTTCGGTGAAAAATTCTAAAATATCACCAACTTGCAAAACTGTTTCGCCAGAAAATTTTAGGCCACACTCATTACCAGCAGCGACCTCACGCATTTTTTCGTGGTTAGCTTCTAAGTCGCTTAAATCACCATAGGTAATTATGTTGTTATTGCGCAGCACCGTGACTTTACAGGGATTAACCACTATTCCATCTAAGACTTTACCACCCAGGATAGTTTCACGCTTCTTGGTTTTAAAAATAGCTAGAACTTTCAATGAGCCAACCAAGGTATGAACAATGTTGGGTTGTTCTAATTTTTTTAATCGAGCCTGAATATCTTCAATCAGCTTATAAATAATATCGTAACCGACAAAATCAATCCGCTTATCGGCAATTTTTTGTTCAATCTGACGGTCGGTACGCAAGTGAAAAGCAATTAATAAAGCGTGAGCAGTTTCGGCTGCCTGAATGTCACCATCGGAAATGAAGCCTAATCCCTTTTTAACAATTTTTAGGCGGGAAGCGCGGGAATTTAAACGGGTAAGGGAACTGTCGATAGCTTCTAACGAACCCAAGACGTCAGCTTTAATTACTAAATTTAAAGTCGGAATTTCGGCCTCACCCTCTTCGCTGCCAGCAGCAGTTGATAATTGGGGTTTCATAACGCTGCGTTCTTGCGGCAAATTTTTGAGCGATAGTTTGTAAGCTTCTTTGTCCGCCAGATGTAAAATATCGCCCGATTGCGGCACAGCTTTCAGGCCGAGAATTTTAACAGGAGTACTGGGGGTAGCGCTGGTAATAGATTCACCTTTCCAGGATTTCATAGATTTAATTTTACCCGGTACGGTACCAACGGTGACCAGATCATTGACGCGTAAAGTTCCGGCCTGAATCAGAGCTGTGGCTACCGGACCCTCATGCTCGTCCATGTGAGATTCTATTACTGTGCCGACGGCCGCACCTGATTCATCAGCTTTCAGTTCATTGATATCAGCCACTAATAAAACCATATCCAGCAGATCGTCTAAACCTTCACCTTTGAGAGCGGAGATGGGAACACAGATAATTTTTCCGCCCCAGTCTTCGGGAATTAAATTAATTTCGGCTAATTCCTTTTTGACCCGCTCAACATCAGCCTGTGGCTTATCAATTTTATTAATGGCGACAATAAAAGGCAGGTTTTCTTTTTGAATGATGGCTAGACTTTCCAAAGTTTGTGGTTTAAGTCCATCATCGGCCGCCACTACTAGAATCGCCACGTCGGCAATTTGACCACCGCGGGAGCGCATGGTTTTGAAAGCTTCGTGACCGGGGGTGTCCAAGAAGGTAATGAGGCGCTCTTCTTTCCCTTTTTTAACAACTGTTTGGTAAGCGCCAATGTGCTGGGTAATGCCGCCGGCTTCACCGGCCATGAGGTTAGTTTTGCGTATTGCATCCAAAAGTTTAGTTTTGCCATGATCGACGTGACCCATGACCACTACCACTGGAGGGCGGGTAGCTTTCTGATCACGGGCGGATAATAATGTTTCCAAACGCTGTTTATTACTCTGCTCATCAATGGAAGCAGAGTCGCGGTGTTCTACTTTAAATCCCAAATCTTCGGCAATAATAGAGGCAGTATCAAAATCTAAACGTTCATTCAGTGAAGCCATAATACCGTTGCGCATCATTTCACCCATGACTTTGGCCAGGGGTAATCCCATAGCATCGGCCAACTCTTTGACTATTACTGTCGGACCGATGGCGACAACTTTTTTATTCTCACCGGCGTCAGCATCTTTGCCGCGCACTTCAGTCACGTGTTCGTGAGCGCGTTTAATGGCTTCTAACTTGGCCTTCTTTTTCCAGGCAGCGATAATTTTATCAACTTGACGGTCATCAACTTTGATAGCTCGTCCGCCAATAGAAAAACCGAGCTCCGGGAGTTTTTCCAAGAGTTCTTTTTGTGTAACGTTCAATTGTCGCGCTAACTCCGAGACATTCATTATTAGGTTGTCCTCCTCGGCTACGCCGAAGGCGAGACGGGTAGGCATTAGGCGTTAGGAATTAGTGATCCTTAATCAGCCTAAAATTATTTATTATGTTAAATTATCGAGCAGAGTATTGCTGTAATCCGCTCAATATTACAAGATTTTATGCAGTTTGTCAATTATCCTGTGGTTGCCATTTTGGTTGACAGTTATTAAAGGTCAAGCTATGCTAACCAGATTTATGACCCCGGAATTAGAACAAATTAAGAGCCTAATTGACCGTAGCCGGTCAATTCTGATTACAACTAGAGCTAACGCCCGTTTTGATGAAGTAGCGGCTTGTTTAGCTTGGGATTTATGGCTGAAAAAAATGGGCAAAGATACTGAGGTAGTGATTGATCACCAGTACCTGACCCAGTTTCATTGGCTACCAGGCGCTGCCAATTTACTGGCACCGCAATCAGAACACCGTAGCCGCCATCATTACGTGTTGCGGATTAAAACCGCTAAAGCAAAATTAGCTGAATTTAAATACCAAGTGAAAGACAGTTATTTAGAAATACAGCTAGCGACTAAAGGGGGCAGCCTAAAAGCTGAAGACGTGGAAACTTTGAAAATTGATTGGCCTTATGATCTGGTGATTGTTGTCGGCGCTAGCGATTTTGTAAGTCTTGGTCAGGTCTATACTTTGTATCAAGATCAATTACCCCGCGCCCCAATTATTAATATTGATCGTCGTTTGGATAACCGTAATTTCGGTCAGTTGAATTGGGTTAATGTCACTGCCGCTTCGTTGACTGAGATGTGTTGTGACATTATGAAAGATCAGCTGGATGCCAATTTGGCCCAATTATTTTTGGTGGGGCTGATCGCGGCCACCGAAAGTTTTCAATCCAGCCGCGTGGCTCCGGAAACTTTACTGTTAGCTAGCAAACTAATGGTAGCCGGAGCCAAGCGGGATGAAATAGTACTCAAATTGTACCGCACCCGCGATATGGCTACGCTAAAATTGTGGGGTAAGCTGTTGTCGCGTTTGAAGCAATCCGGCGATGCGGTTTATTCCTTCATTGCCCGTGATGAATTGCCCGGTCCGACTATTATTTGGTCTGATTTGTGCGAAGATTTAATTTTTACCAGTCCGGATGCGCAGCTGGCAGTGTTATTTTATCAACTGGAGTTTGACAAAACGGTAATACACGTTGCCGGCCGTGAAATCATTGATCTGACCAAACTATTAGGCCGCTATCAGTTGCAGGGTGGTAAACGGGCCACTGAATTTTCTCTAGCCCTGCCGTTGCCTGAAGCGCAGAAGGAAGTTTTACAAGTTCTTGGTGAGCAGATGAAGATGATCAGGAATTAGGCGTTAGGAATTAGGCATTAGTTTTAATACCCTCACCCCGACCCTCTCCCCGCAAGGGAGAGGGAGGACAAGGCAGGCTGACTTTTTATGGTGTTTTAGTTATACTTAAATACTATGGCAGTTAAAAATTCTACTATTGCGAAAATTTTTTGGCAGCACGCCTGTAAATATCCCTGGGCCGTGATTGTTATTTTATTGTCTGCGACAGTAGCTGTCGCTATGGACACGATCTATCCCTGGCTGTTTAAGTCATTAATTGACCTGACTGCGCAAGGCAAAGACTATCCGGGAATTATTGCCGCTTTAACCAGCGTTATTTTCCTAATTTTAGGGATACAGACAATTAAACTGATTGGTAACCGTACCGCCGGTTTTGTTACGGCTTTCTGGGAGCCGAAAGTTATGTCCGCTTTGCAGCAAACCAGTTTTGATTATCTTCTGGGACATTCTTACAAATTCTTTACTGATAATTTTGCCGGCTCACTGGCCCGGAAAGTCAGTCGTATTGGCCGAGCCTTTTTAGTTATTGCGGATGAAATAATTTTCCGCTTCATACCGGTAACCGTTATTTTGGTTGGTACGATCATCGGGTTAGCTTTACGTTTTCCTTTGATTGCCGGGGTATTTGCCATTTGGTGCGCCGTATTTATCTTCTTTAATTATTTAGCCTCCATGTGGAAGCTAAAGGTAGACGTGAAAAAGGCCGAAGCCGATTCGCAGACTATGGGCTATACCACCGATGCCTTGACTAACAGCACCACGGTCAAGATATTTACCGGTAATGATCGGGAGAAAAATTCTTTTAAGGCGGTTATTGGAAAGTGGCGTAAACTGCAGACAACTAGTTGGTTTCGGGGAGAGACGATTAACTCAGTTCAGGGATTTTTGACCGTTGCCATTCAATTCGGTTTGATGTATTGGGGAGTCCGGCTTTGGCTACAAGGAATATTTACAATCGGTGATTTGATTTTAGTTCAAAGTTATTTGCTGGCTGTATTTAATCAGATTTGGGATATCGGCCGGGCCTTCCGTAATATTTTTGAAGCTTTGGCTGATGCGCGGGAAATGGTGGAAATTCTCGAGCTGCCTTATGATGTTCAGGATAAGCTGCGGGCGAAAAAGTTGGCAGTTTCCAATGGTGTTATCGAGTTTGATAACGTGTCTTTTTATTTTCATTCCACCCGCAAAGTGCTGAAAAATTTTAATATGATTATTCAGCCGAAAGAAAAGGTGGCTTTAGTGGGAGTTTCCGGAGCCGGCAAAACCACGGTAACCAAATTATTATTACGTTTTCACGATATTCATGGAGGTAAAATATTGATTGACGGAATCAATATTGCTGACGTGACGCAAGAGAGCTTGCGTCAGTCTATCGCTCTAGTGCCGCAAGATCCGATATTGTTTCACCGCTCCTTAATGGAGAACATACGCTATGGCCGGCCGGGCGCCACAGACAGTGAGGTTATTGCCGCTTCTAAGAAAGCCCGCTGTCATGATTTTATTAAGGTCTTGCCTGACGGTTACGATACTTACGTTGGTGAACGCGGCGTGAAACTTTCCGGTGGTGAACGTCAGCGGGTGGCTATTGCCCGGGCGATCCTGAAAGACGCGCCAATTTTGGCTCTGGATGAAGCGACGTCTAGTTTGGATTCAGAATCTGAGTTATTGATTCAGGATGCTCTGCGGAAATTAATGGCCGATAAGACATCTATTGTTATAGCACATCGGCTTTCCACAATTATGATGATGGATAGAATTTTAGTTATGGATAAAGGAGAAGTGGTTGATAGTGGTACGCATCAGCAACTATTAAAGAAAAAGGGCATTTATCAGAATTTGTGGAAGATACAGGCCGGAGGGTTTATTGAATAGGAGTAAGGAGTAAGAAGAAAGGAGTAGGGGAAGAATTGACAATTGGCTGGTAAAACAGCACAATAGTTGTGTTTGCTATTCACGGGCCAGTAACTCATCGGTTAGAGTGCGACCCTTATAAGGTCGAAGTAGGTGGTTCGATTCCACCCTGGCCCACCAAAGCATCGATGGTTCCCCGCTACATTATAAATCATATGAGCGGGTCCGCCTCCCTCGGCCCGCATTTGCGGAGCCTCGCCTTTGGCGGGGCGTGCTGGCGGAGAGTCCACTCGCCTCGCTACGCTCGGCGTAGCGGGTCCATGCCCACCAGCAGTCATTTTATTGTGGTGTTAGATTATTAGATAAATCTAGGTCTTATGTCTATTGAAGGTATTCCTAACCCATTAGAGGGCGAAAAAAATATTAATATTGAAAATGCTCGGTCATTTGACGATCTTTACGCTGAGATAAAGACTTTGGGTGAAATTGGTGGCACCTCCAAAGATTATTCTCCGGAAAGAATGATAAAAATAATTGAACGCGTGCGCCACGGGCATAGGCCGATTGAATTTGTGACGCGTAGTTATGGAATTCGCGCTGCCGTCGCGAGATTATTAGAGAATGATGATGTCTATCGGAAATATACCGAAGGCAGCAAGGCAAAAAAAATGTAACTTTCTCACTTTAATATGTCTGACCGAAGATTAAATATTGTTGATGAACAGGATAATATTGTTGGTGAAGAAACCCGCGATAATATTCATAAGCAGGGATTGCTTCATAGAGAAATACACGTTTGGTTGGTGACACCAAGTAGGGAGATAATTTTTCAGCATCGGGCCAAAGATAAGGACACTTTCCCTGATTTGCTGGACGCAACAGTTGGCGGGCACGTGGAAATCGGAGATTCTTATGAAGCTGCGGCCATCAGAGAAGTTCAGGAGGAGGCGGGTTTGAATGTTACCGGTACTGATCTTAAACTGATTAAAATTGCCCGAGACCAAGTTTACGATCCTGTTACCGGCACTACCAACAATACTTTGCGGGCGATTTTTGCTTGGCTCTACCCAGGAAAAATTACAGATTTGAAAATTGAGTCGGGTAAGTCTCTTGGTTTTGAAGCCTGGTCCATGGTGAGACTGTTTGCGTTGTCAGCGGCTGATAAGAAAAAAATCGTTCCATCTCTGGTGACTGATGAATACATGCTGATTTATCGAGAGATCGAGAAATTACTATTATGACTATCAAAAAATTAGGTCACTGTTGTCTATTAATTAAAGAAGCCGGACTGACGATTTTAACTGACCCTGGTGCATATTCGCCGTCGCAGGTGGAAGTGACCGGAGTTGATGTTATTTTGATTTCTCACGATCATCAAGATCATTTACATGTGGAGTCGTTGGAAATCATCTTGAAAAATAATCCGCAAGCAATTATTTACACTAACAAAGGTGTGGGCAAGGTATTAAGTGATAAGGGTATTACTTTTAATTTACTTGAAGACGGACAATCAGTGGTGATTAAAGAAGTAGAAATTAGTGGCCATGGTACTGAGCACGAACTTATTTATCCGGGTTTACTTCGGGCAAATAATACGGGCTATTTTATTGGTACCAGATTATTCTACCCGGGTGATGCTTTTACTAACCCTGGTAAGGTGGTAGAGGTTCTGGCTTTGCCGGTAGCCGGACCATGGTTGACTATTGGTAATGCTATAGATTACGCCAAGCAGATTAAACCTAAGATAGCGTTTCCGGTGCATGACGGTATGTTTGCTCCCGGACGAGGTTCGTTCGCACACAGAATTCCCCGGCCTATTCTGGAGGCGGTAGGTATAAATTTTATTCCTTTGATTGAAGGACAGGAAATTGAGTTATGAAAAAGATACTATTTATCAGTGCGATTTGCGTGGTGTTAATAATTGGCATCGGTAGCAGTAAATATTTTTTGCCTTTTCTTTTCCCGAGCCAGAGCGGGCCGCAAATTATGTCCGATGGGCCGATTTCTTTCCTGTCGCCGGACAAGATTGCTGTGCTGAGAAAAGAGACAAAGCCTTTTGATTTTACGGCCGAAGATTTAGAAGCACAGGCTGACGAGTGCAGAACCGCCTATGAAACTGGACATTTCCAGAAGCTCATTGATCAGTTTAAAGGTGCGTCTATGGTGGTTTACAATTTTAGTTACCGTGGCGTGACTCAGGACACGGGTAATTATACAGTTAGGCTATTACCCAATCTGCCTCATTATACTTCGCTGGATCAATTTGGTAAGGATTTTGCTATCTGTGCCGCTGGTGGAGAGCGGTATCCGTTTTTAGTAAATGCTGACTGGCTGCTTTTTGTAAATTCCTGTAGTAGCGGGTATGATGATGGTTCGAGGCGACCTCATGGCTGTGAAGAGATTAAAGTAATAGTTGAACCCAGTTTAACGTTAAATAAGTCTAATTAATAGAAATTATTTTTAAATTTAAGTTAGTATAATTATAATCACCGTGAATCAACCACAACAACCAAATCAAAGTTTTCAAACATTAGGTATTAATCAAAATATTTTGGCAATTTTACAACGTCTGGAGTTTGTCACGCCAACACCGATTCAACACAAGGCCATCCCAATTGCCGTGACAGGTAAAGATCTTATCGGTGTAGCCCAAACGGGCACCGGTAAGACGCTGGCTTTTGTTATTCCCTTAATTCAACGGTTACAAATTTTGGGCGGTTTGGGGTTAATTGTTGTCCCGACCCGCGAACTGGCTATCCAGGTCGAAGAGGTGGTAGAAAAGCTGGGGCGGAGTTTAAGAATGAGTTCAGTCGTACTTATTGGCGGGACTGATATCCGCCGGCAGTTAGCGGCCTTAAACCGTAATCCGCAGATTATCATTGCTACGCCTGGTCGATTATTGGATCACATTTCGCAACGGTCAGTTGATTTGCGGCGGGTAAAAATTGTTGTACTGGATGAAGCTGACCGGATGTTTGATATGGGTTTTGCCCCACAGATCAAGCGCGTCATGAGCGCCTTGCCGGATAGACGGCAGGTAATGCTTTTTTCCGCGACTATGCCGGATGCCATTGTTAAATTAGCTACCGCTTATATGGAATTACCGTTACGTATTGAAGTGGCGCGCGCCGGAACTCTGACGGAAAAAATTGAGCAGGAATTTTTAATGGTCAACAAAGAAGAAAAGATCCGTTTACTGGATTCATTGCTCGGTCAATATAAAGGAACGGTATTGGTTTTTTCCCGTACTAAGCATGGAGCTAAGCGTATTAATCAGGCAGTCAATGCCATGGGTCACCGTTCAACAGAAATCCATTCCAACCGGTCGCTATCTCAACGGCAGGAAGCGATGCGTGGTTTCAAAACAGGCAAGTACCGTGTCTTGGTGGCCACTGATATTGCCGCCCGCGGTATTGATGTGCAAGATATTGAATTGGTGGTTAATTTTGATATGCCGGAAGACCCGGAAGATTACGTGCACCGTATTGGCCGCACGGCCCGGGCTGGTCAGTCGGGTCGGGCTATTACTTTTGTGTCAGCTGATCAGCGGGGTAAGGTACGCGATATTGAACGTTTGACTCGAACTACTGTGGCGATGAAACGTCCGGCTACGCTGGCGCCGGTGCGGCCGCGGGCAGAAGAAGCCAACTTGCGTTTCCATCCGGATCGTCCTGAAGGCAGAGAACGACCGGTAGGCAGAAGTTTTAGCCGCGGCCGGCGGCCAAGTAGAGGTGGTGTTTCAGAACACACTCGTGCCCATAGCGGTGGGGACAGTATGATTGGCAAGGATCATTCTTTTGGACGTCGTCGCAGCATGTCTACCCGCCGGGATAGTAAACGTGGCCTCAGTGGTCCACGACGCGCCCCAAGCCGTTATAGCCGTTAAGTGTGAGCTTGGCTGGTTAATAGTTGTATTATTAGATATAATCCCAGCTCATGAATACAACTGAAATAAAACCGGCCGAAGCAATCATCTCAGTTAACCAATTGACCAAAAAGTTTGGTGACTTTGTGGCTGTTAATGAAATTTCTTTTGAGGTTAAAAGGGGAGAAATCTTTGGCTTTCTCGGACCCAACGGTGCCGGTAAGTCCACAACTTTAAAGATGCTGACTACTCTATTACAGCCGACGACCGGAGAGATGCGCCTGGACGGAAATGACCCGGTTCATCAGCAGGCTAAAGTGCGGCGCTCCTTTGGCATAGTTTTTCAGGATCCCAGTCTAGATGATGAACTGACGGCCTGGGAAAATCTGGAGTTTCATGGAGTACTTTATCATGTACCAAAAGCAGTTCGGCGGGAGCGGATGGAGCATCTATTGAAATTAGTTGAATTATGGGATCGCCGTAAAAGTCTGGTCAAAGAATTTTCCGGAGGTATGAAGCGCCGGTTGGAAATTGCCCGCGGGCTGCTGCATCACCCGAAAGTATTATTTTTAGATGAACCAACTCTAGGACTAGATCCGCAGACACGTAATCACATCTGGACCTATATTCAGGATTTAAATAAATCCGAAGGCTTAACGGTATTATTTACCACTCATTATATGGAGGAGGCCGAACGTATTGCGCAGCGCGTAGCTATAATTGACCATGGTAATGTTGTGGCGGTCGGTACTGTTGCCGCACTAAAACAACAAACCGGTAAAAGTAGTTTGGAGGAAATATTTTTAACTTTAACTGGCAAGGCCATCCGCGAGGAAGAGTCTTCGCCATTAGATGCCATGCGGGCCGGTCGTAGAATGCATAGAAGCCGCTGATATGAATATGATGAGTACAATGTATATTTTATGGCTACGACAAGTGAAACGCTATTTGCGCTCACGGTCGCGTATTATTGGAGCCTTAGGCCAACCAATTCTATTTCTTTTGGCTCTGGGTTATGGCCTGGGTCCGGTTTTTTCCCGTGCCGGTCAGGGTAATTATATTCAATTTTTGGCTCCGGGAATTATTGCTATGAGTATTTTGTTTACTTCCATATTTTCCGGCATGGAAATTATTTGGGATCGTCAGTTCGGTTTTCTAAAAGAAACTTTAGTGGCGCCGGTATCACGGGTCAGTATTATGATGGGCCGAACGCTGGGAGGAGCAACTGTAGCGACCATGCAGGGACTGATTATATTTTTTATTTCTATGATTGCCGGTTTCCGGCTGCCGCATTGGAGCGGACTTCCTTTGGCTATCATTATAATGATACTTATTTCCTTGCTTTTTACCGCTGCCGGTACGGCTTTAGCTTCGCGTTTGTCAGATATGCAGGGATTTCAATTGATTATTAATTTTTTGGTCATGCCGCTTTTCTTCCTGTCCGGCGCTTTATTTCCTTTAGACAATTTACCAGCCGGTATAGCTTTTGTTACGCGGATTGATCCCTTAACTTATGGTGTTGACGCTTTGCGGCAAGTACTGATTGGCAGTTCACATTTTGGCTTAGGTCTCGATTTCGCGGTCTTATCAGGCGTGACAGTGGTATTTCTCCTGCTGGGTTCCTATTTATTTTCCAAGATTGAGATTTAGACCGTATGAAGTCCAAGAAATTTCAAAGAAACATTGAAGATTTTATTTGCGGGCACTGCGGTTTAGAAGTAAAAGGCAGTGGTTACACTAACCATTGCCCCGATTGTTTATGGAGCAAGCATGTTGACGTTAACCCTGGTGATCGTGCGTCCGAGTGTGGTGGTCTGATGGAACCGGTGGCGTCGGAAGGGTCAAGCAACAATTTGGTGATCGTGCACGAATGCGTGAAATGCGGTTATAAAAAAAGAAATAAAGTTTCTGTCAATGATGACATTGGAGAGCTGGCGAAAGTAGCGCTTAAAACCTTTAATTAATACCACCCCGGCCTGTTGGCCTCCCCTCCTTAGTAAGGAGGGGAAAGGGGTGGTAGAAAAGCATGAATAAAATAAGATGCGGTTGGGTAAGTGTCAATCCGTTGATGATAAAGTATCACGATACTGAGTGGGGTGTGCCTTTGCATAATGACCGGAAACTGTTTGAATTTTTTATTTTAGACGCGTTTCAGGCTGGATTATCCTGGAATACGATTATTAATAAGCGGAAAAATTTGGAAAAAGCTTTTGCCAACTTTGATCCGAAGAAAGTTACTAAATTTGGCGCGGCTGACCGCCGCCGTTTACTGGCTGACGCCGTAATTATCCGTAACCGTCTGAAAATTGAGGGGTCAATTAAAAACGCCCGCGCTTTTTTGCAGATTCAGCAAGAGTTTGGCAGCTTTGATAAATATATTTGGCAATTTACTAAACACCGGACAATAAAAAACCGCTGGCAGAATTTAAAGGAGCTGCCGGCGAAGACCAAGGAAGCGGAAGCGATGAGTAAGGATATAAAGCGGCGTGGTTTTACTTTTTGCGGTCCAACGATTTGTTATGCCTTTATGCAGGCCGCCGGAATGGTCAATGACCATTTAGTCAATTGCTGGCGCTACCGACTAGTAAGATAGAGATCGCCTTGGTAGCGATTTTTTGCTATAGTAGCACTAGAAAAGTTATGTTTAAGGGACTAAAATTTAGTTCAAATTTGAAGATATTTATCAACTTTGCCTTAATTGGTTCACTCTTATTTAGTTGGCTCTTAAAGGTGGGCTATTTTTTTTCCGATGATTTTGGTTGGTTATGGTACGCTCAGGAAAAGCACGGCCTGATCGATATTGTAACGCAAAAAATGTTGAGTTTTTATTCGCCGGTAATGAACTTATTCTATTTTATAAGCTACCGCGCTTTTCATTATCAAGTGGCCTATTATTTTCTATTTATTATTGTCGTACACATCATAGCAACCTGTGTGGTCTATTTGTTACTGACTAAATTGATTGAGGATAAACGGGTGGCTTGGTGGGGCGCGGTATTTTTCCTCTTAGCCGGATCGGCCTATGAACCATTATTTTGGGTAGCGGCTAACCTGCACGCCGTGGCCAGCCTCTTTATTGTCTTAGCAGTATATTGGTATTGGTTATTTTTAGCCAAGAATAATTTGGGCCGTGGCGCAATGGCTCTACTGTTTTTTATTCTGGCTATCGGTACTAAAGAAATAGCCGTTGTTACTGCTCCTTTGATGATATTGACGGCAGTGGCATTTTTCTTAAAGAAGCGGGGGCGGATCAGCACCTGGGCCAATGGGATTTTAGTAGCCTTAATTTTATCCTTGAGCGGAGTCTATGCTTATTTTGAATATTTATGGAATCATCACAGTTTACCCGCGACTAGTGGTTACTGGCAGTTAGATTTTTTCCAATTCATTCGTTGGCCCGTTATCATAGTTGATATGTTGGTGCCGCTATTTCGCTGGATTAACGAGAGTAATCATTATTATCTTTACGGCGTTTGTTTTTTAGCGGTTGTTGGCCTGATCTATTTTTTACGAAAATCTCTGATTTTTTACTACGGTTTATTGTGGGTACTGATCGCTTCATTACCGACAATTTTTGCCGTTGATAGATTATGGATGCCCTTGTCGTCGCGCTACACCTATCTACCCAGAATCGGAATCATTATTATTTTAGCCGTGGCGCTGAGGAAATTGTTTAGTCTCTGGCCCAGGAAATGTGTCTATCTAGTTATCGTACTTTTGTTTAGCTATAATATTTTTTATTGGCTACTTGTTGCCCACTCTGATTATCCCTATGTCTATCAAACGGGGCGCAGCCTGAAGCAGGTAGTGGAACAGGTGGGAACCAGAAAAACAGATAAAGTATACATGCTCGAACCGTACCCTTTTTGGCAAAATTATCCTATGGTTGTCGGTGCGTTTTCAACTCTTATTGGGTTGCCCGAGGCGAGAATTATTTTTGTCCCCGAGGAGCAAGCAGCCGGCTTTAAGGGTGGTGTTTCGGACGCAGTAATATATTGGGACCGAGCAACAGAGAAATATTATATTAAATAGAATTTGTGCTGGGAATTTTGTCTCACTGAGTAAGGTAAGCTAAAAGCGGTAGATCATTATCTTACGCCAGCGGTCGGCTAAAGTTGTAATTGGTTGCCGGCCAGGAAGAGAAAAGCAGTAGGAGATAACATAGGTCCCGGATTTAAGTTCCTGGTCCAATTTAGTTTTGAGCCAGGTTTGAATATCCTGCGGCAAGCCGAAGATATAAATGATTGAATAGTTACCCAGGTTAAGCTGATAAAGATCCCCGGTGATTATCTGGGTTTTTTCTGCTACTCCGGCCCAGTTTATCCGCAGACGTGACCACCAGCAGAGTATTGGAGCAATTTCAATACCATCGGCTGTCAGCTGAAATTCTTTAGCTGCTAAGATAACTGCCCGTCCGTCACCGCTGCCGATATCAATGAAGCGGTCTCGGGACGTCAGCGGTAATTGGGTCAGAGCCTGACGCAGCAGCTTCATGTTGCTGGGTATGTAGGAGGGGAAGTGTCGCGCCAAAAGTGTTTGCCAGACGACAATTACAGCTAGAGCCGTAATGAGTAGGGTAATAATCAATTGCAGGATCATTGAATATAGTTCAGAGGATTGGTGCGGCGCCCGCCAATCCTGACCTCGAAGTGCAAGTGTGGTCCGGTAGAGCGGCCGGTAGAGCCAGCTTCGGAAATTTGCTGTCCGCGGGACACACTTTGACCCTCTTTGACTAACAGGGCGGAATTATGGGCATAGAGGGTTTGCATGCCATTGCCATGATCAATAATGATATAGTAGCCATAACCACTTCTGTTCCAACCAGAAGCAATGACTCGGCCATTTTCTGCAGCATAGATTGGTTGGCCCACCGAGGTGCCAATATCAACACCGGTGTGGCGCCAGGA
The DNA here is from genome assembly GCA_043801745.1 of Candidatus Komeilibacteria bacterium. GTDB lineage: Bacteria > Patescibacteriota > Patescibacteriia > UBA1558 > 2-01-FULL-52-15 > JAZDLR01. Next base: position 5,847 of record JAZDLR010000017.1, on the reverse strand, counting down.
AAAATATTGCGTAATGCGATGACTGCCTATTGGCCAGAGCAAAGTCGTGTCGCTGTCTTGATTGACCGGAGCTCCGATGATGTTTTTGAAAACAGAGGCTGTTGACGGCGGCTGATATGGTTTAGCCACAACCGTGGCCGGCATAATACCGCTAGGAATAACTAAAATTTCTCCAGCCCGGATATCTTTTTCGCTAGCGAGTTTGTTGAAGGCGATGATTTTATCGACCTCGGCTTGGTATTTTTTAGCAATAGCAGCCAGTGAATCGCCGGATTTGACTGTGTAAGAAAGGCCGGAAGTCGGTAAAATAGATAATTTTTGTCCGGGCTTGAGTGCGGAACGGATAGATAAATTATTGGTCCAGAGAATCGTATTGGTGCTGATATTATATTTTTGGGCAATCTCACTAATGGTGTCTCCGGATTGCACGGTATAGACAAGAATACTGGTCCGGGCCGTTGGTAAGCTTTCAATGTCATTGATGCTGGGGGCTTCTAAAGCTGTGTCGCCCTGGGTAATACTTAAGAAGCTGTCAGTATCGTTATCACCAAAGGGCGACGAAGATATTGGATTATCCAGAGCGCCCTGCTCTTCTAAGTAGCTGGTAACTGCCGGCGCTTGTTGGGTTCCGGCACCTTCGGTGCTGTAAGTGGTAAATTCTTCTTCCGGCGGTGCAATAATTTGCGCTAACCGGGTCGGGGTGTCAAAATCCGAACGCACTAAATCCCTGGCGGCTAAATTATTTCCAGCGGCAAAGAGGACAATAATAATAACTGTAGCCGGGTAGGAAAAGCGGCGGATCCAGTAAAGATATTTACTATTACTTCCCAGATGTCCGTTGACAATGGCGCGTTGTAGCTTGAGTAAGCGGAAATAAAAAAAGAGAGCGGGTTTGAGCAGTAGTTTTTTTAAAAGCCATTTGATGCCTTTGCCCAATAATAAAAAAGAGGCTCCAATGGGACCGGAAACCACAGCGACGAAACGCACCAGCTGGAGCGCTACAGTCACTAGAATCTTTTTGAATCGGACGTTAATAACGTACTGCCATTCGTTTGCCGCTCTATATTTTTTTTACGAATTAACCGAGAAAAAAAAGAATCAGCAATTAATTGTGCGAGTACAACCATACCATTTTAACCGACAATTTTCAAGGAATTACGTCAAGCTAAAATTTATTGGATAATGTAATGTTTTTACCCCTACCAAGTTTTATTGGCGCTAGATTTTATTATTGTGTGGACATTATCATAGGAATTTTCGGGTTGCCTTTTTGCCGGTAAATTGCTAGTTTATAAGCTATGAAGTCAGAATATCAGCCCAGTGAATTCGAGGCTAAGTGGCAGCAGCAGTGGCAAACAGCCAAGATGTATCAGGCTGAGGATTTTTCCGCTAAAGCCAAAAAATATATTTTAGTGGAATTTCCTTATCCTTCCGGTGAGGGACTGCACATCGGCCATTGTTTGTCCTATGTGGCGCAGGATTTAGTTGCTCGTTACCACCGGATGAAAGGCAATAATGTTCTCTATCCTATGGGCTGGGACGCTTTCGGTTTACCGGCGGAAAATTACGCTATTAAGAATAAGATTCATCCGCGGCAGGCCGTGGAAGCTAATATTGCTAATTTTCAACGGCAGATTCAGTCTTTGGGCATTTCTTTTGACTGGTCACGGGAAATAAATACGACTGATCCGAAATACTTTAAGTGGACGCAGTGGATTTTTCTGCAATTATTTAAAGCCGGTTTGGCCGAGAAAAAATTAACGCCGATCAACTGGTGCCCGAGTTGTAAGATCGGCTTAGCTTTTGAGGAAGTGATTGACGGTAAGTGTGAACGTTGTGGTACGGAAGTGGAACAGAGGACGATTAATCAGTGGGTACTGAAAATTACCCAGTACGCTGACCGTTTGATTGATGATCTGGAAACTGTTAATTTTCTGCCGCATATTAAGAAACAGCAGATTGATTGGATCGGGAGAAGCAAGGGGGCGGAGATAGATTTTGAAGTAAGGAGTAGGGAGAAGGGAGAAAGGAGAAAGGGAGAAGATAGTGTTAAGGTTTTTACTACTAGACCGGATACGATTTTTGGGGCGACATTTTTGGTATTGGCGCCGGAGCATGGTTTGATCAAGGAGTTGACCCTTCGACAAGCTCAGGGTGGGAGTAAGGAGAAAGGGGAGATTCAGAATTGGGAAGAGGTTGAAAATTATATTAAGGCGACAAAAAAATTGACTGATCGGGAGAGGCAGGAGAAGAAGGAGAAGACCGGAGTTGAGTTGAAAGGTATCAAAGCGATTCATCCGCTGACCAAAGAAGAACTGCCGATTTTTATTGCTGATTATGTGATGATGGGCTATGGCACGGGTGCGATTATGGCGGTACCGGCACATGATCAGCGGGATTGGGATTTTGCCAAGAAATATGATTTGCCGATCAAACAGGTCATTGCCCCGCACTTTATTGATCCTTGGGCCGGATTAAAACCGGGTAAGCCAAGCGTTAAGCGTAAAAATATTCACGTAATTTTACGCCGGCCAAGTGATGGAAAAATTTTAATGTTGGATTGGCACGTTAATTTGACACCGCAGCGGCCACAGTTATTTTCATTTGTGATTGGCGGTGCCGAAGAAGGAGAGGATTATGTGGCAACAGCTAAGCGGGAATTGGCCGAGGAAGCAGGTTATACTCAGGTTAAGTTTATTAAGCAGCTGGAGATTAGTTTGTTTACTGAATATTATGCTGCACATAAGGATGTTAACCGTTGGTCAGACATTACGGTTTTTAGTTTTGAGCTAACCGGCGATGAGAAATTGGAGGTAGCTGCAGAAGAATTAGCCAAACATACTCCTGTCTGGGTTGACGAATCAGAAGTTGAGAAGAAATTAAACATTATTGATGGACTGTTTGTTTGGCACCAATACCAAACTGGCGGTCAGGCTTACACTGAACCGGGTTTAATGATGAACTCTCATGAATATGACGGTCTGCCTAATGAGAAAGCCGGTGAGGCGATTACGGCTGACTTAGTCAAAGCAAAAAAGGCCACGGCCAAGACCCATTACAAGTTGCGGGACTGGATTTTTTCGCGGCAGCACTATTGGGGTGAACCAATCCCGATTATTATTTGTCCTAAATGCGGTTACATTCCTTTAGAAGACAAGGATTTACCTTTGGAACTGCCGGAAGTTGATCATTATGAACCAACCGACACTGGCGAGTCGCCGCTGGCCAAGATTTCGGGCTGGGTCAATGTGAAATGTCCGAAATGTGGCGGACCGGCCAAGCGCGAGACCGATACTATGCCCAACTGGGCAGGTTCATCTTGGTATTATCTGCGCTATATGGATCCGAATAATGATAAAGTTTTTGCTGACAGGAAGAAATTAGACTATTGGCAGCAGGTGGATATTTATAATGGAGGAATGGAGCATACGACTCTGCATTTATTGTATTCGCGGTTTTGGCATAAGTTTTTATTTGACCAGAAACTAGTACCCACGGCCGAGCCTTATGCCAGCCGTATTTCTCAAGGTATGGTTCTTGGCCCGGACAGTCAGAAAATGTCTAAGTCACGGGGTAATGTGACAAATCCTGATGATATTGTTGCTAAATATGGGGCCGATACTTTGCGTATTTATGAAATGTTTATGGGTGAGTATGAAGCGTCTAAGATTTGGAATGACGATAATGTGCAGGGAGTGTATAGATTTTTGAAACGGATTTGGGACTTTGGTCAGAAAGCGAAATTTACTGGCCCGGATGACAATCGTTTGAATGTCCTACTGCAAAATTCTATAAAAAAGATGGGCGATGATATTGAACGCCGGTCATTTAATACAGCCGTCAGCCAGCTAATGATCTGTTTCAATGAATTAGAATCGCAAAAAGAAATTAAAAAGGAATATTGGCAGACCTTTTTGCTATTACTAGCGCCCCTAGCCCCGCATTTAACTGAAGAATTATGGCAACAGCTGGGTAATAAGGAATCAATACATTTACAGAAGTGGCCGACAGCAGATGAGAAGTTATTGAAAACGCAGAAAATTATTCTACCCATTCAGATTAATGGTAAAGTGCGCGGCCAAATAGAGGTTGAACCGACGATTGCCGAGAGTGATTTGAAGGCGCAAGTTTTGGCTTTACCTTTGGTACAGAAACATTTAAACGGCATAGAGCCGAAGAACTTTATTTACGTGAGCGGGAAGATTGTTAATATTGTCTTGACCCGCTAAGTAGATCATTTAGCCGCACTGATTAAATAATTGTCATTGCGATCCCGCCTCTGGCGGGAGAAGCAATCTGTTATAATTTGTGTTTGTTTTACAGATTGTTCGTCGCCCCGCACCACTTTGTTACAAAGTGGTGCGGGGGCATCCTCGCAATGACAAGGGTGTGTTATAATTACAGCATGCGGGTCATTAAGCTGACGGCACAAAATAAACATAAAGTTTTACATCAAGCCCTAGAGGTTATTAATAGAGGAGGGACGATCGTCTATCCAACCGAGACCGCCTATGCGCTTGGTGGGGATTTTTTTTCTCCCGAAGCTTATCAAAAAATTTTTGCTATCAAAGGGCGGCCTAAGGATAAAATTTTCCCTGTTATTGTTCCTGATGAACATTTAGCGCGGATCTTGGTGAGGTTTTCGGTTAAAGCTCAGGTTTTGGCCAAGCAATATTGGCCCGGACCATTAACCTTGGTCTTGCCGCTAAAGCACAAGAAGCTGCAACATACGGCTTTTAAAAGTAAAACCCTGGCCTTACGCGTTTCTTCTCATCCCATTGCCCATATTCTCTGCCGTTTAGCCGCCAGGCCGCTAATTGTCACTTCGGCCAATGTATCCGGCAAGCCGGCGGTCTATGATATTAAACGTTTCTTGACACAGATGCGTCAGCGGAAATTTGTGCCAGATTTAGTCATTGACGCCGGTCCGCTACCGGAAGTATTTCCCAGCACTATCGTTAAATTAACCAATAGTCATCTGGAGGTGCTGCGCCAGGGACAAATTGTTGTTACCTAGTATGCATAGAAGAATCCGTTATTTAGGCACTTTCTTGCCGCATCAGCTAAGCCCGGAAGTCAAAGAATTATACACTTCATCGATTATGATGAATTTTGGTTTGGCTATGGTGCAGATGTTTGAGCCGATTTATCTCTATAGCATTGGCTATAGTCTGCCGATGATCATGTGGTTTTTCTTGGTGGTGTACGGCTTATATTTTATTTGGATACCTCTGGGTGCTAAATTCGCCGGCCGTTTTGGTACGGAACGCAGCATTGAATTGAGCACGATTTTTATCAGTTTACTGTATATCTGTTTATTTGCTGTTCAGTATGATCATCATCTATTTTATGTCGCGGCTGTGCTTTATGCTTTGCAGAAAATGTTCTATTGGCCGGCTTTCCACGCGGATTTTGCTCAGAACGCGGCTTCGTCCGAGCGAGCCCGCGAAGTCAGCAGTTTGACAGTAGCCACTTCCTTGGTTTTCGTGGCTGGTCCGATATTGGCCGGCTATCTAATTACCATTGGCGGCTTTGGCTGGCTGTTCATTTTAGCTTCCCTGATATTTCTCTTGTCAAATTTGCCTTTAATGACCACGGAAGAAAAATTTGTGCCCTTTTCTTTTCCCTATTGGCGTACTTACCGCAGTCTTTTTTCCGCCACTTTCTGGCGTTTAAAACTTTCTTATTTGGGCTACGCGGAAGAGTTTGTCGTCATGGTAGTCTGGCCGGTATTTATTGCCTTAATTGTAAAGGATGATTTTAGAATTGGTCTGGTAATAAGTTTAATGGTCTTAGTTTCCACGGTTGTGACTTTAGTGGCCGGTAAATTTGCCGATCATCATCGCG
>JAZDLR010000005.1:0-9223 GCA_043801745.1 Candidatus Komeilibacteria bacterium | reverse complement strand
GATGGTAAAGGTATCAGTGGAACCAACATGGACTGAACCGGACACATCAAAGACCACTTTCTTCCAACCAATCGATCCCTTGCTGTCAGCAGTCACGGTCCATCTGTAGAGCGTCTTTTCGCCAGCGCCAAGTACGGTGCTCGGCAAAGAGGCGGCTGCCACAGTGGGCTTAGACTGATGCAGAATCATGTAATTGCTGCAAATTGACGCTACGTTGGCATAAATGTTATTTCCAGAGCTTACTCCAGCGGCCGTGCTTGTCGCCAAGCAAAGTTGCGGAGTATCGCCAGTGGTCGCGCCTACTTGATCAGCAGATTTTGCTCCAGCGAGGTCAGCCTTGATTGTCAAGGTCTTAGTTGTGCCAGCTAGAATCTTCCAGTAAGAAGCAGTCGGAAGTGAGAATGTGGTTGAAGAATTGGCAATGCCAGTGTTTACCAATGATTGGCTTGTACCCAATTGGGTAGCGCCATCCCAAAGACTCACATTAACAAAGTCAACATCTCTCTGCATCACTCGGTCAATCGTAAAGTTCTTGATGTTAATGTCTTCTCTCGCAGCCGTAAAGTCAACTTTAAGGAAAACAACGCCGGTTCTGCCAACCCCGTATGAACCAACTGATACGATGCTGGTGTCGGGTTTGTCAGCCGAAGCCGCAACCGTTAAAGTGCCTGACGAGGCCAATTTTACGTAATGGGCATCAGCGTGTCCCGCTACATCAACACTATTAATGTTAACGCCATCCAAATTTGACGTGAAGCTTAAACTCACATCCGGGTTGGTATTTGAATCCAAACCGACAATGGTCACATCAGAAGTGGTGGTAACGGAAATTCCAGTACCTGTAGAGGTCACAATACCCAAACAAATTTCATCATCAGCCACGCCGGTTGAAGGAATATCAGCCTTAACTGTAATCACCTTTTGGCTGCCCTTGGTGATATTGAGACCCGAAGAATTGGGGGGTATGAAGTCAGAAGCCGAGAAGGTAACAGTGGTGGCGGTTGCAGAATCCCAAGATTTCTTGGTGGTTAATCTGGTAGCGCCGTCGTAAAGGGCAATATTGGACAAACTGTTGTGATTGCCAGTTGTACCCGTTCGAGTGTTGCCGGTTAATTTGACTCTGGTAACTCTGATATCTTCAGAAGAGCCTGCGGTCATAACCAAACCAACTATTGGAATATCAACTGATCCAATGATTACGGTCTGATCACCCGGGTTAGCTGCAGCTGAAATTGTCAATGATCCTTGGCCGACAGCTATGGTGTTGCCCGTAATCGCAAAACCGGTTTCGGTAATGGAAGCGGACGAAGAAACACCAGTGCTCGTAACATCGGTAGCCGCGGTAATCTTAAAGTAACCGCCAGCCGCCAATAAAGCGGTGGTAGTCGGGATATCAGCCACTACTTTCAAAGTAACGGTTTCTGAAGCAGGAATCGTTAAATTGAAACTGAAAGCAGCAGAAGCGGTCGGAGAAGTTACGGTTGACCCAACTTGAGTTCCGTCCAACTTCAAAAGCTTGACGTTGGTGTAATCTCCTGACGCTGTGTCTGCAGCCGCTGAAGTTTGCAACGTTACAGTCAAAGACGAAACAGTGATATCTTCTCCGGAATCAGCAGTCAAATCCACTCTCATCATTTCCTGAGCAGTAGTTCCTTTAATGTAAGTTTGAGCCGCCGGGGTGTTGGCCGACAAAGCAAGCGCTAAAGCGCCATTCGCCTTAACAGTGTGTAAATTGCCATTGCCTGAAGTCAGCATGCTGCTTGTCATCGTTAAATCGTATTTGGAATCCAAACCGTCAATCCAAACGTCTGTGTAAGCAGCAATGTCTAAATCGACAGTGTTGTCGGTCGTGGCTCCGGTCGGAATATCAGCCTTGACTTGAATGGTCTTGTTGCTCGATTTGGCAACATCAAACAACCCGGTTGAATCGTAACCAACATTATTTGAGCCAAAAGTAGCATAAGAGCCGATCAAAGAAACGGGTCCCGCAATTTGCGTTGAACCGTCCCAAAGCGTGATATTGCTGACATCGGTTGCCGAACCTGAGCCGTTGTTGAGTTTTAATTTTAACTTAACAACTCTAATCCCTTCTCTTGAACCAGCAGAGAACTTGAAAGCTGACATCAGCTTATTTGAAGTTCCCTTAACATAGTTCTGAGCAGCAGGATTTAAAGCAGCGTCCACATTGATTGTTACAGTACCTTGACCAATAGACATGGTAGCACCAGTCTGTTTGGAGAAAGCAGCTGTATCGCTGGCCGCGGCCTCAATCATGCCTCCGGAATTTGTTCCATTAGCTGAAACATCGGTATATTGCGTTATTTCGAAGATAATGGTTCTTGTGGTCCAAATCCCCGAAGCAACATCGCAGTAAGCGTAAATGGTCTTTGCAGCGCCAGCCAAAATGCTTAATGGGGTGCTTGTCAAGTCAAAGACGGCCTGATTTTGCGAATCAAGCTGAGCTACGGTAGCGCCGATTTGAGCTCCAGCATATTTTAATTTGATGTTGGACATATCGGTCGCAGCCGCTGAACCCACGTGAGTTACAGCGATCTTAGTAACCTCTACCGCTTCACTTGAAGAAGCTGTAAATGTCCAAGCAGCAATTTCTTGTTCGGTAGCGCCCGACAAAATTGTCGCTGCAGCCGGAGAAGATTGCTTAGCTACGAATAATTCACCAACTGAAATACCAGCAACTGTTAAGCTCTTGCTAGTTATTGGGAATGTTCCGGTCAAAGTGGCAGTGGAAGTGATGTCGGAAGCCGACTCAATTCCTAACTTAATACTGTCCCCAACCGTTACTGTTCCTAAACTCGCAATACTTACTTTCACAGTCAAAGTTTTGGTCGTTCCCGCAGGAATCGTCCAATTAAGATTGCTGAAAGTCGCTTTGTGGGTATTGGTGTTTAAAGCTTGAGATGAGCCGAGTTGAGTTGTGCCATCATATAATTTGATGGCTGTAACATCAGCATCAGCCGCAACTCCGGTTCGTTTAATCACGATCTGCGAGACCGTGTAGTCTGCTGTGCCGCCGGTGAAATTAATCCTGGCAGAAACAGCGTCTGTAGCAGCAGCCGCTACTTGTCTGGCTTCTGGTGTGTCAGATGCCAAAGAAACGGTTGCTGTAGTGGAAATGGGAGTAGTCGGGGTTGTCGGAGTAGTCGGGGTTGTCGGGGTTGTCGGAACTGAACCAACCATCGCGTTTAATTTCGCGATTGATTTAGCGCCCACAAAACCAGTACCGGCAGTTAATCCCAACGGAGCCAGCACTTCGCTCGCGTATTTATCCTGAAATTTAACAACAGCCGCTTTAGTCAAAGGACCAAAGTAGAGTGTTTCACTTCCGGAAGAACCTACGCCAGAAACAGCAACCTGGGTAGCAGTATCAGAGTTCAAAATGGTTTGTAAGCATTTGACATCTTCACCGCTTGAGCCTATTGTCAAGTTTCTGCTAAAAGAGGTAATTGAACAACCTGAAACAGTCGTGCCTTCAGTTGTGACCTGGCTTAACTGAGCTTGTAACGCCACTATTTGAGCCATTAAGCTATCAATCATAGCCTGCAGCTCAGCCGACGTTAAAGCGTTAACCGGGCTGGCCATTCCAACAACAGTAAGAACCATCACGATCGCTACAATCTTTTTAGTTAATAATTTAATCATTTTTTATTTTGTTTTTCGTTTAACGCTGAACGAAAGCGAACGTTTTCTATATTTTAATTTTGATTTTAAAGATTATTTATGGCGTCGCATCGACCGATCCTCTGCACCTTATGAATATCAATAATTATTTTTTGCCTTGAGGCAATATTCAAAAGTGGCTGGGATGACGACCCCTGAAAAATTGTAAAGTTGTTATTTATTGGACAATATCCAGATCTTTTCCAACGATGTCGCGTAACTGCCGGCATTGAAATCATCTTTTGCCTGACCCAGCAATTGTCCATCGCTGTCAGACAATGTCCTATTCTCCAAATCATTGATCAAGTAAGCTGCGGTCTGCTTTTCTATCTGCAAAATGGCGTTGTCCAATTCACCGGTGTCGCCGATAACTGCGCCCAAAACCGATTCCACCTTCTCTTTGTTCTCGGTCATTTTTTTGGTTTCAGCTAACAATCCCTTGATCACTAACGGATCTGAGCTTGTTACGTTAATATCAAATGCTGCTAAATCTTTAATGGCCTGGGCAATGTTTGATTGGAACTCCTTAATGGTAGGATCCAGGTTTTTTACTTGATTGTCGTCGGCAATTCTGCTCAATTCTTCCAACCGCTTGTTGGCCAATTTCAGTTGGGTTGTCGGTTTTTCAGCGCTTGAAGAAAAATTCACCTGGGCGCTTTCAGTCATCTTTTTTACGGAAAACAGGAAATCCCCAGGAATTGTATTTTGGGTAAAACCGAAAAGCCCGATCAAAACCAGAACGCTGAGTATCGGAACTAAGGTTAACTTGTATCGGAAGATCGGGAAAAAAGAAAGCAATCCCGCCATCAATCCTATTGGCTCGGGTTCTGCCGCAAAAATTCTTTCTTTAGTAAAAGCAACCCAGTTATCACTGGGCTTGAGCTCGCGCAAACTTTTAAGTTGGCGAACGAGTTGGCTTTGCTTCATTGCACTTATTATGACGCAAAACCGGCTATTTTGTTACACCAAGCAACCTCAGAGGTTACTTATTACTTTAAGCTCGGCTTTTAAAGACTGAAGAGCCCTGTGGATAAGGACTCTAACTGTAGGCTCGGATTTATTGAGAATCTTGGCAATTTCCGGCACCTTTAATTCGTCCATGTAATACCAAATAATAACATCCCGATAATCATCGTTTATTTTATTTAAAGCCGCCTTAACTTGCTCCATATCTGATTTGACAAACGACATTGCTTCTATGTCTTGCTTTTGGTCTGGCAAAGGCGGCGCATAATCCACAGAGACAAACTGAGCTCTGGTTTCTTGCCGATAGTGATCGGCCAAGAGATTTCTGGCAATTTGATACAAAAAAGCCTGGACATTTTCAATTTTGTCCTGTTTTGTCTTGTATGCCTGCCACCCCCTCATAAAAACTTCAGATGTCAAATCCTCAGCTATTTCAGTAGATTTAACCTTTAATAGGACAAAACGGTATATTTTCGTGACATTTTTATCATAAATGTCACTATAATTTTTACGGAAATTGGACATTTTGAATTATAATGTCACGCTTTTAATAGTATAACAAATCCCTCGTCCGCTGCCATGGCGCCCCACCAACCCGGATTCGCAAAAGGTATCTAAATCACGCAAAATTGTCCGACGATTGATTCCAGGGAAAGATTTGATCAAATCTTTTAATTTTACCTTATCTTTGTTTTTCAAAATATCTAAGATGATTTCCTGCCGTTTTTTATGCCTGCCATTCTTTAAAAAGCTTCCCCTTCTTGTAACGCTTTTGGCATAGCCGATGCGAGCAGACGCAGGTTGTTCACTGCCCATATCTGTATTCTCAAAAAGATCGCTAACCTTGTCGTATTCCCGGCGCAAAACCAAAAAATTGCGGGGATCAGCTAACCCGCGGCTTTCGGCTAAATCAAAGAGTTTTTGGATAAGCTTGATGTTCTCAGAGCATCCCTGGTAGCTATCACAAAGCAGGCTGGCTAAAATTTCATCAGCCAATTCCCTAAGATCGTGCCGTAATGGCTCTTGCTCCGAGAAGAGAGCGCTTACTTTATACACACCTAAAGTAAGCCTAATATAGGATTCCCTAGACATTGCTCTATCTTAGTAATTGTGACATTTTATGTCAAGTTGCTAATTAAAGGGAGTCCGACTCCCTTTAATTTTACAACCCGCAATCAATTGGTCCAACCTTAATAGAATTGGCATTTTCGCCCTCGCCGAAAATTACATCGGACAAATCCGGACAATCGCCCGAAATATAAATCCCGTAGTAATTATTATTGAAATTAACCTTTTTAAGCGCAGGTGCAGAATTTTCAAGAATCAGACCTGCAGAACGCTGTCCCCAAAAATAATCGGCGCTATGTCCTCTAAAAATAGTATCTTGAATTTCAGAATCAGAATGAATTAACTCCAATCCGCCATACGCATTGTTTTCAAAAACAGAATTTTTAATGGTTAAAACTGTATTATCCACTTTAACCGCACCGCCCTTAGCATTAGCTCCTCCCCAAAAAGTATTATACCAACCGCCGTATCTGACAATAACGTTATCCAAAACCGAGTTAGTGCTGGAAGCATAAAAGTACATAGAATCCCATGAACCGGCTCCGGGCGAAGTAGCTGCGCCGTCATTATTGGTATCACCGCCATACTCATCATCGCTCAGGGAAGTAAAGACTATTTCTTGATCTTTAGCTCCTTCGGCATGTAAAATGCCTTCGACATAAATACAACCTATATTTTTAAACTTAATAATCGCGCCTGATTTGATGTTTAAAGTTTTACCTGAAGGAATCGTCGCCGAATTCTCAATAATATAAGGTAAATCATCCGGCTGCCAATCAATCTGATTAACGCTGTCGGAAAAACCAAAACCGGTCATCGTAATTCCATTTATGTTATTATTTTGAGCGGTATTGCCGGAAAACTTCGGCAATAAAGTAGCGGTCCTGATCGGAATTTCATTTTCTTCAAAAACATTGCTTTCAAATACAGAATCATCGCCTCTTTCTAACAACACGCCGATTTTATTGTTTTTAAAAGTTGAATTTTTAATCGTTGCCTTGCCGTTTTCAACAAAAACAGCCGCGGCTTTCTCCCAATCGCCGTCAGCATCCAAAAATTCCGTTCTCTCAACTAAAACATCTGCTGAATCCAATATCCAAAGACCGAGCGTTTGGCTCTTTTCAATAATTGAATTTTCAATCTCAACGTGGCCGCCTTTAACATAAATCGCTCCCATGGTAAACGATGGCGAAAACGGAGGATTACCCTCTTTTTTGCCAGCATATTGGATAACGACGTTTTTTAGAGTCGAACTGGCGTTTTGAAAATACAGCCATTCCCAATCGCCAGCTGCCGGCTGGGTGCTGGAAGAAGTAAAAGTGATTTTTTGTGTTTCGGTGCCAATGGCCATTAATTCTCCCTCGACCTTCAGTTCGGATTTCCAGGCATAATGATGCTTGAATTTAATCGTCACTCCCGGCTCAATGGTCAATTTTGCGCCCGCTCCAACCGTAATCGACCCTTCAACGAGATAAGGACTGCCTAATAATGTCAGAGTAAAATTCTCTGTAATGTTCAAGCCGCCGATCAGCTCGGTAGAAGATTTGGCAACGCTATTTTCCGCCTTGGGAGTGCCATTAATTATATTACCTTTAACATCTAAACTATTTTTAGAAACTAAATTATTACTCGCCCAATTAGCGAGATCCGATCCCGCTAATGGATCTATTCTTTCCATTGATTGTTTGGTTGAATTGTCGCCGGCAAACCAACCGGCAGAACAGTCTACTACATCAATCAAAGTATTATTTGAATCATAAATCTCCAACTTCATGCCATTGTTATCCAAACTGCCGGTAAAAAAGAAGCCTGCCGAAATATCTAAAATCGTATTTTCGTCAGTTCGTTCAACGAGAATATAACTTGACGATGAAGCAAAACCAGAAAGAGGAATTTCTAAAGTGGTTGTCCCGTTTTTACTGCCCAAAATCTTCCAGCCATCGAAACTGGTCGTTGAATTTACCAAAAGTTCAAGCCATTCGTCGAAATGATTTGCTTCGGTACCAGCCCAAGCGATTTCGTTGATTACCACCGATAACAAATTATTTTCCCCTGCTTTCTTTTCTTCCACGGGTTCTGAATTTTGATTTTGAGATCTGGGCGTGGGAATTTGATTCTCAAAATCTTCGGTATAATTTAATGTGGTACTTGACCATTTGCGGCCATAGCTTTTACTGGCAGGAGGATCGCTTGTAGATGCTTGGTCAATTATTTCCTGCTTCGGATCTTTTAAGGCTAAAGTATTATTTTTAGTTAAAGGATTGGTAGTAATAACATCGGCCGAAGAAGCAAATGTCGAGGAAGCGTTGACGATTAAGAAATAACTTCGGGCTTCGATTGTTTTTCCAATTAAAAGTTCGTGAGAAATGTAGGTGGAAAAATCTTGAACGTTTTCCGTTTTGCGCTGAATATAGTAATCTGTTAAATTAATCGCTTCTTGATTGGGATTATAAAGTTCGACAAAATCATCTTTTTGATTGCCGACACTTCCAATATACGTTTCGGTTATAAAAATTTGTGGAGAAACGGAAGAAACTGCCGGCACAGGAGCCAAAGCAACGACGGACGAACGAATTATTGGCGGAGAACTATTTTCTTTTCCAGGAGTGCTAACGCCGGCATACCAATTCAAAACATCTAATCTTGCCATCGGTTTCTTTAAAATATTGTCTCCGGACGGCCAATTGGGATTGGCCAGAACCTCGTCCTCAATATTACATTGATCATCAAAAAGATATAAAGCTTCGTCGGCATTACTTAGAGCGCCCGTATAAATTAAATCGGCTTTTGCATCAGGCATCGAATTATCGTCTGTCCGTTCCAAGAGATAATAACCTCCGGCCGGAATAATATCATCTTCATCAAAAATTACTTTTATTTGCCTAGCTTTATCCAGAAACTGCCAACCGGATAATTTAACGGGAATACCCCAAACGTTTTTTAATTCGATCCATTCGTCGTTGCTCGAGTTGCTTGTCCCCATCCACGCAACTTCATTTATTAACACTCTAAATCTTGTTGGATTGCCACTGTCTCTTTCGCAAAACACCGGTCCAAGAATTGGCGCAGGTTCGGATGCTGGCACAGAGAGCGGCTCTATCACTGGCTCAGGCAACGGCATAGGTTCGGTCGTAGATGCCGATAACTCTGGAGCTGTGGTAGTGGCTATCAATTGTTCAATTTCGGGTTCCGGCTTAATGATTTCCCGAAGGACATCTTGCTCAACAAGATCGACTTCTTGTGGTAGAAATGTTGGGGGCGGGACCTCCAATATTTCTGTCTGATTTTCAGGCAAATTAAGCGCAACACCAGCTTTAAACGGATTCACCCGAGAGACAAGAGCTATAACCTCGTTTTTTAATTTTTCCAGCTGGCTATATAACTTATCGGTCAGCGATGGATTTGTTTTCTCTTTGGCAAAAGCGCTGGTTTGCATAGCAACCACCAGAGTATTGCTCAACTCATCTTTCACTTGTTGTTTATATTTTTCGCTTATGCCAAAAGGCGTCAC
>JAZDLR010000021.1:0-70416 GCA_043801745.1 Candidatus Komeilibacteria bacterium | reverse complement strand
TTACTAATTTTAACCTCTACGCCTGGTAATGGCAATCCTACTGAACCGATTTTCCGCTTACTTAAAGGGTTTAAAGCCACAATGGGCGAACATTCTGTTAAGCCATAGCCCTCTAAAATTGTTATGCCAACAGTTTGAAAGAAACGGGCAATCCGGCGGTCTAATGACGCGCCGCCGGAAACCACGAAGCGTAACCGGCCACCCAGCACTTGCAAGATAGGGTGAAAAACTAACATATCGTAAAATTTTCCGATGATCCCGCTGATAATAGAATGCTCATCCGGCTTAAATTGCATGGCGCTGAAAAATATCTTCTTCTTCCAAACCGGTCCGGCGTCAATTTTATCAAATATACTTTCATCCATTTTTTCAAAAATCCTCGGCACGGCCAGCATAATAGTCGGGCGCACCAGTTTGATTTCGTTAATGATCCGCGATTTATCACTGCAAAAATAGACAGACGCCCCTACTGATAAGGCTGTGTAATAACAACCGGTTCTTTCCATCATATGGGACAAAGGCAGAAAAGAAAAAAAGCTGTCAGTAGGATCTATCGGAAGTATTTGGCGGGCACTGTCAGTATCAAATAACATATTTTGATGCGTCAGCATAACGCCTTTGGGTTCAGCTGTAGTGCCGGAAGTATAAACTATAGTATGAACGTCGGTTTCCGCTAACTTTTCCGCTTCCAATAATGGCGGCTGTTCAAAGCAGTGATTCAGAGTAATGGCCGGTGCGGACACCTCATTCGCCCGCACAATAATATGCTTCAGGCCTAATTGACTAATCTGCTCGGAATACTTTTGCCAAAGGAAATTATCGATAACTAAGGCACTAGATCCGGAATGTTCAATGGTATATTTGATGTAATGCCAGCTATAGGTCGTATGAATAGGGACGTCAATTAGTCCCAGTTGGGCGCAGGCCAAATCAACAATCACCCAATCGGAGGAGTTAGGCAGTAATAAAGCCAGACGGTCACCCTTAATCAGACCCAATGAGCGTAGAGCAGCGGATACACGCTGTACTTTCTCCAACACCTCACTGTAAGTTTGCCGGTAAATCTGATTATCACGTATATCAGCAACAAATACGTTAGCGCTATAACGTGCAGCAACTTCCTTAAATCTGGAAAAAATTGTAGTCATTGCTGATGTTCGGCCACAAATTGTAAAATCTTGGCAAAAATTACGTTGCGGCTATTAGTATTTAAGGGATTGTGTTCAAATTCATTGATCATAAATAATTCCTTGTCTTCGCTGCCAATATGTTCAAAGATATATTCCGAACTTTTAGGATCAGAAGCATAATCATCACGGGCGTGAATTAATAAGATCGGAGTTTTTACCTGCCCGATTTCCCGCTTGGTAAAATTATCAATAAAATGGAAAAAATCAGCCAGGCCCTTAAGCGGAACCACCAAATGCCGGCCGCCGGCTTCATAAACTGATTGACGTTCTTTGCGCATGCGGCGCTTCTTCACGCGGTCAGTGAATAATGACAGCGCGGTATTAAGCAATCTAACTTTCTTATCGCTACGGATAAAAACCGAAGCTGACATACAGATAATACCCTTCAATTTGTCGGGATAACGGTTAGCCAGATCAATAGCCAAGTTAGAACCAAAAGAATAGCCGATTAAATAAATATTTTCATATTGACCTTCATTACGGTCCAGCTCATCCTTGACACTCTGCCACCACTCCTGATGTCCGGCTTGAGCCAAATGGTCATAATCGCCGCCGTGACCGGCCAGCAGAACGCCTCTGGCGCTAATCCCCTGTTCGCCCAAATACTGTCCCAGCTCGGCCATATCATAAGGCGAGCCACTGAAACCGTGAATTAAAATGGCCAGATTCTTCTTATCTTGAGCCGGAAAAAAGAACGGCAGGGCATTCTTCTTAATGTCCGTCCGTAAGGTGTAATCTAAAATATCAGCTCTGGTGGCAACAGTCGCCATAGTGCCTGGATTATGGCATAAACTAGCGAAAAAATCTAGAGGAAAAATTATTTTAATTACCTCACCCCACCAGAGGCGGGCAAGCTGTCCTCTCCCCCTCGACCTCGCTCGGGGCTGGCTTAAAAAGGAGAGGGACGTAAATTAATGGCTAGTCGCTCTTTTCCGCCACGCGCTACCCCCTTCTCCTTTTCAAGGAGAAGGTTGGGATGAGGTATTCAAACAATTCTTCAATTGTTTCAAAACTCTCCGTATTTTTCTTAATACTCTGTCAGGTCTGTAATATACCTCTTCATTCGTAAAGCGTATAACAGTTAGTCCTAAGGATTCTATGTAATCCTGACGTTTCTGGTCATTTTCAAGCTCCCCTTTAGTACTATGAGTAGCACCATCGATCTCAATTACTAACTTTGCTTCAGGACAATAGAAATCCACAACAAACGAACCAATACCATACTGACGACGAAATTTTTGATTATTTAATCGTCTATTTCGCAATAAGTACCACATTCTTAATTCAGCCAATGGATTATTGACTCTCAAGATTCGACGTTTAAATGTCTCTTCTGGTTTATTAAATAATTTTGTCATTATTAAATTGCCTAGCAATTTTTTAGATTACCTCACTTCACCAGAGGCGGGCGAGCTGTCCTCGGAGTTATTTTAATTACCTCACCTGTCCTCTCCTTAAAAAGGAGAGGAACCCTGTTTAGGAGTGCATCCTCCCTCTCCTTTTCTAAGGAGAGGGTTGGCCTGCCCGCCATCGCTACGCTCAGGCGTTAGCAGGCGGGAGTGAGGTCGTTAAATAATAAAACAAGGACTCATCATCCCCGTTTTCTGCTCCTCTACTTTAACCGATTCTTATATTCCTCGTCCGCTTTCATGGACTCCTCCAGAAAGCTACGGACATAATCCGCCTTGTTACGATTACCTTTTTCGGCTTTCCAGTTTAAATAACGTTCCAGTTTCGGCGTCAGGCGTAAAGTAAATTTCACTGAATGCGCTTCCTTGCCAATATCCTGATCCAAATACTGTAGAAATTCTTTAATCTTCTTGGAAAAATTCACTGTCAGGAAAAATTCCACGCGCAGATAATCTTTGATGGCTTTATTGAGAGTCAAAGCTTTCACCGACGTGTCAAGCTGCGTACCAGCCGGCAATAAATATAAAACCGGCTTCTTATGAGCAATAGCCACGGCCAGTAAATAACCGGCTTCGGCATCGGAACCACTAGCATCAATAATCACCGCGTCTATCTGATCAACGCCTCCCTGCTCGCCTAATTCAAAGTCAGGCTTGGATTTAACGTTGTCAACCACTGATAAGCCATACTTACGTAATAATGAAGACGCTTCCTGAAATATCAGAAGTTGAGCCGGATTCTTGACATTAGCAAAATAATAGATTCTCATTGCAGTAGTTCCCCAATTACGTTTTCGCTTATTCTTTGATAAAACGCTGCCGTTGATTTGCTGTCAGCCGCCAGCCACATTACTTTTGCCAATAAGCTCTCTTCAGTAATATGAGAAATATCTATCAGGCCTTTATGCTCCAAAACGTACCAATAATTATAAAGAATTACCGGCTGTTTTAACTGACGTAAGGCTTCGTAAACTTCCAAAGGTAACTGCTCATTTTCCCGAATTTTAATAATAACCGCGTCAGCTGTCAGATTTTTTAAGCTACCCAGAGTTAAGAAAGACGAGTCAATAACAGTTACATTAGTAGAAAAATTATTATAATGTTTAGTTGGCTTATCGGCCTTTTTGGGCTGATTCAAGCTAATGCCAAATTCCACCCGGCCGGCGTAGTTACCATCAATTGAACTAAATACATTAAGCGCTTCAATATTATCTCTCTGGGCGCGGACCGGTTCGATTAAACGGTTACCATACATCAGGCCAAAGCCGTGAAAATCCCGGGTTGCTACCTGAGTGGCGTTAATCACATTACTCTTCAGGCTCAAGGCGACATTTTTCTTGGAAATATCCGACAGTACGCCCTCGGTCAAAGCTTGGGGCGAAACCACAGCGCCGGTAATAATAACCGGAATGGTGACATTTTGATTGAGAAAATTCAGTAGCGTAGCTTGCTGAATAATACTTTCGGTCCGCATCAGAATCACAATGCCATCAACCTGCCGCCGCAGAATGTCAATCTGCTCTGACAACCGCAAAGTATCAGAATATCCCATAGTCGCGGATTCAGACAAAAAAAATTGCGGCTCAATATCAGCAATTAGAGAAATCTCCGGAATAGACTCCAGCCACTTGGGAATATCACTATCAGAATCAACAAAAACAATACTGCGGTTTTTCAGGGAAGATAAGACTGTGCCAGTTGAATAGATTAAAGCGATTTTCTTGCGTTTAGACATTGGCTATTCTTTACTGCTATTAATCATCCTCATAATGGCGAAGATAAATAAAACTGACGATAGGGGGCCAACAGCGCTATAAGAATAATTATTAAATGCTGAAAGCGATAGATCAAAGAATATACTCAGAATAATAGAAAAACCCACTAATATGATTAAGGTCAAGAAATGCTGTTTATATACTCCGTCCCCGCCCTTCATTTTCTTCCATAATTCAACTAATCCTAGAATGAACAAGCTTATGAGTGCCAAAGAATATATCGCATAAGACATCTGATTGCGGTAAATAACTGTTATTAAGCCCTCTTTGGCAGTATTAATCACAAACAAATGTGAGAATAGGGCTAAATAAGAAAATATAGCAAAAAATAAAATATAACCAATGACAATTAAAGATGAGATCTTATGGTTTTTATAGCCGTAATAAATGCTAAAAAGATAAAAACCAATGGCTATTAGAAGACCGGCAATGTAAGTAAACTTATCAGACAAATCATATAGGAAGACATCCTCATAAAAATAAATTGTACAGAAGATAGCGATACACCAAGCCACTATTGAAATGGCTAAAAACAGAAATATCTTATTTAAAACATTTCTAAAATCCTTTAAAAAAACATACAGTCCTAAAGCTAGATTTAACAGAGTAACGATTGCCAGTCCTAATAACTGCGGATCTGCCAGGATTTTACTCATATATTGGCATTAATTAATAAGCCGTCGGATAATATATAGACGGCTTTAGCATAACGCTACCTAAAAAAATGTCAAGAGGGCACCATCTTTTGAAATCACTCGGTCACCCTCCCCTTTCAAAAGGAGGAACGCTAAAACAAATTATCCCTACCAGAATCTATTTAAATAAAAATTATTACTAATCTTTTTGTTGCGCCGATAAATAAATTATTTAGGCTAAATCAATAGATCATATTTTTTTAAAGAAAACCATAAGCGATTACCAATAGCAGAACAAGATGCTAAAATACATATGTAAACAAGTACTTTAACACAAATATAGCCGTCGGTTTCAGACTCAAACTGACGACTTTGTCATGAACAGTACCTACCTTGGCGAAGGAATGTGAGACGGCATATTTGATAGCCGTCGGTCTGCTATGTGCATAACGATACCTCGGAGGACAAGATGCCGACTCTGACTCGACCCATAAATATGCAACTGGAGATTACTGACAGATGTAATTTGCGTTGCAGTCATTGCTATCATCTCGAATTCGACCGTGTCAAAAAAACGGCCGATATTCCTGATGAGCTGGTAATGGAAATGGCCAGGAAACTCGTTGAAGATCGGATTTTTGGTGTGGTAGTTACCGGGGGCGAGCCTTTAGTACGCAAGGAGCTAGCTCTCAGGGTGATTCATTACCTCAAACAAAATGGTGTTTATGTATCGCTTAACACCAATCTGATTCTTCTCAATCAAGCATCACTGGCATCTCTTGTGGCCCGTGGTCTCGACAGCATGCTCGTTTCCTGTCCTTCGAGTGATGCTCGACTGTACTCGGCTATGACTGGCGGCGGCATTTACGAAAGGTTTGAATATAACCTTAAAATGCTTATCGCTAGTGGACAGCGCTTTGCCATCAATATGGTGGTCAATAAACGAAATCTGGCCGATATCAGACAAACCGCGGAACGGATGCGTGATCTAGGAGTAAGGATGTTTGGTGTCACCCCAATGGCACTCAATCTTCAAAATCCTGACTCCACACGTCTGCTGTCTCAAGAAGATGTTCTAACCGTCATCAAAGAGCTAATCCGTATTAAGGAAAAACTACGGATGGAGGTTGACATCTTTGAAGCGCTACCCAAATGTATATTCCCGCCGTACGTAAGAGATGCCGGTTACTCTTTCGTAAGTCGTTGCTGTCAGGCGGGAAAAACCGTAGCTTCTATTGCCAACAATGGCGACATCCGTCCCTGTTCTCATAACCCAAAAATCTATGGGAACCTTCTATCCGAACCACTGGAGACAATCTGGGAAAAAATGTCTGAGTGGCGAGACACACAGACAACTCCCGATAGATGCCTCGCCTGTGGCCTAGTGACAAATTGCTTCGGCGGCTGCAGAATTACCGCCAAAGCTTTAACCGGCCATGACAAAGGTGAGGACCCATGGATGACAACTCCCACCGCAAGACCACCTGAGAAACCAAATTCAGGTATAGCACCACAGTTAACACCCGACACTGTAGTAACGTTGTCAAACCCACTAAGATATAGAGGGGAGGGAAAAAACACATATTTGATCGCCTCTTCGCGGGCAAACAGGAACGTAACCGCGATCAATGGGCCAATGTTTCATTTTGTCATCTTTCTTAGGAACAATTCTCCAATATCGCTTGCACGTCTAGCTCAATTGTCCGGATGTCATCCTGGCGATAGAGAATTCACGCGCGTCATTTCTCTACTTGCTTCAAGGGGGTTCATCTCTCTTGACCGAGAGCGAAAGGAGGACGGTTATGAATGAGGAGTTCGACATAAAAGCCATGCTGGAAGCAAGGGAAGACTTTCCAGCCATGCAAATGTTACCGCTCGTCATCGTTGACAACTGCTACAACTGTGACTGCTCAGACGGCGGTAGCAGCGGAAGCGGTGGCACCAACTGCGTGTCATGTGATCAGGACTAGTTGACATCACGTTGACTAGTAATCCATTGAGGCCTACCCTAAAGGTGGGCCTCAACTATTTATTAACAATATTCATTATGCTGCTAAATATAAAGTATGATCTAGAAAAAGATATAGAAAACTATAAAATAATTGCCAATACCAAATATAAAGGCGGCGATTCAAAGGTTTTGGCGTTTTTTACTAAAAAATTTGCATATGATTTTAGCGATAATAATTTGACAAAATTTATCGAAGGCTTCGTCAAATATAATAAATTTGATCTTCGACAAAAATTACTTGACATCCAGACATTATGGCTACCAGTTGAAAATAACGTTAAAACCCGCCTGGATAAAATTTTCAATTACGATTACCCGCAACAAGAATTGACCGCCTATTTGACAACAAATGATAGATGCGGTTTAGGTCAAAATTATTTTTTTGTCACGGCTTATAGTAATGAGCCACTAAGAATAATTTGCCACGAGCTACTTCATTTTTACACTTATCACGTTTTTGACAAAAAATTACGTGAAATGGAGGAAAAGAAGAGGTACGATATCAAAGAGTCCTTGACTGAATTACTTAATTTAGAATTGAGCGATTTAATTGAACGTCCTGAAATTGGCTATCTGGGTCATGAGAAACTACGTCAATTAGTGATTGATAGCTGGAAAGTAAATCGCGATATTATCACGACCTTTGATAAACTATCAGAAGAATATTTGAATAATATTTAAGACGTGCCAGACACCCGTGTACTCAAAATACATAATCAACGGTCTCTACTACGCCGATTGTCCACGAACGAGACTATAAACGGACAAAATTTACCTCAATTAGTAAATGCTTTATCGTTGTTTCTAAACACACTATCTTAGAAATTATTCTTGATGATTGCCTATAAATATAGCCTAATTGAAGACTTACGCTGGAGTTATAGAACTTTAAGCAATCTTAAGTGGCTTAAACAAAAAAAACTCGTAGTTTTCTATCCAAATATCTTTAGAATGTTATTGCTGTGGTTCAAGAGACCCAAAATCGAACTCTTTTCCGATCGAGATATTATTTGTTATTGGGTACACTGTGGCACCTGGGGAGCCTTTACTCCTCCTAATAAAATTTTTATCTGCCCTTGGGAAATTGAAAATGCCGGTGGTTTCAACAAAGTTATTGATCATGAAATTAAGCACCTAATATATTATGAAGAAACAAAACATCTCGAGCACGAAGAAAGAGAAAAAATTATTAATTCAAAATAGCAATAATATTTTGACCTCACCCTCGAAATATTTAACTAATGGCCCTTATTGCTCCGACTACCCAATTTCATTTTTACGAAACTTTTCTAACTATAAGAATTATCAAGTAAGCGATAAGCTCATTTTTAAAATTATCACCGATATTCGAAACTATTTTAATCCCGCCAAATATCACACCTCCACAACTCAAAAAAAGAGTGAGTCGCGCTGTCTACCGGTATCGGTCATACTCCGGCGGCGACTACGTACTTGTGGCAGCATCGCCAGCGTCAGTGCTCTGGTGCTTCGTTACCTTGGCTTACCAACGAAACTTATTGACGGAAAATTAAAGAGAAACGGTGTCTGGCGCAGTCATGCCTGGATTGAGGTTTATCTGCCAGGAAAGAACAAATTCATTCCTTTTGATGCCTTTAGCGCAGAATATAAAGTCGGTCGTGATCATCGAAGGGTTGCCAGTTATAATGATTGGTCTCAGTGGTGTAAATCTTAAACTAAATTTCTACCAGAAACATTACAGATGGAGCTTTTAAAAATAACTCTGGCCTATTCGCCAAAACTAAATCAACTCCTGGCAATCAACAACCCAAAACACCCCTTCAAATAATCAACATATTTTAGGTCGTCGGGATGTGCAAGATCAACCCCGTTAGAGATTTCCTCTCTAACGGGGTCAATCCAACGGTAATGATCATGCTCCTCCGGATTAAGCTTAATATTATCGGTTTTAGCGCGGGCCTGAAAAATTAACCGGACAAACTGTTTATTCTTCTCTTGGTCAATATTAGAAGTAAAATGTACGATCCGCAGATGCTCAACTTCCAAACCGCATTCCTCACGCGCCTCACGCGCTGCGCCAACTGCCGGATCCTCCCCTACTTCTAAAGTTCCGCCGGGTATATCCCAATAACCCGGTAAAACATTATCATTCTTCTGCCGGCGCAAAACTAAAAGCTTACCCTCAGTATTTAAAATTAAAACATGGACAATTAATCCAATTTCCATATACCTTTGATTTTGCTTTTTGAATTTTAAATTTTGAATTTCCCTAGTGCCTCATCACGGCCTGCTGACCATCGCCGGTATCTTTTACTTCAATTCCTAACTTGGACAGTTCTTCACGCAAACGGTCCGAACGTTTCCAATTCTTTTCCTCACGCGCCTTAGTGCGCTCATTAAGCAAAGGATAAGCAATCTGCGGAATTTGCCGGCGGCGCTAGCGCTCTTCCAGTAAGCCTAAATCTAAAATACTTTCCATCATTTCCAAACTGCCCATCTTCTGCGCTGAAGGCAAACGCGAGCCTAACATTTCCATCATTACGGCCAGGGCCTGAGGCGTAGCCAAATCATTATCTATGGCTTCCAAGAATTGCTGATCATATTCCTGACAGGAACCTGAGGCATCGGGAAAATAGACAATCTGCTGGCCTAAGTTAATCAGACCGGTCTTGGCTGCTTCCAGAGCGTCCCAAGAAAACTGTACAACTTTACGGTAATGAGTTTGCAGCAGGAAAAAACGGTAAGCCAGCGGCGGAATACCTTTTTCCCGCAGATCATCCAAAGTCACGAAAGTACCCTTGGATTTAGACATTTTATCTTCACCGAAATTTAAGAAAGCATTATGCAGCCAATATTTGGCCAGCGGCTTACCGGTAACCGCCTCTGACTGCGCCATTTCATTAGGATGATGCACGGTCAGATGATCAATACCGCCGGTATGAATATCAAAAGTCTCACCTAAATACAACATGCTGATAGCCGAACATTCCAAATGCCAACCCGGGAAACCCTTGCCCCAGGGACTGTTCCACTCCATATCGCGCTGGCTTTTCTTGGGACTAAATTTCCAAACGGCAAAATCACTGACATTTTTCTTTTCCGGATTCATTTCCACACGCGCGCCAGCCAGTAAATCCACTTTATTTATCTGCGCCAGTTTACCGTAGTCAGCCAATTTGCTGGTATCAAAATACATGCCATCGCTGGTGCGGTAAAGAAAGCCGGCCGCGTCTAATTTCAGCGCCAGCGCAATCTGCTCGGTGATCGTTTCCGTAGCCGGCACAAAATGAGTCGGCGACAGAACATTGACAGCCGCTAAATCGTCTTTAAAAATTTGGGTATAATCCAAGGCCACATCCCAGGCGCTCTTACGGTCGCGCAGTTTGGCCACCTCCAACTTATCTTCGCCGCTGTCATTATCCGAAGTCAGATGACCGACATCGGTAATATTCATAATATGCGTGACGGCTAAGCCATGATGGGTTAACAGCCGCTTAAGCACGTCCCAGGTAATATAAGCGCGTAAATTGCCAATGTGCTGATAGTCATAAACAGTGGGTCCGCAAGTATACAAACCCACCTGACCAGGCACTAAGGGCAGGAAATCCTCCTTAACTCGCGTCAGGCTATTATAGAGTTTCATGGCGACAAAAAGTTAATTCTTACCTTCAGGATTCAACAACTTGATAACTTTGTCAAATAAACCCACGACATTGGGCAGCTGTAAGATCAGAGCGTGCAACTCTTGCTCATTGCGAACGGATATCTCCTCCTTGGCCTTGGCGGCAATCTGCTCAAGTAAACGCACAGTATCATCAACCGAAACATCAGAGCCAGAGGCAGACTTAATTGTATCCTGCTCCCGGAACACTAGACATAAGTCAACGAAATCCTCACTCAGTTCCAATGCTTCAGCAAAATCATATTTACCTTCATGGTCGGGGTGAAAATCAAAATCCTCCACACGATCGCCTGGACCAAAAGCTAATTCATTATTAGGATCAGGGATTTCTACTGACATGATTACATAATTGAATCAATCATTTCCACCAAACGCCGCGAGTAACCGTATTCATTATCATACCAGGCAATAACTTTCACCAAATTGCCGTCCACTACCTTAGTTAATGACAGATCAACAATCGAAGAATAGGGATTGCCGATAATGTCCGTGGAAACCAAAGGTTCATCAGTACACATCAAAATACCCCGCATCCGCGGCGACTTGCTGGCTTTAATCAAAGCGTCATTAACCTGCTTAACCGTCACATTTTTCTTTAGTAAAAAAGTGAAATCCGACAGCGAGCCGCAAATGGTTGGCACGCGGATGGCCAAACCATCAAAGATTCCCTGCAACTCCGGAATAACTTCGCCCATGGCCAGGGCCGCGCCGGTCGTGGTCGGGACAATGTTCACGCCAGCTGCCCGGGCCCGGCGTTGATCTTTATGCGGACCGTCCATTAAATTTTGATCAGCGGTGTAAGAATGAATCGTGGTCATCATAGCTTTCTCCACACCGAACACCGATTCCATCACCTGAGCGACCGGCGCGATGCAGTTCGTAGTGCAAGAAGCATTAGAAATGATAGCTTCACCTTTATAGTGATGAGCGTTAACTCCCAGCAAATAAGTCTGCACTCCTCCGCCTTTGGCCGGAGCAGAAAGAATTACCCGCTTGGCACCGGCTTTCAGATGAGCCTTAGCTTTATCACCGTCAACAAACCGGCCGGTACATTCCAGCACCACGTCTACCTGATATTTTTTCCAGGGCAATTTTGTCGGATCGGGCTGGGCAATAACCGGATAAGATTTCTTATCTACTATCAAGTTACTGCCGCTGGCTGAAACTTTTTTATCATAACGTCCGTAAACAGTGTCATTCTGCAATAAATGAGCCAGGGTTAGAGCGTCAGTTAAATCATTAATCGCCACAATCCGGTAACGCTTATTGGTCAAAGCGATTTTGAAAGCCGCCCGGCCAATACGGCCAAAGCCGTTAATAGCAACGCGGACTTTTTTAGCTGCTGCGGGCATAGGTGTAAATTAATAATAATACTAGAAATAGTATAGCACATTGAGGCTTTTTTTGCCCTGACAAAACCCAACGCAGTTTAATTCACGAGGGGGTCCTGTTGCTGATACCTGCAGCAGCATTGAAAAATAACCCAATTTAAATATCAAAATCACTCTTGGGGTTTGGGGTCGCCTACTTGTTTGAGCCCAAGAAAAGAAAGATAAGGATCAATAGACCGAAGGCGAGTCTAGGCGACCCCAAGACTTTTGATTACTTTTGGTCACAAAAGTAATGCCCTAGCGGCGAGCGGTAAAACCGAATTTTATCCATAATATCCGATAGTTAGTAAAATTTACAAAACTCCCCACCAATCATTGATTGATGAGGAGCCTAAATTACTGAGCTTATTCCGTTTACAACGCCAGATATTTGAAAGAAACAATGGCAGCCTGGTTATTCTGCAAGTACTGCTCGACAGTCAGCTTATCATCCTTAATAAACTTTTGCTTAATCAGACAAACTTCAGAATAATATTTATCCAATTTACCGGGCAAAATTTTCTCAATCATGGCCGCTGGTTTACCTTCAGTTTCCAATTGCTTACGATAGACTTCTTTCTCTTTGGCAACTATATCAGCTGGCACATCGGCAGGCTGCAGATAATCGGGGCGCATAGCCGCTGCCTGCATAGCAATATCATTAGCCACTTCCTGACTGCCGAATTCTAAAATAACAACTGCGGCTACTTTGCGGTTGCCGTGCAGATAGGAACCGATAACAGCGCCACTGAAACTGGCAACGCCACCAAACTGAATGTTCTCGCCAATTTTCAAAATCAATTCTTTGTTAACCTTTTCCGGCGCGTTAGCATTCACACTATCAGCACCCTGACTTAGAGCCTGGTCAGCGAAATCCTGTACTGCCTGAATAAAATCAGCGTTCAGCGCCACGAAATCAGTTTCGCAAGTTAAATAGGCCCAAGCTAGCTTCCCCTGACCTTTGGCCAGAGCAATAACGCCTTCTTTGGTCTCACGGTCAGAACGTTTGGCCGCCATTTTCTGTCCGCGCTCACGCAATAAATCAATAGCTTTCTGTTCATCATTGCCGGCTTCAGCCAAAGCTTTCTGCACATCCATCATACCGGCGCCGGTCAGAGTGCGAATTTTTTTGATCAATTCTAAAGACATATTTGTTTTGCTTAAAATAATTATTTAACTTCTTGGGCTACTTTAGCCACAGGCTGACTTTCAGTCTTAACCTCGGCTTTCGGTTCCAGGCGGGCCGGATTAGCCTGACCTTCTTGGATAGCTGCGGCAATTAAACCGGAGATCATTTCAATGGATTTTACCGCGTCATCGTTGGCCGGGATCGGATACTGAACCAGCTCCGGATTAACATTAGTGTCGGTCATGGCAATGATCGGGATGCCGCGCTTGTTGGCTTCAGCCACGGCGGTTTCTTCTTTCTTAATATCCACCACAAATATTGCCTTGGGTAATTTATTCATATCTTTGACACCGCCGACAAATTCGTCCAACTTTTTCATTTCTTTGGCCAAAGAAACTTGTTCTTTTTTAGTATACTTTTTCCATTCACCGGTGGTCTGACCGCTTTCTAAACTTTTTAATTTAGTGAACAAACGGGAAATATTATCATAGTTGGTAAACATGCCGCCGATCCAACGCACAATAATAAACGGTGACTTACAACTTTCCGCCGCTTTCCTGACAGCTGACCGGGCCTGTTTCTTGGTACCAACAAATAAAATAACGCCGCCGTTAGCGCTGATCTGCCGCACAAAGTCCAGAGCTTCCTCTAACTTAACACGTGTGCTCTCCAGATCAATAATGGAGACGTTGTTACGTTTGGTAAAAATAAAAGGCTTCATTTTAGGAT
Source organism: Candidatus Komeilibacteria bacterium (assembly GCA_043801745.1). Lineage (GTDB taxonomy): Bacteria > Patescibacteriota > Patescibacteriia > UBA1558 > 2-01-FULL-52-15 > JAZDLR01. The sequence goes on along the minus strand of JAZDLR010000021.1, from coordinate 56,507 downwards.
GACGCTTCTGGGTCTGATGGCCGAAATGGACACCGGACTTCAGCATCTCCAAAGCCGTTGGTATAGTAACCATATTGTTTTCTTCTTTAAATAATAAGTCCTATCTACTTCTGGGCGACCCCTTTGACGGGGCAGAATTGCCTAGAAGGCTTAATTGATAGGTTTGTGTCCTTGCTCGCCTTAGCCCCGAGCTTGTCGAGGGAGTGAAAAGGATTGTCATCATTGAGAAAATCAATGACCGCAATAGAATAGCAGATATTTTAGGCTTCCGCAAGAGCTAAATTTAAAACATTGACCCCGTTAGATATATGTTTTTCATGCATTAGGTAAGTAAGCGAAAAATCATACAAAACCTTGTTTTTCTCAATTAAACTTAATTATATCTAACGGGGTTGACAAATATTTAACTATATAGTATACTGCAAAATCCTCAACTAGGAGGAGCCCTGTAAGACGGCGGGCCATAGCCGTTCAGACAGCTGCTTCGCACTGTCGCCAGTACCTTCCAAAGCTCCCCTACGGGGACAAAAAAGGAGTACGGCCATGAAAGCCAATGAAGTGGTGGTTATCGAAAGGTCACCCTCAACGACGGACGTTCTTCAGCTGGTGACCAAGAAGAGTTATCGTCTGAGGTTCTCCGGTTCCAGCTGCAATTGCAGCGCTCAACCTGGAACTGAAGAGATCAACAGCTTCACCATTGCTCGGCCGACGGAAAACTGTGACCATCTGGTTGCCTTCGAGGTGATTGTGTCCGAAGGTTCGGGCAAGAACACATCTTCTTACCGCTACAATTTCATTGCTCCGGTTGAAGCTTCTGAGATGGAGTTCAGCATCAACCTGGACCGGGGCTGGGTCCCGGCTGCTGACCGTCTACTCCAGATCGTCAGATACGGCCATCTGGAAATCCAGATCGGCAAGGATCTCTTCACGACCCGCGCGCTCTACACCGAGGCGGAGAAGGAAGATGCCAACCTGCACGGCCAGGTCAATGGAAATTTGATCTGCCGCTACGCGGCCGGCATCATCACGGCCGACGAGTTCCGGCAGCAGGTTGCTTCCTGGAAAGACAAACAGGGTCTCCTGGCTCAGCTAGAAGACCTGCAGCTGCAGCTGGGAACGACCAGAACCGATTTTCAGTGCAGCCAGATGGAATGTCAGGGCCTGTTGGCTGATCTGAGTAAAGTTGCCAGCATGACCGATCAGCTGAAGCGGGCCGGCGCCAAGAACGCCGCGATCGCTGCCCTAGCTGAAGATCTCGACACCGCTGAAATTCAGATCAATGCCAAGTGGCCGAACTGGTTCCAGGCGCACAAGCGGATGGAGGAAAAGGTGAGACTCCTCAACCGGTTCCTCGACGACATCGAGGCCATCAACTGTATGACTCCGAAACCGGGCAACTAGCCCGAATCATCTTGGGCCCGTCCGGTGCAGCATCTCGCTGTACTGGACGGGTCCTTTTGAATTTCCGTAGTTAATTTTTTGCCGAAGTTGATATGATTAAAGTAAGAACGCTAATGTTTAATCAACGCCTACTAATTTTATATTTTAAGGGGTTTGGGGTCGCGTACTGATAGCCACGACTGGCGAGATCAAACTAAAAAGACCCACGCGACTTACGCGACCCCAAAACTTTTGCCTACTTTTGGTTACAAAAGTAGGGCCTCCCCGGCGAGGGGATATAATAAATTTCATAAAACCAAACAGAGCCCCCGCAGGAGCTCTGTTTATTGCTTAACTAATCTCTTACCTAGTCTTGGAAAGCTTTACGGCCGTAGAAAATACTTAGGCCCATGACGATCAAAGCGCCAAAGATTCCTAAGTAACTCCAGTCACCGGAAGTATCAGGCAGTGCTTCAAAGCCTAGAACTTTGACTTTTTCCGCGCTAGCCGGGACTTCAGTTTCCACTCCCAGAACCTGCGGGCTGCGGACCTCAACATTTACCGAACCTTGAGCTGAGACGATTCCGGCATTGGATTTAACCACGGCTGTGTTGGAATAAACGCCCAGAGACGCGGTAGAGCTAACATTAACTAAATAGGATACCGTTACAGTCTGACCAACTCCAATCGTGTCCCAGGTCCAAGTCTTGGCCGTACCGCCACCATCAGCAAAAGTAAATCCGGCCGGTAAAGAATCATCCAAGGAAACATTGGTAGCAATCACATTACCATTATTGGTAACTGAAATTGTGAAGGTAACCTGTGAGCCGGGTGAAACGAAAGGCAAAGAAGCTGTCTTAGCAACCAGCAAACTGGCTAAGGTTGTCATACCACCTCCGCCACCGCCGCCACTGCGGGAAGGACCAGGAGTTGGAGGAGGTGTGGGCGGATTTTGCTCACTTTGACAGCTAGCAGAGCAGCCGTCACCATCATTAATATTACCATCATCACATTGCTCACCGGCTTCAACGATTGTATTCCCGCAGGTCGCTTCCGTTATGCCTGAGCACTGACTATTGCAGTGTCCCGGTTGACCGTTCACTTCACCTTCATCACACTGCTCACCTTCATCAATAACGCTATTACCGCAGCTTGGTGCCGGCGGCTGATCGCAAAGTCTATTAACTGTCAGATCATAGAGAATCGGACTGGCACCAGTAACTTCCCGCTCGAAAGCAACAACAATCTTCAGATAACGCGAGGTTAAGCTGGATAGATCCTGACCGCTAGTAATTGTCTGGGGCGCACCAAAAGTAGAACCGTCTTCACTGGTCGCAACAGTAACAGTCAGTGAACCAGTAGCAGTCCAAGTCAAACTACCCCAGGGCAGAGAAACTTCACCATCATGAATAACTGTCCAAGTACCGTTAGTGGCGCTGCCGGATAAGGTACTGCCAGTCATATCAGAATAGTTATAAGGATTTCCACCTAAACCAACTGTAGTAAGATCAACTGATCCAATAGGAGTTACCCCATCGCCACCAATTGCTCCGCCTAACGGATCTATACGGGTCACATTGCCGGCATTGTAATTCGTTGACCAAACTTTTCCATTAGCATCTACAGCAATGCCGGTAGGTCCGGAAGGCACAGATACAGTACCGACCAAAGTTCCATTATTTTTCAAGTGACCAACCACAGTATCATAGAGAGAGCCAGCTACCCAAATATCACCGTTGGCAGCTGCAGCACAACCCTGAGCGTAATAGCTTCCATGTCCGAATGTTCCTAGCAGAGAACCATCCGGAGCAAATTTCCGTATTTGGTCTCCGGATAGTGAGGTATTCCAGACATTACCACTCGGATCTATACATAAACCATAGCTATCGTGTCCGTAGCCGAGGAAATTTCCAGCTACTAGCGGTACAGATGTATCCCAGCGCATTAACGGATTAGAGGACCAAATCACGCCGCTCGGTGTAATTAAACCACCATAACCGCCATAACCAACACTAGATTCACTGCGGATAATGGTGCCAGAACCAGGTACTCCAGGACCTCCACCTTTTACCAAATCAAAATTTCTGGAATATAATCCAGCCACCCAAACATCATTATTGGCAGTAACAGAAACGTGTCTAGTACCGCTGGAGTTGGGTAATTTCACATAATGAATAATACATTCATCTTCGGCTGTACCAACACCCGGCGAAACCGAAGCAGTGGTCCAGGGCTTAATATCATTCTGGGCAGTCGAAGTATCAATCAGACCATTACCATTACGGTCTTGGCACTGATTATTTTCCACCAATCCTATGTGGATGACTGAACCAACGCCTTCATAAACATCGTTGCGGTTAGTCAGCCAAACACTGCCGTCTTTATCAACTGTCGTTCGTGAAGGATTGCCCTGGCCCCAGCCATGTGAGGCCGGATTAGTGGCATATTCGCCCATAATCGCTCCGGTGTCAGTATTTATCTTCACCACTGTTCCTTTGGTAGAAACGGCTACCCAGATGAAGTTAAAAGCCTTCATCTCACTGCTTAACTGCAACTGATCGCTCGGAGTATGCACGACATTGATCAAAGTACCTTTATCAAAATCAGCGTCCAGAGTATAGGTACCAGTACCAACACACATTAGCTGTTCATTCTGACATCTAGAATTACAACCGTCACCATTAGTGGTATTACCATCATCACATTGTTCACCCTCATCTATATGGGTGTCACCGCAAACTGGAGTATAGTCTGGACAAACAATATCACAGACATAAGCTAAGGCTGCGCTGTAATATTTATTGGCACAGAGCTTATCGCCATAATCAACTAATCCGTCGTTATTGACGTCAGCCTGACTATTATCAGCTTCATAAAAACTGGTAAAGATAACTGCGTCACCGCCGGTAAACTGATAATCATGATTATAATCCAATTTATTCGGCTCCTGGCATTCATTAGTTTCTGTCTGGCAGAAAGAACTGCAACCATCAAAATCAATATGATTACCATCATCGCAAGTTTCACCTAAACGTGGCTGAATAGTGCCATCGCCACAAACCGAGGCGCACTTAATCGGACACTGATAATCAGCCATAGCCAGCTGATCATAAGAGCAAAGATAATCACCATAATCAACCCCGCCATTACCATTTAGGTCAGCCAAATATCTGGCGCTAGAGGTGGCATAAGTTTTATTCTCGTAATAATTCGTAAATTCAGTTCCATCACTCAAGGTAATCTGATAGTTTTGGTCATAATCCAAAGGATTGACGCAGATATTATTACAATCTAGCTGACAGGTGTACGGACCATTGGCAGCGTAATAAGGCCGAGTGCAAAGATAATCAGCTGCAGTAATGGCACCGTCATTATTCACGTCAACCGTAGCATCAAAGTTACCATCACCAGTGTGACTGCCTAAAGCTGCTTCGTATCTCTGGGTAAAAATCACCGCATCGCTCAAAGTTAATCCGTGATCAGGACCGAGTACACCTTCAGTATTGACATAGTCTAGCGGTGAATGACAGGCAATCTGTTCCTGCTGACAAGTTGAGCTACAACCGTCACCGTCATTCAAATTGCCGTCATCACATTGCTCAGCGCCGTAAGGATCACTTTCGGTAATCTGGTTGCCGCAAACCGGTAGAGTGTTACCGCTGCAGTCAAGGTTACAATGTAGCGGCTGACCATTAACCGTACCTTCATCACAAACTTCCGTACCCTCTACCTGACCATTACCGCACTGCTGGGCTGGCAATTGAGCCACGTTCCAGGCTACACAATAATATGTGTTGCCAACGCTGGCACCACGGATATAATCATAATTATCATAATTCAGAACATCATCATTACAGTAAATCTCCGCGCTGACATTATCGGCAGTACTGGCACCAGTAAACGGTATATAACCTGACTGAAAAACTTCCCGCACCCTAATTTCGTCCTTATCACCCAGTACTACCTGGGTTGATGTCCGACCAGAGCCATCTGTTGGGCCAAAGGTAGTCAAATCACTTGATGTTGCCGTTTGATCTCCGGGATTCTCAACATTATTGAAAGCCCACTGGAAACTCCATCCGGAAGCCAGATGACAATCCTTATGTTCCCGTAAAAAGACAGCGGCGGTATTAGCGTCAATTGGGCCGCCAGAATGATCGCCCCAATTGGGCAAGTCAGATTCATTCGGACAAACGATCTTATCAACAACGATAGTAGCCTGATTACGTTGATTACCAAAATCATAGATGGGTGCACCAGTCACTGATTCTGTCTCTGAAAGATTTAAATTTATCCGATGACAATTATTATTAGCATTTATCGGAAAGGTTTGGTGCCAACCAGAGGGTACGGTTTCACAAACATCATAGCTACCGCCCAGAGGTACATCAGTAAAAGAATAGTTACCCTGACTATCAGTCACGGTACTGGCGGAATAAACAAAATCAGCATGGGCCGTAGGAATAAATAAACCTCTTATTGACGGCGCATCAGCTAAAAGCAATTGATTGATATTAATCTGAACCCCTTGAACACCTGGTTCACCACTATCTAGCACGCCATTCCCGTTTAAATCTTCCCATTTCATGCCACCAATAGTTATTACTGGTGCCGCTAATTGAGCTTGGGCCTTCTTAGTCAAGTTCAATCCTGCTAAAGGCACTGATTGCAATCCCGCTTGACTCACGACCAGAGCCAGCAAGGATAGCAACGTCAGTGTCCGCTGCAGCTTGTGAAAATATTTTTTCATATAATTATTGTCGACCCTCCTCGAAAATTAATAAATAATTTAATAAATTAAGTTGTTATCAGATCAGCTTCAACAATCAGGCGGTACTTGCTGGAAAAAAGCGGCGTGCAAGAAAAAAGCGTCAGCTTGGGCTGATCACTATTTTTTAAAATATCAACCTTGTCCGGAGTTACAGTGCTAATTTTAGAAACCTTATACTGATAATCTTTGCCGGCCCACTGCAGAGAAATTTGGTCACCGACTTTAACTTTATCAATATCGTAAAAAGACTTCTTACTGGTGGGCAACCATTTCCAGCGGTGTGCCGCAATAACGGTGTTGCCGCCTTTATCCGGAGTGGAACTGCCGGGAATGCGCCATAAACCTTTATTCAGTGTCGCAGTTCCAGCGCCTTCCCAGATCCGGCTGTCAACTTTCATGGCAGCAACCTGCAAAGTATTGATTTGATTAGCCGCGACTTCGGACTTAGCGGTAGCTGCTTGAGCAATATTAGTTCCTTGCAAGGGTTGGTCTGTATCGGTTGACGTTGCCTGATCAGCCGTTTCCGCTGTTGGCAGCGACTGACTATAGATTCTGACCGAAGTCCAGGAAAGATAGCCAAAAGACGCCACAAAGGCAGCTAGTAAAATTACACGGATAAGGGTCTTTCTAGGCATTGAGAGAGGCATTAATTAGTGACCACATTAGAGCACAACTAAATAAAAATGTAAATAAGGCTAAATTCCACCTTTAATATAACCTAATATTTCAACTTTGTCGCTAGTGAAATTATCCCCAGAATATACACCTGACTAATATTAGCCGCTGATAAGATTCTTTTCTTACAAAGCACTATAGCGAACTATTTCTCATAATAAAAAGAAGAAGCCCCGGCAGTTTGGTAACCGCCAGGGCTTCGGGTATTCTGGTTTTGCTTGACTACTTCAGAAGCTGGCCAGCGAAGTTTTTGCCAGCGGTCAGGTCTTTAACCATGTTCAGAACATACGGGAATTCCTGGCCTGACAGCCCGCGGCCCGCGCCTTCTTATGCGCGGGCCGCTCTTCTTTCTGAAAATAACTGATGCTATACTAACACAATGTTAAAGTCTATATTTCAGCAAAATTCCCATATTGTCATCGGGGCAGTTCATTTTCCCCCTTTATTGGGCTACCCGGAATTTCCAGGTATTAAAACGTCTTTAAAAAATTCCACCCAAGACATCAAAAATTTTATAGCCGGCGGAGCGCCAGGAGTTATAATGGAAAATAATTATGACCTGCCGCATCAGGTAAATATTCCGGCCGGATCCTTGGCCTGCCTGACATATCTGGCTGTCAAACTACGTCAGAGCTTTCCCCGGCTGCCTCTGGGTATATCGGTACTTTGGAACGATTACCGCGCCGCATTATCAATTGCTAAAATTGCCGATTTATCTTTTATCAGAATTCCGGTTTTTGTGGACACCGTTAAAACTGCCTGCGGCATCATCAAAGGTCAGCCCGATGATGTAATACGCTACCGGCGTCAAATCAAAGCTGAAGGCGTGCAAATTTTTACTGATATTCACGTTAAGCATGCAAAATTATTGTCCCGCTATTCACTGGCGCAATCAGCCCGTCTGGCAATTAAGAAAGGTTCAGACGCTTTAATCATAACCGGCAGCTGGACTGGTGACGCGCCGCAAACAACTGACCTGGCTATTGCCCGCGGGGCAGCCGGTCAACATCCTATTCTGGCCGGTAGCGGAGTTAATTCGAAAAATATCACCACTATTCTTAATTATGCCAACGGAGTTATTGTCAGCACTGCTCTGAAAAAAGGCAAGGTCAATAAGAAACTAACTAATCTTACGGGTTGGGATCAAAGGATTGATAGTGGCAAGGTCAAAAAATTACTCTCCAAGCTAGATTATTGACAACCCCCTAATCCTCTGTTATTATGCGACTACTATGAAAAAAGACACCCACCCCACCTATTATCCCAAAGCTAAGATTACCTGCGCCTGTGGTAATGTATTTACCGTGGGTTCTACTGTAGAATCACTACAAGTGGAAATTTGCTCCCAATGTCACCCTTTCTATACCGGTAAAGATAAGCTGATTGATACTGCCGGCCGCGTTGACCGCTTCAAGAAATTGGTCAGCAAGCAAGCAGCTGAATCGGCTGTGCGCAAGGGCCGCAAGGTCAAGAAAGCCGCGGCCAAAGTCAAGAAAGCCGGCAAAGCCAAAGCCGAAAAGTAACTACGCCAGAGTTCTGCTTCCTGCTATAATGAAGCCGAGCTCTGTTTTTAATTCCCACCATGAATATTCAAGAACTAAAACTACGTCTGCAAGAACTAGAGGCTGAAATGTCCACTCCGGCCGCTGCTTCTGATCCGGCGAAAATGCAAGCTTTAAATAAAGAATACAAGGAAAAGAAAGACATTGTGGAAACCAGCGAAACTGTCAGCCAGCTGCTGTTCGAAATTGAGCATCTGGAGTTGTCCTTGAACAACGAGCCTGATCCGGAAATGGCTGCTCTGACGCGGGAGGAGATTATTCAACTGGGATCGCAACTCACCGAAGCTAAAAATAAACTGGAAGACCTGACTAATCCAGCTGACCCTCTGGACAAGAAAGATATTATTATAGAAATCCGTCCCGGGGCCGGTGGCGATGAGTCGGCGCTTTTTGCCGCGGAATTATTCCGCATGTATACCCGCTACGCTGAGCGTCACGGTTGGCGGCCGCACATTATTTCCGCCAACCGCACGGAGCTTGGCGGTTATAAAGAAATCATTTTCGAAGTGCACGGCGACCACGTTTACCGTGATCTTAAATATGAATCCGGGGTACACCGCGTACAGCGGGTACCGGCCACGGAAAAAGCCGGCCGTGTTCATACTTCCACTGTCACTGTGGCTGTTCTGCCGGAAGCGGAAGAAGCGGATATTCAACTTAAGCCCGAGGATCTACGCATAGATACTTTTATGGCCGGCGGACACGGCGGACAATCAGTTAATACAACTTATTCCGCCGTACGCGTAGTCCACGTGCCCACAGGAATGATAGTAACTTGTCAGGATGAAAAGTCACAACAGCAAAACCGCTTAAAAGCCCTGCAAGTCTTAGCTTCGCGGCTTCTCGCGCTAGAAAAAGAACGTCTGCATCAAGAGCGGGCTGATGCGCGTAAAAGTCAGATCGGCACCGGTGACCGAAGTGAGAAAATCCGCACCTATAACTTTCCCCAAGACCGGCTGACTGACCACCGCATAAAATATACCGGTCATAGCTTGCCGGATATTATGGACGGCGATTTAGATGAATTAATCCAAGCCCTGCATACAGCCGAAAAACAGACGGCCACAACTTAATATGCCTACCATCCAAGCTGCCCTAGAACAGGCAGCTTCAATCTTACGAGCCCAATCTATTGATCCCGGCGAAGCCGATCTTTTGCTTAGTCATGTTTTAGAAGTAGACCGCAGTCAGCTACTGATGCATCCGGGACAAGACATTAACGATGATAAATACAACAATTTTATTAATCAGGTTAAAGAGCGGGCAACGGGTAAACCGATGGCCTATATCCGCGGTTTACAGGAATTCTATGGCCTGAAATTTAAAGTTAATCCTGATGTGCTAATTCCCCGGCCGGATAGCGAAGTTCTAATTATGAAAGCTTTAGCATATCTGAAAGATAAAAAACAAGCCAGTATTCTGGATGTCGGAACTGGCTCGGGCTGTCTGATCATTACTTTGGCTTGTGAAACCAATAATCAGTTTAATTACTTTGCCAGTGATATTTCAGCCAAAGCTCTGGCAGTAGCGAAAAAAAATGCCATTGAAAATAACGCGGCTGTTACTTTCATACAATCAAATCTTTTTAATACGTTCTCTGACTACAACCTACAACCTACAACCTACAACCTGATTGTAGCTAATCTCCCCTACCTTACCATTGAACAATTAACCGAGCCCTCGATTAAGCACGAACCGGAGTTAGCTCTGCACGGCGGTAAACAAGGATTGCACTTTATCCGACAACTTTTACCGCAACTGCCGGCATTTACCAAATCAGGTTCACTGGTTCTCTTAGAACTTGATCCCAGTCAAAAAGATATTATTGAAAGCGATATTAAGCAAACTCTGCCTGATTGGGATTATACTTTCTATCCTGATCTCAGTAACCGGATTCGGGTGCTGGCTTTGAGTCGTCAATAATTTGTTAGATTACCTCACCCGCCTTCGCTCTTCGTTACTTTCAGAGCTACGGCGGGCAGGCCTGTCCTCTCCTTCAAAAGGAGAGGAACGCTATTTATAAAGCTAGTCGCTCTACTCAACCTCCGCGCATCCTCCCTCTCCTTTTCAAGGAGAGGGTTGGGGTGAGGTATTAAAAAATCAATAACAATAAGCCCCAAACAGGGGCTTTTTCTTGTGCTCAAACCCCCATTTCCGCCCCCTACCACCCCCTACTTGACAATGGCTAGAATTGGTGCTATAATACTATATTCTAGGCTAAGGTTAGCTTATGACGTACCTTGACCGGCTCGCCCATAGGGCGACGCCAATAAGGAGACTATCATGCCCTTCATTCTTGCTTTCCTGTCAGCAACTTGCTTCATGTTCGCTGCGATTTTTCCGGTGTGCGACTTCCTGATCGGGCCGGGCGTGATTGCCGGAATCCTGGCAGTCGTCACTCAGATCGACATCTCGGCCCAGGAAATCATCAAGGCCATCAACCGGCGCTAGGTGCTAGTCTCCGCCGCGCGAGGTCCTTCGGGACTCGCGCGCTCATCCAAGTTTATATCAAGAGATGTAAGTTTAGATGAGTCGCTGTCGAGCAACGCTCGATACGACAAAGTGTACCTTGAGATCAATTTAGTTTTTTCACGGGTTTTTGTCATCCTCCACAAAAGAAAGGTGGCAGAAATGCGCGTTTTCGTCAGACTGCCCGGCCGCGGAAAGAAGTTCAGGCCCCAGTCTCACCGCTTCGGTGGTGAGAAGGGGTGGAAGTTCTGGAACAGCGTTGATGACTGGACCCTGAACCACCTCCGGCGGATCGAAAGGCGGTGGGCCCGAATCGTCTCTGCCGACACCTGTTCCGACCTGCTGCCGGTGACCATCAACTTCCTCCCCGCCTGGACCGCCACCGGCGTGTCCTGCGGCGACCCCAACGAATGGGACGACGCGGACAACGACCACTTCATCCCGGTCTAGTCCCGATCGTATGGGCACAAGGAGGAGGCAGACAGCATCAGCTGTTTTCCTCCTCCTCACTTCTAAACTTTTAACTGGTTGAAAGCTTAGAAGTGACTAATTCAAAGTCAGTTCCTTGAAACTAAAATCGCGCTAGTCACGTTTAACGTGATTTGACGCGATTAATTCCACTAAACGTTCCTACTCACACAGATGGAGGCAGGTTGCTGATATTTTGCGAACTTGTATTTGTGGCCGCAACTGGATTTATCTAGTTACTGCCCGAATCTTGTTTGCCGGGTTTCCTTCTCTCGTAGAGGTAAAGCCCATGCTATTGACCTTTGGTTGATAGCAATCAACTCCTGTCTTCAGTTGTGTGAGTAGGAATCAGTTTTCAATTTACCCTCACCGCCCCAGCCATCCGCCAACCGACGGAGCTGATGGGCAAGAAGGAGAAAGTGTCGTGAGCCAAAAAATGCTCGGCCCGTATGCCATGATAGGCACAGCAATAGCTGTGGGATTGGTAACCTGGGTTGTCATAGCGGCCATGCAACGCCCCACCCAGCCGGCGCCGGTGTCCGCCGCGGTCGCCGTCAATTCCGTCACGGTCACCAGGAACGACTTCCTGGATTTCACACCCGGCAAGCTGTTCCTGACTACCGACTCAATGGTCGTGGAGTATCGGCCAAGTTGGTCGAATCTCAAAACCGGCAACATCGAGTACCAAGGCCACCACACGGCCCCCATGCTCTGCCCGCTCGGCCAAGTCGACACCAGGTTCATCGCTGTCTACAAGAAGGGTGAGCCGGGCTGGATCTGGGCTGCCGAACGGTACTTCGCCCAGTAAACTTCCACCGTCCATCAGCTGATGGGCAAGAAGGAGAAAGAGTCATGCAAGAGAGCCCGAAGAATATGGGTCTCACGCCCTTTCAGGCTGTGATCATATTCTTAATTGCAGCAGTGCTGGTGTTCATCTGGATCTTGCCTCGCGACAGTACCAAGAACCACTCCACCCACCCGGCGCCGGCCTCCGCCGCAGTCGACGTCAACTCCACCGACGGCATCACTCAAGCCGAGGTAGACAGCCTGCAGGTCGGAGACCTGCTCCGCCGGAACGACGGCCTGATCGTCGCCATCGCCCACATCAAGGATGATGGCTCGATCCACTACTGGGGGAAAGGGCACGCCCTTACCGGCGACTATACCTGTCCCCGGAAGTACATCCCGCGGGCTTTCGTGGAAGTCTACAAGAGAGGCACGCCCCAGTGGAAGTGGGCGGCCGAAAGCTTCATCATGAAGCAGTAGGCGACCATCATGACCCGCGCCGCGCAACGCGACCGCCAGCAATACCCCTCGTCTAGTCGAAAGATTAGACGGGGGGATCACTCGAGCATAGTAACTAAAACTTAGTATGCTCAAGTGATCCGAAAAGTTCTTTAAACATCAACCGTGCTTTTGCGCGGTTAATATAAACTTCAAGACAACGAGTTCGTAAACCCCCACGCCCCTGATCGGGCAATGAGGAGAAGAGATGAAAATTCTGGTGGTCGAAGACAAGGAAATGCATCGTCAGTCGGCCCGCGACTCCCTCGCTGGTCACGATGTGACCATCGTCGACTCCTTCGATGCTGCCATGGGACTCATGGCCAAGAAGATCGACGACGAGAACGTCACGCGCCTCATGACCGAGGCCGGCTTCCCGGCCACGCCCGACCGGAATGGTGGTGACGAGGAATGGAAGGCTTTCTGGAAGGCCCACCGCGAGGCAGAAGCCAAGTCGGTGGTTCCTTTCCCGTTCGATGTGGTGCTCACCGACATGATGATGCCGATGAGCAGGCAGACGCTTGCTTCGGAGGCCTACCATCCCGCCGAGCAGGTGCCATACGGCTTCATCATAGCCCTGAAGGCGGCCAAAGTCGGCGCCAAGTTCGTGGCCATGGTCACGGACACCAACCACCATAAGGGCGCGATGAGCGCCGCCATCGATCATCTTGGAACGTCCTACTATCGTGAGGGCTTCAAGCCCAACTTCGGGGTCAACGGGGCCAAGGTCATGTTCGTGCACACTCCCTTCTACCGCGAAGTTCTCGGCCAGAAGGACTGTGAGTACTGTTACGGCTCCGGCAAATGCCAATACTGCCACGGCTCCGGCCAGCGCCACGACGAGTATGTCGATGGCGAGTGCAATGGCTGCCACGAAGATGTGGGCAAGTGCAGAACCTGCAAGGGAACCGGCAAGCAGGACGACGTTCGCCAGGACCGCAAGGACTGGGGGCAGGTCCTGGCCGATCTGACCGCCGAGTAACACCTCTTCACGAGGTGAGAAACACAGCGCCGCGCATCTATCAGAACATCGATAGAAGCGCGGCGCTATTAAATTTACGGAGTTTTTCTATCTCAAATAACTCCCCTTGTTCCCCTCTTACTTTAAGAGGGGGAAACCCTGATAAAGAGTTTCTCCCCTTAGTATAAGGGGAGACTAAGAGGGGTTATTGAAAAACTGGCTTCGACTTACTAACTCCCCTGTCCCCTCTTTTCAAGAGGGGCACGCTATGAGAAGGTTCTCCCTCTTAACAAGAGGGAGACAGAGGGAGTTTCAGTGACAAGGGGAGTTAACAAAAAACCGCCAAGTTTAGGACGCTTAGCGTCCCACACCCAACGGTTTAAAAAATTCAAACTATCTTTTCCAACTCGCCCCGCTCAACTACCAAACTACCAATCTACCAAACTACTCTTTCTTCCCTTCCTTCTTTTCCTCTCTCTTACCTTCCTTCTTATCACCTTCAACAGCCGGCTCAGCTTCAGCGCCCTGTTTAACAGCTTCAGCCACCACGGTTTCCACCGGACCTTCAGGAACTTTCTCTTCCTTCACATGCATGACAGAAACAATGGTCAATTCAGCTTCATCGACAACCTTAACGCCGGTTGGTATTTTCAAATCAGCAATAGAAATAGCATCACCAATTTCTTTCAAACCGGACAAATCAACTGATAACTCGTGCGGCAAATCTTTGGGCAAACATTCCACTCTGACGTGGTCCATATTTGTAACTAAATTGGCGCCCATTTCTTTGACTGCCGGGGATTCGCCGACAAAAACCAATTTAACTTCGGCTTTCACCTCTTCATCCATGCGGATGCGGTGTAAATCAAAATGAATCACCCTATCCTTAACCGGATCATATTGAACATCCTTAATCAGCACGCTGAAAGGCTCAACACCGGGGATTTCCATGGTCACCAAGCTGCTTTCACCGGCCTGGGTAACTAAGCGGCTAAACGCCAAATAATCAACTGCAATAGTCAGCGGTTCAGTACCGTGGCCATAAATAATTCCCGGGATCTTTTTGGCTGCGCGCAGCTCATTCAAAGCTGACGGCGTACCAATTTCCCGCTTTTCTGCCTTTAATGTATATTGCATAAATATAAGTTTAGGCCACTATTTAATCATAGTTATAGAACCAAGTCAAGATCTAATCAGGAATTAGGCTTTAGGTTGTAGCCGGATGAAGACCTGCTAAGAAGCTAACGCCTAATGCCTACAACCTAATTCCCAAAACCTACAACCTAATTCCTATTCTCCGCTCCCATATTATTGACCATTGCTAAGGCAATCAAAATAGCAATCATGGAACTGCCGCCGGCGCTAAGAAAGGGCAAGGGAATTCCCGTTACCGGAGCAATACCCATGTTCATTCCCACGTTAATAAAAATCTGCACCAACAAAACCGCGCCCAAACCCAGACAGTAATAGGCCGCGTAATTATCCCGTGTTTTATTGGCAATTACCGTCAAACGATATAAAATCGCCGCATAAGCCAGCAGAATTAGGGTAATTCCGACCAAACCAAACTCCTCGCCAATAACAGCGAAAATAAAATCTGTTTCCGGTTCCGGCAAGAAATGCAGCTGACTCTGCGAACCCAGCGCATAGCCGCGGCCAATCAGCTGGCCGGAACCAACAGCAATAATCGACTGACGAACATTATAACCGCGGTCCAAAGGATCTGACTGTGGATTAACAAAAGTGATAATACGCTGCTTCTGATACGGCTGCAGCACCCACAGCCAGCCGGCTAAAGCCACTACGACAAAAATTATCAGAATAGTCGCTAAATGAGATTTCTTCACACCTACAATTAACAACATTAAAATCCAGCTGGCTAAAATTACCATAGCCGAACCCAAATCCGGCTGTAATAGAATTAAGCCAACAATCAAGAGAACACTGGCGCCGCTAATAATGACATGCCGCCAGAGAAAAAATTCCCGCGCGTACTGGCTAAAATATTTGGCTAAAAAAATAACGACCGCCACTTTGGCAAACTCCACTGGCTGTAAACCAAAGCCGGCTATCTGCAGCCAACCAGTGGTGCCATTAATGGTCCGGCCAAATAAAACCACTAAAATTAATACCAAGGCAAATAACCAGTAGATTAATTTACTAAAAGTCTGCCAGATGCGGTGATTCATATTGGCCACCAGGGCATAGAGAATCAAGCCCACAACTGCGAAAAGTAGCTGCTTCTTAAAAAGAATATAGTGACTGGCCGGGTCATTGAGTCCAAAGCTGTACATCATCAATAAACCGAAAAAAATCAAAAATAAAACTGCTGCCGTTAGCAGCCAGTCAAATTTTCTGGCGAAAGCTAGCCACTGATACATAACTCTACTGTAGCCAAGTCACCTGATCTAGTCAACGGCCAGGTAACTGCCTAGCGGTTAGGTAATAAGGGATCTATCGGAACCGGCGAATAGCTATTGTCCGAATTATAAACATCACTAATCGGTAGCACACTAATAGTATCCGGCCGACCAACGTCTGAAGCTATCCCCACCTCATAACGACGCAGCACCCCAAAAGCCACATTGTTGGCAGTATATTCAATAACCTGATCCACCCGATCACTGGTGCGCAAGATTATTTGCCAGACAACCTGACGCAGATTTATTTTAGTGTTATTCATCGCTTCCCAGGACACCCGCGGCAGAGTCGTCACTCCTCCACCACTGCCGTCACCACTAACTGTCCTGGCCTGAAATTGCGGTTCAGTGCTAAAGGGCCACCAGCCAGAAGAATCGTCCGGAATATAACGCCAATTGGTTTTAGTCAAACGTATGCCATCAATAGTGTCTAATGTTGATGAAGCTGTTTGGCCTAAGACTGTAAGTAAACGACTCTGACTTGGCAGTAATGTGGTACTACCCTGAGCCACGACGTCATTGTCACGAAAAAATTGATAATCCAGTTGCTGCACGCCCCAATGAGCATTAGGATTACTGACTTCAGCTGCCAGATCATAGCGGCCATTACCCCGCGGCCAGACATAAGCCGCGCCAATAACCAAAGACTGCGGCTTCTGCTGCTGATGCACCGCTGCCCAATCAGTTCCCGGATGCCACAGTTGCGACATTGAACGGTTATAACTATCTGACTGGGAAAAATAAGCTAATAGACCATTAGCAGCAAACAGCAAAGAAAGTGTAGCCACTAAAAGCAGGGCTGCCAATATTGACCAGCGGATGCGTAATTTATGCCGCGCAATCAGCAATGACCGCTCAAGTTGTTGGTCACTAACATTTATGGGCATGAGTTAATTATAGCATAGGCGTTAGGAATTGGGCATTAGGTTCTTAGTAAATCCCCCCTCTGACTACAACCTGATCGAGCTAAGCTCGACTAACGCCTATTTCCTAATGCCTAATTTGTGCTATAATTCCAGTTGAACTTATGGTCATCAACACTACCTTGGATATTTTCTGGCTTGTGCTGGCAATCTGCGCCGTAGCCATTACCTTCTTCCTCTGCTGGATGATGTTTTATGTGGTTAATTTCCTGCGTAAAACCAGCCGCATTATCAACCGGGTGGAAGCTATTACCAGCTCAATTCACGAAGCCACCCAGGCTATGCGCCGTAAAACTGAAGATCTGGCCACCTACATCCCCCTGATTATCCGCGGTGGAGCTGAACTTAAATCTGTAATTGAGAAATTTACTGACAAGAAATCTAAACGCGGCAAACGGCAGTCAGAAGAAAAAGAAAAATAAACAACAGCTCTTCATAATTTCCTGCTTGTTAATGGCCGGATTTTTCGTCTGTTTCGAATATTCACCAGGTGAATATGAAGAAAAGACGAACCCGCTGAAGCTCCGATCGAGCTTAGCTCGACGAGGAGCGTAAGCGGGTAATTAATTATATTCACGATTGTGCTCTTACTCCCCCTGTCTTAGGCGGGAATTCGGTTTACACTTATGGAATTTACTCACCTCCACGTCCACTCACATTTCAGTCTGCTTGATGGCCTAGGCAAAATTGATCAGTTGATCAGCCGAGCCAAAGACCTGAACATGACCGCCTTAGCCCTGACAGATCACGGCGTCATGTACGGCGCTATTGAATTTTATCAGAAGTGCCTCAAAGCCGGAATTAAACCCATCATTGGCATGGAAGCTTATCTGGCCAATGAATCCATCCAGGACCAGCCTAGCCGCGAACGGCCTTATCATCTGACTTTACTGGCTAAAAATAAAACCGGTTATAAAAATTTATTGCAGCTCACCTCTATAGCTCATCTGCAGGGATTTTATTATAAACCGCGTATTGATTGGCAGCTACTAGAGCAATATTCTGACGGCTTAATTGCTCTTTCCGGTTGTCTCAATGGTCCCCTAGCCCGCCACCTGGCGCAAAATGACGATCAGCAGGCTGAACTGAATCTACAAAAAATTGTAAAAATTTTTGGTTCAGATAATTTTTATCTGGAAATGCAAAACCGGCCCACTATGCCGGAACAAAGCCTAGTCAACAGCGGATTAATCCGTCTTAGTAAGAAGCACCGTTTACCTCTGGTAGCCACCAACGATGTGCATTATGCTCGGTCTGAAGATTCTTTAGCTCACGACATTCTGATCTGTCTACAGACTAAGAGTAAAATTACCGACAAAGACCGCTTAAGCTATATTGGCGAAGACTATTCTCTGCTGTCAGCCGAAGACATGGGCGCCAATTTTACCAACACACCCGAAGCCATCAGTAATACGGCTGCCATCGCCGAACGCTGTAATCTGGAAATTGAATTAGGCAAGATTAATTTGCCCGAATTTGAAGTACCTAATGGCTTGACACCGGAAGATTACCTGCGTCAATTAACCTATCAGGGCTTACCGGCGCGCTATCAGACCAGCTATGAAACTGCGCCTCAAGAACTCAAGGACCGGCTGGATTATGAGCTGGATATCATTTCCAAAACCGGCTTTGCGGCTTATTTTTTAATTGTGCAGGATTTTGTTAACTGGGCTAAAAAAAATGGCATCGTGGTCGGACCCGGACGTGGCAGCGCCGCCGGCAGTATTGTCTCCTACTTGCTTAACATCACCAATGTTGATCCCATAACCTACAAACTGCTGTTTGAACGTTTCTTAAATCCGGAACGCGTATCTATGCCGGATATTGATATGGACTTTGCCGACGTGCGGCGGGAAGAAGTCTTAAAATACGTCGAAACTAAATACGGTCATGACCGCGTGGCACAAATCATCACTTTCGGTACTATGGCGGCCCGGGCGGCGATCCGCGATGTCGGCCGCGTATTGGATTTTGGCTACAGTTACTGTGACCGTATTGCTAAATTAATTCCGCTGATGAGCACTTTGAGCGATGCTTTGGCCAAAGTTAAAGAATTACAGGAAGTCTACCAGGAAGATGAGCAAGCCAAACGCCTGATTGACGCCGCGCGTCAACTGGAAGGTGTGGCCCGACACGCTTCGACCCATGCCTGCGCCGTGCTGATCACCAAAGATGCTCTGGTCAATTATGTACCCTTACAATATTCCAGCTCAGACGATACTTCCATTATCTCGCAGTATTCCATGCATCCGGTAGAAGATCTGGGTTTATTGAAAATGGATTTTTTGGGCTTGAAAAATCTCACTATTATTGAAAACGCTCTGGATATTATCCGCGCTACCACGGGTACTGAAATTAAGCTCGACGCCATTCCGTTGGATGATCCGACCACCTTCCAACTATTGCAGCGGGGCGATACGCGCGGCATCTTCCAGCTAGAATCCAGCGGCATGACCCGCTACTTGAAACAGCTGAAACCAACTTCTATTGAAGATATTATTGCTATGATCTCCCTCTACCGCCCAGGCCCGATGGAATTTATTGAAGAATATATTGGTGGCAAACACGGCACCAGAAAAATTACCTATCTGCATCCGGAGCTGGAGCCGATACTGGCTAATACTTATGGTATCGCAGTCTATCAGGAACAGATCATGGAAATTGCCCGCAAACTGGCCGGCTTTACTTATGGTCAGGCCGACATTCTACGCAAAGCCGTGGGTAAAAAAATCAAAAAATTACTGGACGAGCAGGAAGAATTATTGATTAAAGGCATGGTAACCAACAATATACCGGCCGAGACTGCTCAAAAAATTTGGGATTTTATCGTACCCTTTGCCCGTTACGGCTTTAACCGGTCGCACGCCGCCTCCTATGCCATGATTTCGTTCCATACGGCTTATCTTAAAGCGCATTTTCCGGCGCAATTCATGGCTGCCCTGCTGACTGCTGATTTGCATGATATTGAAACTGTGTCCAAAGAAGTTAATGACTGCTCGGCCATGGGCTTAGCTGTGCTGCCGCCGGATGTTAATGAAAGCTTCAGCACTTTCTCCGTTGTGATGAATCCTGACAAGCCTCAAGAAAAACCCCGTACCTTGCGTTTCGGTTTAAATGCAATTAAAAACGTGGGCGAACATATCAGTAAAGCTATTGTGCGCGAAAGAAAAACCAATGGCTTTTACCAGACTCTGGAAAATTTCCTGCAACGAGTGACTGATAAAGATTTGAATAAAAAATCCTTAGAAAGTTTAATTAAAGCCGGAGCCTTAGACGCTTTTGGCGAACGTGGTCAAATGTTGGCCAACTTGGAAACTCTACTGACCTTTAATAAAAAAAGTCATAACGATGGCAAGGTCGGTATTACTAATTTATTCGCTGACCTACCCATAAAAATTAATGCCCGCTTAAAATTGGAACCGGCTCCGGCCACGGATAACTGGCAACGGCTGGCCTGGGAAAAGGAATTATTGGGCCTCTATGTCAGCGATCATCCTTTTAAACCCTACCTGACCTGGCTGAAAGAAGCCATTGTTCCGCTGCGTGATCTAAAAAAACACGATGGCCGCGGCGTTACAGTGGCCGGCGTAGTTACTAATGTGCACAAAGTCGTGACCAAAGCCGGCGATCCCATGCTTTTTATTACCATTGAAGATAGCACAGCTTCACCCGAAGTCATAATTTTTCCCAAATTACTGCAAAGTACGGCTATTGCCTGGCGTAACAGTTTACTGGTCATGGTGGAAGGTAAAGTATCGGATAAAGATGGGGTACCGAAAATTATTGCCGATTCAGTTAAAGAATTAACCGAAGAAACCTTACAAAAATATCAGCAGTCGCGCTTACGCGACCTCAAGGTCTGGCTCACCTTGCCGGCTAATTTTGCCCGGGAAAAATTAACTGCCATCAAAGAAATTTGTCAGCAGCACCAGGGACCGGTACCTGTTTATTTAGTTATTCAAAATCACGAGACCCGCAAAGTCCGCACTAATCTGCACGTTACTGCCAGCCAAGAATTACAATCAGCTTTGGAACAATTAGTTGGAGCCGGAAGTTGGAAACTGGAAGAACGGGCGTAGACAAATTCGCTGGGATTGGCTAAGGTTTATTAAGTGTCTGATTAGCAGACAAGAACACTAATATCTTAACTTATTCATATCTATGGAACTGCCAGAAAATCCACCAAATATTGAGGAAGTTTTCCGAGGGACAAGAGAAAAATTGGACCGGAGACTTCAAGAATTAGATCATCCGTATCATAATAAACAACACGCTGAAGAAGTTCAGGCTAATGTTAAAAAATTTTTAGACAATCTGTCCGATAATACCTTGCTGACGGAAAAGGAAAAAGCAATGCTGCTAGAATGTGCTTTACGTCACGACGATGGACATTCAGGAAATACTTACCGACAGGATACCCTAGATGATGGGCTAAGTAATGAAGAATACGCCGTAAAATTATTGGGAGAAGATACACACGGCCTTCTACCCGATGACGACCTACGATTCATGCGAGACAATATTCTGGCAACTTCTTTCGGGCAATCTGACAAAGCCAAGCTGCCGGATAATAAAAAAACTTACTATCGGGACTACGGGCCTAAAACGCCGGCACAAAAACTCCTGGCGCTGGCGGATGTCAGTGGATTTATTAAGGGTTGGGATGGCTGGATTGATGAAAGTATGCGCTTATTAGAAGAATCGCCGCAAAATAGTCCTGCCAATATGACCGATTGGATAGTTAATCGGCATGGTTTTATCAAATACCATGTTGAGCCGCTTTTAAAGAGCGTTCAAGATTTTCTGAAGCCGGAGTTCTTCAATCAGCTTGAAAAAAATCTAGCCAATATCTCGACAAGAATTGAAGCACTTAAAGATTTTTCGAATCCAGAAAGAATCCGCTATGAGACCTCTCTCAAAACAATACGAGAAAAAAGTTCAAAGTAAAGAATTACAAATTATCCAGAACCACTTATTTCATATCTTAGTCAAAATGATTAGCCTCTGATATTTATGAATAACCCGCTCGATTTCTATTGTGACCAAGTACTATCCGGCAAAACAAAAGTGAATATTGAATATGAATCAGATAACGTTTTGGCTTTCCAACATACCAAACCTCAATATATGACTCATATTGTCATTATTCCGAAAAAACATATAAATAGCCTGGTTGATTTATCGACTGAAGATCAACCAATACTGATGGAAATATTGAATGTTACCAGAGATTTAGCTAAAAAAATTAATTTAGAAAAAGACGGGGCTAAACTGATAACTAATATGGGTAAATTTCAAGATTCTCCTCATTTACATTTTCATTTACTGGCGGGAAATAAGATAACCTAATATATCTATGAATATCGACAACAAAACTCAAAAAATCACAGCCAGCGCTTTTATTCACCGAGAGGGGAAATTATTGGTAGCGCGCCGGGCCGATACCAAAAAATTTTTAGCCGGACAATATGAGTTGCCGGGCGGTCATATTGAATTTGGCGAAACCATGGAACAAGGCTTGGCCCGTGAAATTAAAGAAGAGTTGCATATCGACGTAAAAATTGATGAACCTTTCTTTGTTTTCACTTATATTGACAATAACTCGGAGCATTCAATCGAAGTTGATTATTTCGCTACCCTGGTCAGTCCCGACCAAGACATTAAAATCAATGCCGCAGACCATTCCGAATTCCGCTGGGTCGGACCCGAAGAGGCAGCTAAGTTATTTGCTGGAAACGAAGAGGAAGGCAAAGCGATTAAAAAAGGCTTTGCCATATTGAATAAATAAAATTATTTGACTGATAGACAGCACGTCTTCAATTCACTATAATAACCCTATGAAACGCTCGGGCAACCTCTATAGCCATATTGCCACCTTTTTTATGATAATCACTGTAATTGTCATTATTGTTATTGTCCATATAACTTTGGCCCTAGCCACTATAAAAATTCCAGCTAAAGTTGAGAACTTCATCCTCGAAGCGCCAATTGAAATTACTAATAGTGCTGGGCCTGATGAGGTTTACGGTGAAACCGCTTCAATTGATCTGGAACAGCAAAAAGTTTTTTCTGTATCGGGCAAATTAATCACCAGCGACACAGCCAGCGCGACAATTACCATTACCAATACTACTGCCAGGCCGCAAACCTTAGTCAAAACTACCCGTTTCTTAAGCGCCGACAATAAGCTGTTTCGCCTGGCGGCCAGTACCACAGTACCGGCCAACGGAACCATTGGAGCGCTGATTGTGGCTGACAAACCCGGAACCGACTATCAGGTAGCGGCCGGACGCTTTACTATTCCGGGATTACCCTTAAGTCAACAAGATAAAATTTACGGCCAGAGTGACAAACCGGCGTCAATGGAGCGACCTGAAGCTCTAACCCTGGGCAGCGCTGATGTTGACCAGGCGCGGAAAAGTTTACTGGAAGGCCTGAAACAAACTGCAGCAAAGCAACTTAAAACCCAAATGCCTACCGCCCTTGATCTCTCACCTGATCATATTGTGGCCACAGTGATCAACGAAAAAATTGACCCGGGCTTGGGAACTAAAACTCAGCAATTTAGCTATCAAGTTGAGGCGACTTTTACCACTATGATTTTTGAACCTGACCGCCTGTTATTATTAGCTACAGATAAATTACAGGAGAAACTGCCTAGTAGCGCCAGCCTATTACAAATCAAAAACGACAGCTTTACTTATAGTTTAACTGACTTTAACACCACCACAGCTTCTGCCACGGCCAAAATACATCTGGAAGCTTCTATTGCCAGCAACAATACGATCAATGATTTCATCGATCCGTCCGTCTTAGTGGGTAAGACCGCCCAAGAGGCGCAAAAATATCTTAACGATCAGGGAGTAAAAAATGCCCAGGTCGTATTATTTCCTTTCTGGGTTCGTCATATTCCACGCTTAGTAGATCACATCAAAATTGAAATGATTAATCCCGATCAAGCGAACAGTAATTGACAAGAAAAAACATTAGTTTTAAGATACCTAATGACGATTGAGTGAGCTACCAACTCACTACTGAATAAGTGCTGGGTAACTGGCCTAAGTCAGATAAATGAGTGTCTCCTGATAATACAGGGGGAACTCGGGTGGAAACGTCCTAAGTTAATTTACTAAGGGACCCCGGGAAATTCTTGGGGTTTTATTAAATGGCCAATATTCAATAATCAATTTCCAAACAATATTTAAGCAACAATAATCAAGTTAAATTAAAACGGGGATTTAATAATAATCATTTAATAATTATGACTATCCCCAGCAAAAAATACGACATTGCAGATCGCACACTAAACTTTGCCAGAAGTATCAGACAGCTCATTAAAACACTGCCGCGAACCCTGACAAATATTGAAGACGGTAAGCAACTAACCCGATCATCTGGATCTGTTGGTGCCAACTACCTCGAGGCCTGCGAGGCGCTTAGTAAAAAGGATTTTCTTATGCGCCTAAAAATTTCTCGCAAAGAAGCGAGGGAATCAGCCTATTGGCTTGAGCTGATTCAAGTAGAAGCAACCCAGAATTTGATACATCAGGATTTATTATCAGAAGCTAGACAGTTAGTAAAAATTTTCACGGCGATTATCATCAAGACTGAGCAACGAAATTGAAACTTGAAACTTAATTATTGTTTGAAACTTGGTAATTGATACTTGAAACTTAAAATATAAAACCTATGGAAAAAAATAATGACCTAAATAATCTCCGTCACTCCGCCGCACATTTACTGGCCGCCGCGGTGATGGAACTTTATCCTAACACCAAACATACTATCGGTCCGGTTATCGATGAGGGCTTTTATTATGACTTCGATTTTGCCAGTCCTATCTCCGAGAATGAATTGGGAAAAATTGAAGACAAAATGCGGCTCTTGGCTCCAACCTGGAACAAATTTGAACGTCGGGAAGTCAGTCCGGAAGAGGCTAAGAAAATGTTTGCTGACAATCCTTTCAAGCTGGAGCTTATTGAGGAAATTATTAAAGCCGGACAGAAAATTTCTCTTTACACCGCCGGCAACTTTACTGACCTTTGCCGCGGCGGTCACACGGACAATCCCGGCCAAGATTTGCAGCATTTCAAATTACTTTCCCTAGCCGGTGCTTACTGGCGCGGAGATGAGAAAAATAAAATGCTGACCCGCATTTACGGTACGGCTTTTGCCACGGCGGACGAAATGAATGTCTATCTCAATAATCTGGAGCAGTCCAAAAAACGTGACCACCGTAAAATCGGTAAAGAAATGGAGCTCTTCACTTTCGATGATCTGGTCGGTAAGGGTCTGCCTTTATGGCTTCCCAACGGAACGATTATTAAAAATGAGATTGAGAAACTAGCCATTGAAATGGAAAATGCTGATGGCTATCAGCGAGTTTCCACTCCACATATGGCTAAAGAGCCACTATTTCAAATGTCGCGGCACCTTCCCTACTATAAAGACAGTATGTACCCGGCTATGCAAATGGATGATGGTACCTATTATCTTAAACCCATGAACTGTCCACATCACCATTTGATTTACTTATCCAAGCCGCGCAGTTACCGTGATTTACCTGTACGTTTAGCTGAATACGGCACCTGCTACCGTAATGAATTATCTGGGGCTTTGGCAGGTTTACTGCGCGTACGCATGCTATCCATGAATGATGGCCATATTTACGTTCGCGCCGATCAGATCGAAGAAGAAGTGGCCAAAGTAATGCAGCTAACACAAAAATACTTCCAGCTATTCGGTCTGAATGATTATTGGTTCCGGCTATCACTCTGGGATCCGGCTCATAAGGAAAAGTACATTGACCAGCCGGAAAATTGGTCCATGACCGAAGATATTCTGCGCCAGCTATTAAAAAAAATGAATGTTAAATTTGAAGAGGTCAGTGACGAAGCAGCTTTCTATGGCCCAAAAATTGACGTGCAGTTCCGCTCGGTTATTGGCCGTGAAGAGTCTATGTCGACGATTCAGCTGGATTTCCTGGCCAAAGAGCGTTTTCATCTATCCTATACTGACAGTACTGGCGCTCTAAATAATCAGGTCTTTGTTATCCACCGCGCCCCACTGTCCACTCACGAAAGATTCCTCTGTTTCTTAATCGAACACTACGCCGGCAACTTCCCCCTCTGGCTGGCGCCGATTCAAGTCATCTTATTACCGGTCAGCGACAAATTTACTGAGTCTGCTCATAAACTGGCGGCTAACTGGAAAGCGCAGGGAATCCGCGTTACTATTGATGATGGTAATGAAACTCTGGGTAATAGAATCCGTAAAGCTGCTGGTCAGAAAATCCCCTATCAGATTGTGTTAGGGCAAAAAGAAGTTGATGGCGGCGATTTGCAGGTACGTATACGCGGACAAGAACAGCTGGTTAATATTGAATCAGAAGCGCTACTGAATAAACTCCGGGAACTTATCACTGGCCGTTCCGGTGAATTAAAGTTATAAACAACAAAACAGAGGTTATGATCAAGCCTCTGTTTTTTTATGTCCAGATCTGGTTCAATCTAATAAAGCGCGCCGATAACAGCATTGATACTAAACCGACTCCAACCATAAGGAGCGAATGTTCTGACCGGCTGTAAATTTTTAAGATTTTCTCCGGGAGAATATAAAGTTATGCGGCAGCGGGCTTGTGAGTAAATAGCGGAAATAATTTCCTTGGCTCCGGCTTCCGACCGCAATCCCCCGCTACCAACCGTTAGACCACCGGTAAATTTCGCGTCTCCGGCCAGAATCTTGCCGACATAATCCAAAGTTGCAGCATAAACATAAATCTCCGGCGTCTTAGAACCTTCAGTCACACTGGCAATAATCTGCGGCTCCTCACCGGTAACTTGAGAAATAGCAACAGATATGCCAGCGGTGGCTGTTACTACTTCCAGTTTCACAATTTTATCCTGAGCTAAAATTCCATCTTTCAAGGAATAAATACTAATCTCTCCTGTACCGTTACTGGCCGCCGCTACTACCAGTTTATCAGTTCCACTGTTATCTAAAGTGCCGGCCGCGATATTCAAACCGCCGCGGAAATCTTTGTCTCCGGCCAAACCCTCTCCTACCAAAGTTCCATCGGTTTTAAAAACTCGGAGCCAAGGACCGGTTCCGCTAGCCGGAGCAGTAATAATTTCCTGCAAGCCATCACCATTTAAATCAGCCACGGCCACGTTGACGCCACCGCGGAAATTATCCGGATAAGCCATAAAGCTGCTAAGCAAATTCCCTTCCTTAGTAAACAGCTTGACTTCGGGCGGACCACCACGGCCGGCAGCAGCAACAATTTCCTGTCCTTGATTAGTATAAATCACCCCGACGCTGCCGCCCCACTTATGCCAAGCAGCAAAGGCATAAAATTGCGACAGCAGGCGGCCTAAATTATCAAATATCCTGACTAAACTTGGGCCCGACTTGGGAATAGTAATAATTTGTTGTAAATTAGTGACTGTGATTATTGCTTCAGCCGGCGTCAAATCTTTATTACCAGCAGCATCAAGACTGCTAATATGAATGATGTGTCTGCCGTTGGCTAAATTTCTTAAAATTACCCGCTGACCAGTTGGACACTGAGTTTCCTCCGTGCGATCAACGCGGCAAAATAATTTCAAGCTGGCCGAAGGTGTCTGATTATCACTGGCATAAACTAATATTGAAGCCGTATCTCCCTGAACTGCTGCCTGGGAAATATAAGTTTCCGGCGAAATAATATCCGCAGCTGTATCACTTAAGCAGTCGCGGGTGAGTGTCGTATCCGCTGTGGCGCCACAGCTACTGACATCCTGACAGTCCCTAATCTGACTCCCATTTATACAGGCTGACCACTCCTGACACACCTTAAAAGGTTTACAAGCCGCCTGACAGCTCTGAGACAAAAGAGGCTTATTCAAGACTGTGCCACACTGATTGCTGTCAGTGCAGGCACGCATCTGAGTTCCGCCGGAACAATTTGTCCAGTCGCTACAAACCCACCTTTCCTCGCAACCGGAAATTGCGGGGCCACTACCGCCCCCACCACCTCCGCTTCTAGGTGGGTTGATACAGGATTGACTCTCGGCTGGTTTACCGGAAAAAATATTACAGTTATTAGCATCAATACAGCCGCGTACTTGCTGACTATTACTACAAACCGACCAAGCTGAACATTGCCAATTTGTCTGACAAACATAAGTGCATGATTGAGTTGTCGGCGGGCTCACTCCTGGCGGATCGCAGGAATTAATATCAACACAAGCGCGGGTCTGACCTCCTTGTGAGCTACAAACGCTCCAATCATCACATTGAAAGTTTGATTCACACGGAGGCAAACAAGCTTGTGAGGTTGCCGGCTTAGTGGTCTCGGTGCCACAGCTATTAGCATCAACGCAGGTGCGGGTCTGTAAACTATTGACACAAGCACTCCAATCACTACAACCCCAGTTTTCCGTGCACGAACTTGAAGCGGCCGTTAAAGAATAAACTTGCAAATCATCGAAACGTAAATGCGCTCCGGCTGAAACACGCAAACCAATATAACCAGAGGAAAATCCTAAACCGCTATTATCAATACAATCAATATATTTGGTGCCGTCAAAGTAACCTTCAATTCTATTACCATAAGCCCTGATTTTAAAATCAACATAGCGGTCACCGCGGGCAAAATTCTCGTCAGTAAGTAAACAAAACCAAGTAGTACTACCAGTATCACGCCGGCCAAGCTCAACCACCCCAACGCTACTCTCAGCACCGGGATCAAGAGTAATCCTCATATCATATTTGTTATTTCCGGGACTGGGGTCATTAGGATCTTTTCTAAAAGTAATATCAATTGGACTAACACCATAACTCATATCATGATCACTCATAATTTTGACCTTGCCGCTATACTCCAAGTCATCATAAACATGAGCCCTATCTAAGGCATAAGCCAAGCCGCTACTATCACGCACGTCTAAAACTTTACCGTCATTATCATTAACATAAGTCCAGGTTCCGCCGGTCATGGTCCAGCCCTGAGCAGCACCATCGTCAAAATCTTCTGAATAGACTAAAGTTTTTTGCGGCGGATTATACTTAATTCCTGTTAGGTGAAAAATTTTTCCGCCGCCGGCTGGTAGAGATATGACCGTAGAAGCCGTTGTTCCGTTGGAAACAGCGTTTTGACTGGCGCCGGTTAAAGCATCAGTCAAGCTTAAATTAGCAGCCGAATTCACAACCAAATTAACCGTGGCTGCTGAATTGATATTTCTGTTTACCACAGCTAAATAATAATCCGCATTGCTGTCTGCTGTAGCAAAAACACCTATTTCCACGCGTGGTTGTCCCACTGGCACTGATGAGCTGACCGAATTTACCAATCCTTTAGTCGGCACCTTCTGATCATCAAAGGCGCTAATCCTTTTTAAACTAACCATCAACGGTCCCAGAGTCGCCAGTTCCGAATTTAAAGTACGGACCGCAGAATATAATGGTTCACGGGGCGTGCGGTCAGCGCCAGTCACGGTTTCAAAACCAGGATTAAATTTAGCTGCTAAATTCCTCTGAGTTGGGTCCGCAGTTTCAATTAAGGAAAAATCATCAAACCAGACACTACCGGTCGAAGCAGAATTACTATAAGGTCCGAAGGTAAACAAGCCGGTCGTGGCCCCCGTGGTAAAACTTTTAGTAATTTCAGTCCAATCATGTGTCCCACGAAGATTCTCTGAATAGGCATAATTAACGTCGGAGCCGTCACCCGCTATCATCGGGCCAATGGCTTTTAATTGAATGTCCGCATCGCCATCGATCTTAACCCAACCCTTCATCGTGTAACTCGTATTAGCTTTTAAGCCTCTAAAATTCGGAGGCCAGGTAGCCGAAACATCCCCCGGGGGAAAAAGTCGTAAATTAAAATTGTAACCAGCTACTCCGGAAAAATCCATGCGGGCCGAATAATTACCACTGTGTTTTTCCAACGTATCAACGGCATAATGAACATTACTGGAGCCGGGCGGTTTTTTAAATTGCGAATCTTTATAAATCAAACCTCCCTGCATAGCCGGCAACCAATTGGAAAAATTCAAGGTATAATCAGGTGCCTGATTGTCCCAGACCAATCCACCTTCCGTACCATAAGGAAACCACTCTAAACCCTGTCCGCCATGAGCCAACAGCAGATAAATGTACATTCTGGTTTCTGCCGGTGTGATACTATCGCCAGCCCAATAATTCGCGGCCAAAGAAAAACCAAAGGGAATACCATAATTTTCCGTGCATAAATAATCTACGTCTAAAAGATCAATCCTGTTTTCGATATTAGTCTGAAATTCCTGACTATTTTCATCAATCAAAGCGCCACCTCCCCGGAGGGAGTCAAAACCGGAATTTGCCCATTCAGTGGGGCGACCCTCGCGGCAAAAACGCATCTTAGCTGCCGAAGCCGTGCCCGCATAGACGCGGTGATTCGGGTCAGCCGCTTTATAAAGGGCTGTTACCTGACCCAGACGGGCATACATGCCTTCGCGTTGTATTGGTGACGCTCCCCAGCCCTCTGGTTCTCCGGCAACATCGTAGCCACCTAATCCGGAGTGTGAAGCATAAAGCTCGACAACCCGATTAATATGAATCTGAATCTGAGGTAGCGAATAATAAGTACCCCATCTGATATAATAATCAGTGACTGAATCCCACATATTAACTTTCATTCCCACGGACGCAGCCCAATCCAATTGAGCCATGACAGCCGGATCAGCAGAAGTACCTTCGGAATATAAATTTAAACCCGTATCTCCATATAATATTGATTCCGCGCCAATAGATCGGATAGTTTCAGAATCGGTAGTATCACCGGGCCAACCCACTGGCAGCGTCCGATGATAACCCGAGCAGCTACCTTCATAACAAGATTGAAACGGCCAATATAAAGCGTTATGAAAAGTCGGCTGATAGGTGGCCATCTTTACCGTATTATCACTCAAATAAGCTGGTACAGTTAAAACATCGTTATATTTTCCCTGGACATTAAAGCTAACAAAAGCTAAAGCCAGAATGGCTACTCCACCGAATAGAGTCATTTTGCGCCGCTTAGTGATTCTAGCTGCTGCCCATCTGCTGATAAAAATCAAAAAAAGTACTGCCCCAATAATTGACGCCATTCTCCAAAAAAGACCTGACTGCTTATTGTTTTTCATAACCAAAAAATCTCGAAATATCTAATTGATATTATACAATAAATACAGATAAATTGCATGGTTTGAATTTCCTGTTGCGTTTGCTAGAATGCGAGCATGACTATTGCCCCCAAATATTACCATTTGCTCGTTCTTGGTTGCCAAATGAACAAAAATGACGCCGAGCGCTTAGCTACAATTCTGGAAAAAATCGGTTATCAGCCGACAGATGATGAATCACAGGCTGATCTGGTCGGCGTCGTGGCCTGCGCTGTACGGCAATCAGCCATGGACCGCATTCACGGTAAGGTACGCCAATGGCAGTTGGAAAAAACCAAACGGCCGCTGATTACTCTGCTATCCGGCTGTGTACTACAGCAAGACCGTGAGCAGTTAAATGACAAATTTGACATTTTTTTGGATATAAAACAACTTGATACTTTACCCGAGCAGCTGAAAAAGCTGACGGACGAACAACTAATTGACTTACCTAGCTATTTTAAAATTGAACCCAAGTACCAGTCCATATTTTCCGCCTATGTGCCGATCGCTACGGGCTGTAATAAATTCTGTACTTACTGCGCCGTGCCCTATACCAGAGGTAAAGAGATTTCGCGGCCCTCGTCTGAAATAATTGAAGAGGTTAAAAACTTAATCAAACGCGGTTATAAAGAAATCATTCTGGTTGGTCAGAATGTTAATTCTTATGGACTGGATCTTAAAGACGAAATTAAATTTCCGGCACTGCTTCAAAAATTAGACAAAATTCAAGGTGACTGGTGGCTGCGTTTCATGACCTCACATCCTTATGATATGTCCGATGATTTAATAAAAGAACTCGGCCGCAATAAACACCTGACTAATTATTTGCATTTGCCCATGCAGTCAGGTGATGACCAAATTTTGGAAAAAATGAATCGTCACTATACTATCAAACATTATAAACAGCTGATTGAAAAAATCCGTAAAGTCCGGCCAACTATCGGACTTTCTACTGACGTCATTGTTGGTTTTTGCGGCGAAACCGAGGAACAATTTCAAAAAACCTTGCAACTATTTAAGGACGTCAAATTTGATATGGCTTATTTATCTCAATACTCCACCCGTCCGGGCACAGCAGCGGCTAAACTATATGCCGATGACATACCGCATGCTATCAAAGAAAAGCGTGAATTTGAATTAAATGAAGTACTGGGTCAAACCGGATTGGCTTATAACCGGCAATTTGAAAGTCAAACCGTAAAAGTGCTGGTCGATAGCCGACGCAAAAAAAGCGATGGCTGGCGTTATGAAGGCAAAACGTCTGAATCCAAAACAGTCACTTTTAATGCTCCAGATCTGCCGCTGATCGGCGAGTTTGTTAATGTCCACATCACTAAAGCCAAAGCGTTTGGCCTGGACGGTGAGTTAGTCCCATAAACCCGCCCGCCCCTATCCCTCACTTGTCATTGCGAGGAGCCCAGCACCACTTGGCAGCCAAGTGGTGCTGGGCGACAAAGCAATCTGTTACAGATTGTTCCACCACCCCGCCTAGCGGCGCGGTGTTCGCAATGACAAGACTGGGGCAAGCGGGTCGTTTTCCATCTTTTCTGCTATACTTTCCTTATGCTCACCAAGTCCGAAAAACGGGAACTACTCAAAAAAAAGCGCTTAACTAAACGCGTTTCTTTGGCAGACCAATTAAAATGTAAAGTTCGAACTAAAAAACCCAAAGTGGCGGTACGCTTTAAATAATATGTTAACAACCAAAACCAAGCCAAAAGTTAAAGCTTCTACCGCTGTAATCAAGCGCCCGTTAGCCTTGCCTAAACCCAAAGTAATAGTTATTCTTGGGCCCACCGCTTCAGGCAAATCGCTTATGGCAATTCACTTAGCCCAAGAGCTAAACGGCGAAATTGTGTCAGCTGACTCGCGGCATGTTTATAAATACTTTAACATCGGCACGAATAAAATTACGATTGAAGAGCAGAAAGTTATTCCGCATTATTTAATTGACATTGCCGAACCAACAGATCAAATCTATTTGCCGGATTATCAGGCAATGGCTGTGGCTAAAATCGACGATATTTTAAAACAGCAAAAAGTGCCTTTTTTAGTCGGCGGTACCGGATTATACTTATCGGCTGTGGTGGAAAATTATCAAATTCCTAACGTTGCGCCGCAACCAAAATTACGCGAAGAACTAGACAAGCTCACTACTGATGAATTAATTTTCCGTTTAAAAAAAGTTGATCCCGAAGGCTCGCAACTGATTTATCAGAATAACCGGTTAAAACTAATCCGCGCCATTGAGTTCAGTGAAATTACCGGCCGCGGCTTTGTCACTAGTCAGGCCACAGCCGAACCAAAACATGATTACTGTCTTATTGGTATTGAGGTCGACCGTGAACTACTCTACTCCCGCATTAATACCCGAGTACATGAAATGCTTAAGCGCGGTTTAGAAGATGAAGTTAAAAAGCTATCAGCCCAATACGGCTGGGACTGCCCGGCCATGCTTTCCATCGGTTACCGCGAATGGCATGATTATTTTGACAAAAAAATAACCCGCGAACAAATAATTAGTCAGATTCAGCAAGACACCCGCAACTATGCCAAACGGCAAATGACCTGGTTCTGGCGTATGGAAAAGAAAACACCAATCACCTGGGTCGGCAACGAAGCCGAAGCCAAATCCGCAGCCTTAAAATTTCTGGACTCTTAATCCATCCCCTCCTTACCAAGGAGGGGAAAGGGGTGGTAGAAAATAAATTTTAAACGGCCATGTCACTCAAACGACACGGCCGTCCTTTTTCCTCCTTGGTTTGTCTCCAGCTATCCATTGTGGAAAACCAGCCTGCGGCCAGGAAACTGCCATCTGCCAAACCGAAGAACCGATTTGTGACAGCGTGGCAAGATCATGACATAACGGATAACCCCAAACGCCGGGTTATCCACCACCACGCCGTAGATCTGGTCACCAATCACGATCCAGTTCTGCCCGCCCATGTAAAACATGGACAATTGCTGTGGGCAGGGCCCGAGCGGAAGCAAGACGCCGGTTCGGGCGTCGCAATCAGGCAAATACTGCAGGCTCAGCGTATCCCCTGCCGCCAAACAATCAAGCGGCAAAGTGATGGCACTGGCTGGTACAGCCGCTAGTATGGCCGCCAAAACCAGAAAAACAATGAACATTATCTTCAACGGACACCTCCTGTATAGTCAACCAACTGTGAACGCGAAAAGAAGTTACTACAGTATATAGAAAAAATAGCGGGTGTCAAACCGGCCGTCATTGCGATTTCATATTTTAAATTTCAGCTCTGATTTTCCGCGTACGGACAGGTCGCGACCTGTCCGTACAAATATATATCAAAAAAATCCCAGCCTAAGCCAAGATAAATCGCCATGACGGCCGCACTACAAGCTACCTTCCTACTGCCTAATTTCCAGTTCTTCTTTAAACAGCTTTTCCAGCACCTGGGGATTTCCCCTACCTTTAGATTCTTTCATGGCCAGACCGACAAAATATTTCATAATGGCTTGCTTGCCGCTGCGGTAATCATTCACCTGATCAGGATTATTCTCAATAATAGTTCGCACAATTTCTGACAAGGATTCTTCATTGCTCTCCTGATGCAAATCCAAACGGTCAGCAATAGCCTGCGGATCCTCGCCCGTGGTGACCATAGTGGCAAAAATTGTCTGCGCCGCCGAGCTATTAACTTTACCCTGATAAACCAGAACAATAAATTCCGTCATATCTTCCGGTGTTACCGGCGACTGCTCAATGGTCTTATTGCCGGCATTCAAATGCTTGAATAATTCCGTGGTAATCCAAGCCAGAGCCAGACGGGCTAATTTCTTGCGGTTGGCGGCCCAAATTTCTTCTTCACTGCCGCTGGTTTCGCCGGATGATAACAGCCAAGCTCGTAATTCACTGACCGTGGCTTCAAAATAATTGGCTGTCGCGATATCCATAGAAAGAACTTCAGCCTCGCCATAATTTAGCAGAAATTCCTCCTGAAAACGGTGACGCTTAGCCAGCGGCAATTCGGGTAAAGATTTCTTAATTTCTTCCACTTCTTCTACTGATAACTCCAGGGGCGGTAAATCCGGCTCGGGGAAGAAACGGTAATCATTACTTTCTTCTTTTACTCTTTGCTCCACGGTTATCTCCCGGGAATCATCCCAGCCGCGGGTACTACCCTGCTGTGGCGGCATCTCGCCTTGCCATAACTTAGTTTGCCGCTCAATCTCATATTGCAGAGCCCGCTCCACTGAACGGAAAGAATTGACATTTTTAACTTCCGTTTTGGGATATAGTTTGACGTCACCAACCGGACGCAGGGAAATATTAACATCCACGCGCAATTGTCCTTTTTCCATATCCGCGTCAGACACTCCTAAATAGCGGGCGATTAATTTCAATTCCTGCAAAAAACGCTTAGCTTCCTGCGGCGAGCGGAAATCCGGCTTAGTCACAATTTCACCCAGTGGCGCGCCGGCCCGGTTAAAATCAATCAAAGTCTGATCCTTAATATGAAAATTCTTGCCCGTGTCTTCTTCCAGATGCATCCTTTCAATGCTGAAACGCCGCTCCTGACCACCAATCAATAACAGCAAATAACCGTCCGTAGCCAGCGGCTGATCAAATTGAGTAATCTGGTAACCTTTGGGTAAATCCGGATAAAAATAATTTTTGCGGTCAAACTTGGAAAAACGGTTAATATAGCAATTAATCCCCAGACCCAGCCGGATACCCTGACGGATAGCTTCGGCATTCACTACCGGCAAAGTGCCGGGATGCCCCAGACACACCGGACAAACAGCGGAATTCGGCTGCTGATTGTCACGCTCATTGGCACAACGGCAAAACATCTTGCTCTTAGTTTTAAGCTGCAAGTGAATTTCCAGACCAATTACGGGTTCGTATTTAGACATTTCTCGATAGTTTCCCAAATCAAATCATTTATCTTCTCTCTAGACATAATCATACCATTGTCTACGCACTCAATCAAAGCAAAATTGGGATACTTCTTGGCAATTTCCAAATATACCTGCTCCGCGGCCTTTAAATGATTAATGTCCTGCTCATGCAAATCGCGCTTCTTACCACCAATATAATCCCTGCTGGATTTTCGATCTACCAGCTGCTGACCAATTTCCGCCGGCACGTGCAGAATAATATTCAAATCCGGCTTAGGAATACCCACAATTTCAAATTCTAATTCATACAGCCAGTCGAAAAATTTGTGTCTGGCTTCAGGATCCGCAATTTTACCCCCCTGATGTCCCATGTTGGCCGTAACATAACGATTAGACAAAACAATATAACCTTGTTCTAACTGCTGGCGCATAGGAAAACTGGCCGCATAACGATCAAGCGCATAAAAAATTGAACCTTTCTTGGGTCCAATAGTTTCTAAGGGTCCGAAGCGACCATTCAAATACTCTTGCACAAAATAAGCTGACGGCTCGCCGTGACGCGGAAAATCCGCAATCGCTACCTTATAGCCATCTTTTTTTAGACGCTCGGCCAATAATTCAACCTGCGTGGCCTTACCCGAACCGTCGGTGCCGTCAATAACAATTAACTTGCCCGTCATTTTGGCGCTTTCCGTTTAGCATTACACACGCGGCACAAAGGTAAGTAGGCCTCTTTGCCGCCAACTTCAAACTTTTCTTTAGACTGCGACTTGCGGTAAGAGCGTGAGGCATATTCATTATTGCAGTCAGCACACACGGCCTGAAGTTTTTCCACAAACTCGGCAATACCCATAAGTTCCTTAGTAGCTTCAAAAGCGTTATCCTCGGCATCTAAATCTAAACCGGCCGCCACAACGGCTTTGCCTTGAGCGGCTAATTTTTCCGCCACTGCCACTAATTGCCTGGCATCAAAAAAATGAATCTCATCAATACCAATAACATCATACTGATCAGCTAAAGGTAAAATCTCCACAGCCTGCGAAATTACCATTGAAGGCACGCGGGTATTATCGTGCGTCACGACTTCCGAAGCGCTGTAACGGTTATCAATTTGCGGCTTAAATAATACGACCTTACGGTTGGCCAGATCGGCGCGTTTCAAATACCATAAAAGGCGGCTAGTTTTGCCGGAGAACATACAACCGGAAATGACGCGGATGTTGGGGATAGGCATTGGGATTAAGTTTCAATAATCAATGATCAATATTCAAACAATATTCAATTATCAATTTTAAAATTTTGAAACCTGATAATTGAATCTTAAATATTGTTTGGAACTTGTAACCTGAATCTTGATACTTCTCATTGTAATAGCAACAAATTTATTTATTGTTCTCTTCCAGTTTCTTTTCTCCCACCCTCTGCTTCGCTTCCGCGTCTGCCCGCGACCAAAAATAATCATTATGATCCACAAACTTCATGGCTCTGGCGCGCCAGGCGCGGTTAGCTTCAATTTGCTTATGCATCAGCTGACAGACCCGACGGTATTGCGGATGACCCTGCGGCGTGGTGCGTAGTTCCAGTAAATGATAAGCCTCGCGTTCATTAAAGCCCATGACCCAGCGCACCTTATGTCCATGTAGAGTAACATAGGAGGCCTCCAGAGGAAAATCTTTGACCACTTGGCCATATAATTCGGCTGAGCGGCGGTGGCACTCCAAAACTTTTTCTTCAAAACCGGCCCGTTTAATATCCTCCACCACGATAAAACCTAACAAAGGGTTGAAACGCTGACGTAACTGGCTGGTCATCCGGTGCCGCATTAAATCTTTATACGTGCCAAAGTCAGTCACTAAATCAAAAGTGTAACGGTAGCCGCTTTCCAAAGCGCGGTAAGGCCGATCGCGCCGTGTTTGCCGCTCGCCAATATAAGTACTGCGGATTTTTTCTTTAGTCTCAAGGGGTAACTTGCGCACAATTTTTAAAAGTTGTTTCAAAGGATGACGGCAATATTCATACAACATCATAGCATAAGTCAAATGATCTTCCTCGTTCTTTATCAGCTCACGCAACTGATCAGCCGTTACCAAAGATTGCTGCATGACTAAAGTATTTATTTCCTCAGCCATAACTGCTTCGCCGTGATCAAATAAAGTGATATTATCCTCTTCTTTTGGCTCAACCGTGCTTAATAACTCGGTGGTCAATTTTTCCATTTCCTCGCGGATTTTAATCCGATAGTCGTTTTTCTTGGCCCGTTTAACGTAATGCGGAATAACTTTATCTAATTCATTTTTCGCCTGCTGGGCCACGCCGGCTGCTTCGGATAAAGGTGAGGTATATAAATGCGATAGCATCCATTGAAAGAAACGGCCATTGCCAAATAAGCCGACGTTAGTCTTCGTAGCAATGGGTAAAATACTGCGCAGAGAGTCGCAGGCCTTAGTTCTGATATCTGAATTATATGTTACGGTAAAAGCCTTGCGGTCTTTCTCTTCATTTAAATCCGCTAATTTTTGTTTAGTTCCGGTACCTAAGACATCATACTCGGCCTCGTCAATTGACTTTAATCCCTGATAATAAGCCTTCATCGGCTCAATCAAATCGCAGTAGGTTTGAAAAATATAATCCATGGTCTCCACGTAATCCTTGGAATGATTGGAAGCCATGATGCGCGGCTCGCGGTAATATCTAAACTGTCCCTGATCATCTCGCTGATCGTAGAAAACATAACGCGTGGACTGCTCAATGGGCGAGCCGCCAATTCGGCGGTCCTCTATTTCCTTAGTGGCTAAAACAGAAATATTTTCCACTGATAAATGCGTTCCTTCTAGTTCACCAACAGAGTCATCACCATAAGCAACTAACACCCTTTCAATTAACTGACTAGCTTTCTCAACGTCTAGCAAGCCCTCCTTAATAAACTCTTTCAACATCACCTCACGGAAACCGCCGCGCGCCCGGCTGTAACGGGCATAAACCGCGCCTACAATGCCTTCCAGATTCTGAACGCAGAAAACATCACCGTCCGGATCGGTGACGTATTTTTTTAGTATGGCTTTTTCTTCTGGGGTAAACATTGTTAGTTATTTATTGTAAGTTGTCCGCACACCATCATTGTCATTGCGAGGAGTCCCAAGACCTGAGCTTGTCGAAGGTCGAAGGGCGACGAAGCAATCTGTTACAGATTGCTTCCCGCGTCGGACGCGGTTCGCAATGACAGAAACGAAACGGGCGTTCCATTTAATTATCTGCCCGTTGATCCAAACTTCCCCTCTCCTCTACTGGTCTCGCTTAGCTGATCAACAACTTCAAATTCAACCACTTCAATCGGCTGAAACAAAATCTGCGCGATCTTGTCGCCTTTCTTCACCTGATAATCCTGATCTGAGGTATTTAACAAAACTAGCACCCACTCACCGCGATAATTAGCATCCGCCACGCCAGCTAAACATGTCAGGCCCTGCAGAGCTGCTAATCCGCCGCGGTCCCAGATCAAACCAACATGTGTGGCCGGAAATTCTGTAGCAAAACCCAGATGAAAAGTTTCCCGTTGCCCGGCTTTAATCACTTTATCTTCCAAAGAAAATACATTAGCCCCAGCGTCGCCGCTATGACTATACTCCGGCAATCTGACATCGGGATTTAACTTTTTAAATTTTACCTTCATAGCCCAATTTTTTTAACAAATCATCTAACTGCTGATATAACTGCTCCAAGGCGCCGTTATTATCCAATTGAAAATCCGCTTCGGCCATAGCACCGGGAATTGAGGCCTCGGTTTCCAATAAATGATCGGCGCGGAACTGCTCCCGGGTTTTCGTTTTATCATCCGGATTTTCCCCGCGGTTAATCAAGCGCTGATAACGCACCTCTTCAGCGGCATTGATAGCCACTAATTTAAATTCCGGCAGTTCTCTCAAACTGGACACGTCCATTGGCCGGCGAATGCCATCAATAGCGATCAGTGACTCGGCAGCTTTCGTCACGTCGCGGGCCATAACTTTGGCCATTAAATCTTCGCCAAATTCTTGCCGTAACAAAGTCGATAAATGACTCATATTATCCCGGCTGTGCGGTAAATATAAGCGATCAAGAACATCGCGTATCATAGTAGAATAGCGATAAGTTGCGGCGCCGTAATGTGAAGACAGGTAAACATTAATCGTTCCTTTGCCACAACACATCAACCCGGTAAATCCCAGAATTATTTTAGCCATTGGTTAAAGTTATGTTACCTTCCGGCGCTTTCCTATCCTCTATTTCATGCTTAAACATTTCCGACAATCCTTCATCCCAGGCCGCATTTCTCTGATACAACACCACTTCCAGACCCGCCTGCTTCAGATAATCAACCACTTGCGGCGTGCGGTATATTTTACCAATTACGATTTTTTTAATCCCAGCGGCTAAAATATATTTAGCACAGTGAATACAGGGACTGTAATTAATATATAAAGTGGATCCTTCTGTGCTGGAACCCTGCAACAGTGACACCTGCAAAATGGCATTATGTTCGGCATGAATCGTGCGCACGCAGTGACCGTCTTCCAATAAATGACCAACCTCATTGCAATTCGGCTGACCCGGAGGCGCGCCATTATAGCCAGTGGCAATAATGCGTTTTTGCTTAACTAAAATAGCTCCGGCGGACAAACGGTCACAAGAGCTACGCGTAGCCACGATACGCGTCATAGCCATGAAATAATCGTCCCACGAGGGTCTAGGTACAGTCATTGTTGATAAGTAAAAAATTAGCTGACTGTATTGTACCAAAGGGCAGTGACTATTTAAACTTGACGGCTGACCGGTTCCATCGTAGAGTTCAGGCGTCTCGTTCCTCAGGAGGGCTCATGAGCGATAAAAAGAGCGAAAAGACCAGCACCCAGCCGGTCATGGTAGCCGACATTGCACATCGCCTGCAGCAGGCTCTGCTAAAAGCGCGTGTCCGAGAAGCCAAAAACGGCTATCTCCACCCGGTCCTGCGGCTGCTGCGTGCCTACCAAAAAAAAGCCCAACAGCCAGACAATGAATCCTCCCCTTAGGGAGGATTCAACATTTATATTTCAGAAGATAAAAAAAGACGGCGGAATCAGCTGAATGAAACAGCTAACTCCGCCGCCAAAGTTCTCCTTGTATCAGATCCTCTGCTTCACGGCCGCCGGATCAAACCGCAACAGAAGCAGACGGAACACGAAATTCCCAGCCACTGTCGACACTCCACCTGCTAAAGCACCGATCATGGCTGCCGGAAACAACTGTCCGCTATGTCTGCCGTACAAAGTGCCAAGCAGGGTGCCGAGCGCTGCTCCAAAGCCAGCGAAGAGCCGCTCATGGGAGTAGGTAAACCGCATCCAAGCAATGAAGAATGCCCCGAAGAATCTACCCCACTGCGGCAGCTGTCGCCAAGCCCAGCGAGGCAGATAGTAGAGCAACGCCCGCAGGATGTAGAAAGCGGCGCTGATCGGATTACCGTGAAGGCTTACGGTGCGGAAAAAAGCGCCATCAGTCTGAACTCGCGTCTCGTCTTCCTGAGCTCCCACAAATAATGCAGCGCTGAATGTAGACAAGAAAACCCACATCCCAAACAACGTCCGTAGTGTTGCGGAACGCTCTTCAACTGTTGAATGAATAACAAGTGGAATAAAAAGCTGGGACATCCAAAGTATCATAACGAAAGAAAACAACCAGGCCCAGAACACCATCTTCTTATGTGTCCACAGCCGCCGGCAGACCTGCATGATCCCCGGACCAACAGGTGCGACACGATATCTGGCGCTGCGCCAAGCTGGCGCAATTCCGGCCACGAACTTCCGCGGAGCATAGCCGACGAAACCGATAATGCCTCCAAAACACATCATAGGAATCAACGACCAGCTGAAGATCAGAGCCGCGACCGTGCCGATCATGGCGCCAATGGCACCAGCCATCAACATTCGCAAATACTTATCGCTTCTGGACATAGATTACTACCTCCTGGTTTGGGGTGGAAACGGCGCAGATTCAAAAAAAATTCTGTCAAAGTGCGGATACTAGACACTACAATCTTAATCAAAAAATGTCAACCCCGTTATAAGGAAACGCTTCTAACGGGGCAGTAATACAAAAAACCCGATATTTAATCAGGCCTTTTGTCAAAATTTTGATTACAGACTCACTTTGATCGCCGGTCCCATGGATGAGGTCAGATAAATTCCCTTAATGTAAATGCCTTTCATCTTTTCCGGTTTGACACTTTTTAAAGCTTTAGCAAAAGCCTCAAAGTTCTCGGTCAATTTAGCCGGGTCAAATGATACCTTACCAATGACCACGTGGACATTACCGAAAGAATCATTCTTAAAGCTGATTTTGCCAGCCTTAAGTTCAGTTACCGTCTGACCAACTTTAGTGGTAATAGTGCCAGTTTTAGGATTAGGCATTAAGCCTTTCTGACCTAAGATACGGGCGATAGCCGACAAATCTTTCATCATATCTGGCGTAGCAATAGCCACGGCAAAATCACATTTGCCGGTTTTCTTGATCTCTTCAATTAGCTCCTTGTTGCCGACAATGTCAGCGCCGGCTTTCTTGGCTTCAGCTACCAAATCTTCCGGAACAAAAGCAGCGACTTTAACCGATTTTCCTGTGCCGTGCGGCAAGGCAACTGTAGCGCGAACTAACTGGTCACTCTGTTTCGGATCAATTCCCAATTTGACGTGAACTTCGATCGTAGCATCAAACTTAACGCCGGAAGTATCTTTAACCAAAGCAATGCTTTCGGCTAAGGGATAAACTTTTCCGGCTTCTAACTTGGCCTTCTGGGCCTGCATTCTTTTACTGATTTTCATAATGTTGTAATTTGTGTGGTTATAGCCCGCGTTCAACGCGGTCCCACTTTAATTAAATAGGTGAGCTACGGAATAGCGATTCCAGTCCCAAGCCCCAAGTCCCTAGTCCC
Source organism: Candidatus Komeilibacteria bacterium (assembly GCA_043801745.1). Classification (GTDB taxonomy): domain Bacteria; phylum Patescibacteriota; class Patescibacteriia; order UBA1558; family 2-01-FULL-52-15; genus JAZDLR01. The sequence goes on along the minus strand of JAZDLR010000021.1, from coordinate 13,626 downwards.
TGATTGTTATTCCCATCTGCCGCGCCGTGCCTTCAATAATCTTCATTGCGGCTTCAATATCATTGGCATTTAAATCCGGCATTTTCACTTCGGCGATCTGCCGTACCTGCGCTTTGGTCACGCTGCCGACTTTTTCCTGTAACGGCTTGCCTGAACCTTTCTCAATACCGGCAGCTTTCTTTAATAGTTCCGAAGCTGGCGGAGTTTTCAGGATAAAAGTAAAAGTGCGGTCTTCATAAATCGTCAAATCAATCGGCACCGTGGTACCACGCTTATCTTTGGTCGCTTCATTAAACTTGGCGCAAAAATCCTGAATATTAACACCGTGCGGTCCGAGCGCAGTTCCTACTGGCGGAGCCGGCGTAGCCGCACCACCCATGATCTGCAATTTTACTAAGGCTTTAATTGGTTTAGCCATAAATATTATCTTAATTTCTTATGAGTTGACTAGAAGCATCAACTCGTCTTTTAACTTTCAACTTATAACTTTCAACTAATCTTACATCTTCTTAACCTGTAAAAAGTCCAGCTCAACCGGAGTTTCCCGGCCAAAAACAGAAATCAGAACTTTAACTTTGCCGCGGGCCTCGTCAATTTCGCTGGCCTTACCTTCGTAATTCTTAAACGGTCCATCAACAATCTTAACCATCTGACCAACAGAAATATCAATCTTGTATTCCGGCTCTTCTACACCCATACGCTGCTGCAGGGACTTTATTTCTTCATCCGCCACCGGAGTCGGGATAGTACCGGTACCGATAAATCCTGTGACATTAGGGGTATTGCGCACCACATACCAGGAAGCGTCAGTTACGATCATGTTAACCAGCACGTAGCCAGGAAATATTTTCTCGCGTACTGTACGGCGTTTACCATTCTTAATCTTGATCTTGGTTTCGGTCGGAATCAAAACATCAAAAATTTTATCTTCCATATCCATGGATTCAATGCGCTGCTTCAGATTACGAGAGACGTTTTCCTCATAACCGGAATAGGTATGAAGCGCATACCAACGGCGACCTTGCTGTAAATTTTGTTTAGCCATAGAGATTTAACGTAAAAATAGCTGCAAAACAGTGCTGATTATATAATCCAGCAACCCCAAAAATAAGGCTATACCGGCGGAAATAACCACCACCTCAATGGTATATTTGGTGGTCTGTTGTCTAGTTGGCCAGGCTACTTTCATCAGTTCTACCCTGGCGCCGCGTAAATAGTTGATAATTTTATTCATAATTTTTGCTAACTTTAGCCAAATATAGCTAAAGGCTATTTTAAAACCGCCCATGGCGGCTTGTTACTACAGAATAATAACAAAAAAACTCTGTAAATACAAGTGCGCCTACCTACTATTGCCGCGAAACTTAACGCCGGCGGCGTGCTGCCTGAGCCTTCTTAATATTTTTAGCTTGAGCGCGGCGCTGCGCCAGGGTCGGCTTGTCCTTTTCCGGAATATTACGCCTGTCCTTAGCTTGAAAGATATCGCCCTTGACCCAACTTGGTACTGAACCTAAAGTGGCAAATAATTTTTTGGCTGCCGGTGATTTAGCTATTAGTTTACCGTTTTTAACAGTGGCATCAGTTTTACCGATCAACCAAGTTTGCGTGGCCCACGATCCGCTGGAACGCCGTCCAGCTAACCGTTCTAGGTGCCCTTTCTTACCCACGTCCTGATTACGGAAACTGGTAAACTCTTCTTTGGGCCGCACCACGATATGATAAAATTCGCCCTTACCGGTTGAACCTGGCTTTAGCCGCGCCCGGCCTTGGGGTTGAGCTAAGGCTCTGTGAAAATGTGTCATTGATTGCCAGCGTTTCTGCGCTGCGACAATATTTTTTCGACTAGCTTTTTTTTGTTTTTTGCTGGGCATAGTTTTACTGTTAATTTATTACTACTTAAAGTTTAACGCCAGGCTGCCGGTTGTCAACTCCGTTAGAAACAAAGATTCTAACGGAATCAACTCCGTCAAATTATGAGGCTAATTCGTTAAAAAATTATTTCTTACGTTCAACAATATACTTAACCAAACTTTTCAACGTCTCGGTATTACCCGGAATTTTATTCAAAATATTAATAGCTGTCTCAACTTCGTCTTCGGCCAGCTTCTTAGCTTCATCCAACCCGACCAGCTGCGGATAAGTGGCTTTTTCCTGAACAACATCAGTTCCTACGCCCTTACCCAACTCCTCACGGGTACTGGTAACATTTAAAATATCATCAGCAATCTGAAAAGCTAAACCGGCGCTGTCACTAAATTGAGTTAAAGCTTCTAGCTGATCCTCCCCGATTTCCGCGCCAATAGCCCCCATACGCACACTGGCACGAATCAGGGCTCCGGTTTTTCTGGAATGAATACTGCGCAGCTCATCTAAAGAAATCTTTTTGCCTTCAGACAGAATGTCAGTTGACTGACCGCCAACCATACCCTCTGATCCGGTGGCCCTAGCTAATTCTTCAACTAAGCGAACGCGAATAGCCGGCGCTAACGCCGGATTTAAATCATCTCTGGTCAATAATTCAAAAGCCATGATCAATAATCCGTCTCCGGCCAGTATAGCCATGGCGTCACCATAAACTTTATGATTAGTTAATTTACCGCGGCGGTAGTCATCATTATCCATGGCCGGCAGATCATCATGAATCAGAGAAGATGTATGAATACATTCCAAAGCCGCCGCCACCGGAAGCATCGATGGCAAATCCTTACCACCGCAAGTTTCATAGGCGGCCAAAACTAAAATCGGACGCAGGCGCTTGCCGCCGGCGAGTAAGCTATATTTCATGGCTTCGCCTAGTTTATCTTTAAAAAGCGAGCCTTTGGTCAGCTCGACTAGATAATCGTTGATTAACTGGCCGCGTTCTTTTAAGTAATCTTCAAAATTCGTCATAAATAGTACTACCCGCCTCGCTACTGTCTTTGCGAGGAGCCCAGCACCACTTGTCTGCCAAGTGGTGCTGGGCGACGAAGCAATCTAGCTTTGAGATGGTATAGACTGGATTGCCGCGCTCCCGCCGTAGGCGGAAGCTCGCAATGACAGTAAGTGATGACGCGAGGCGGCCAAGCCCCAAGTAACAAGCCCCAAGCCCCTAGATATCAAGATTCTTCACACTCTTAGCGTGCGTCTGAATAAAGCGGCGCCGTGGTCCGACTTCTGAACCCATTAAAACATCAAAAACCTCATCAGCTTTAGCTGCTTCTTCCAAGACAACTCGCTTCATCACGCGGGCGTTGGGATCCATAGTGGTTTCCCATAATTGCTCAGGATTCATTTCGCCCAAACCTTTGTAACGTTGAATATTCAGTTTAACGGCCCTGGGCTCGCCCTTACTGGCTTCCGGTAGCTCACCCTCTACTTGGGCAGCCGCTTCTTCGTTTTCCTCCACTTTCTGTAAAGCTCCCTGCAGGTCCTCATCCTTAATATTATATTTTTTCTTGAGTTCAGCTAACTTCTCATCATTATAGACCCAACTTACTTCCTTACCCATCTGTACGCGGTACAAGGGCGGTTGCGCAATATATAGTTTTCCGGAACTGACTAATTGCGGGAAATAACGGTAGAATAACGTTAATAGCAAAGTGCGGATGTGGGCGCCGTCAACGTCAGCATCAGTCATGATCACAATGCGGTGATAACGCAGACCCTCAATGTCAAACTGTTCACCGATATTAGTTCCCAGAGCAACTATTAATGATTTAACTTCATTATTAGCCAACATCTTATCTAAGCGGGCCCGCTCCACATTTAAAATTTTACCGCGTAAAGGCAAGATAGCCTGAAAACGGCGGTCGCGTCCGCGCTTGGCACTGCCACCGGCGCTGTCGCCCTCGACAATGTACAGTTCACATTCTTGGGGATCGCGGGAAGAACAATCAGATAATTTACCCGGCAAAGTCAGACCTTCCAAGGCGCCCTTACGTAGTACCGTGTCACGGGCTGCCCGGGCGGCAATACGGGCCTGGGCCGCCAATAAACACTTGCCCATTATTTCCTTGGCGTCGCGGGGATTTTCCTCCAAGAAAGCATTGAAATAATCGTAGAAAATAGTTTCTACCGCCGCCCGCACTTCCACGTTGCCTAACTTGGCCTTAGTTTGTCCTTCAAATTGCGGATCCCGCAGCTTAACGCTGATAACAGCCGTTAAACCCTCGCGTACATCTTCAGCTGTCAGATTAGGATCTTTCTCTTTCAGAAAATTATTCTTGCGGGCGTACTTATTTAAAACTCTGGTTAAAGCGGATTTAAAGCCAATCAAATGCATGCCGCCTTCAGAGTTGTAAATGTTGTTGGCAAAAGTGTAGGTTAGCTCGCGAAATTCACCGCAATACTGTACGGCCACCTCAACCTGAACACCATTTTCCGATTTATCAATATAGAAAACTTTTTCCTGCTTCAATTCAGTATTATGATTCAAGAATTTAACGTAAGAACCAATACCACCTTCAAAATAAAAAGCATAGGACTGTTCCTGACCCTTTACCCGATCGTCACTAATAGTTATTCTGACGCCTTTAGTTAAATAGGCTTGCTGCCGCAAGTGATCCAAAATCAAGGACCAATCGTAATCTAAGACGGAAAAAACCTGGTCATCAGCTTTAAAATATTGCTTCGTGCCCGTGCCAACTGATTTACCCACCACTTCCACGGCTTTCTTGGCTTTACCGCGGACATACTCCTGCATATAGAGCTTGCCGTCGCGTTTCACTTCGGTGCGCATCCAGGAAGACAAAGCATTGACTACCGAAACACCGACTCCATGCAAACCGCCGGAAACTTTATAGCCCTCGCCGCCAAACTTACCTCCGGCATGCAAAGTCGTCATGACCGTTTCTAAAGCGGATTTTTTCGATACCTTATGTTTGTCCACCGGAATACCGCGCCCATTATCCTCCACCGTGACTATGCCGTCAGGCAATAATTCCACTATAATCGTATCCGCGTGGCCGGCCATTACTTCATCAATACCGTTATCCACCACTTCCCAGATCATGTGATGCAGACCCTCACCGGCCGTATTGCCAATATACATACCCGGGCGCTTGCGCACCGGGTCTAACCCCTCCAAAACGGTAATTTGTTCCGCACTATAGGCCGTAGCGGCCTTTTTCTTTTTCTCGGCTGTCATAGTAAATTAATGACAAAAAAATAATGGTATAATTTTTAGCTAAAATCGCTATTTAATAGCTAACTCTAGCCACATTTTAACTATTACAGTATAGCACTAATTCAGGGTAAAAACAAGACTTTTATCTAACCAATTTCAATGCTTTAAATTAAGCATTATAAGAGTAAAATAATGCTTTACAAGCCGGCTAACTTTAGCTAAAATTTCAGGGGGTTAGGCGACCAACTGTTAGGTGAAATTCATTCTTGCCTTTCTTGAAACCAACTTAAAAACTTAATTTTCAATTGCGACTTAATTATCGCGGGATTAACAAATTAAACATATACTTATGGAGCGATCTTTCAACGTGTTCGAAACAGAACAGAGTATGTACGAAACGCAATATCAACAGGACATTGAAACCCTCAAAGGACTTTTGGAAACCATCGACACGAGAAAATTAGGAGAAGAAGTCATGAGACTTAGAGCTGAAGTCGGTACATCATCAAAAACAAACGACCATAAAGAGGGAATTTTAAAAACACTAGAGCTTTTACAAAAACTAACAGCTTTTCAAGAATGGGATGATGCCATAGGCAGATATGTCAGAAATAATCTAGGGGAAATTGCAGCTGTAGCTGGTGTGGCGGAAAATCTCGACGATAGTATTAGCAATGCTGTTGTCGTCGCTGCCAGAGCAGTAGAAAGATTAGCTGAAGCGCGGTTTCCGGAGATAGTAAAAAAATTCAGCAATGACCGTACAATGTCTCAAGAGGAAGTAGAAACTGCGAAAAAAAACGCTGGCCAAATCAAAGTATCATAGTAAATTCAAACAGCGGAAATGTACATTACCCAACACTTCGCCTTACCTCTGCTCTGCGGGGCAGGCAGTTCGCCTGCCTCGTTTTACTCACTTAGCGGGCAGGAATATTATGGCCAGTTAGGTAAAATGGCAAAAAACTTGAGCTATTAGATAATTTTGATATAATATACATGCATCGTTTCTTACTAAATAACTAATCATCACATTATGTCCAAAGAATGGCCATTACAAGAAAACCCTTCGGAAATAACACAAAATGACCTCTCTCCTGAAGAGATGCAGGAGTTACGCGATTTAGAAAGTAGAAATAGTCTTTTGGCATCCATCAGCAAAGAGCCGAAACAACCTCTAACTACTGAGGAGAAGGCGCGTTTAGAAGTGCTTCGAGAAAAAAGAGGACCAAACGGAACACTTCTTGGCACACTATCCAAGGACTCTAAAAAATAGAAATTAATAAAGAGCGCACATGGGGGGGGTTCTTTTTATATTCTATAGTAACGCATTACCTAAAAATTGATACAATAATTAATGTGTAATGGTTAATTTTTTTAGTATTTCACCTAACACCCCATAGAGATTGAATATTCCTAAGCGGGGCAAGCCGCCTTGCTCGCCTGGCGGGCAGGGATATCCTGTGCAGTTGTACGTTGTAACGGAAATTATAAAATAATTAATTGACTAATTAAAAAAATATGAGTAAAGAAGGTCTGCCCGAAAAAAACATGGATCAAAAGAGCTTAAACGAGAAGACTTTGGAGGATCTCGACAGACAGCTCGATCATCACCTGGGAGAGGATTCCTTAATGTCGATCGGTACTAGACTGGTCGAACTTGCACGAAAATGTGAAGTCAACGAAAGCGATATAACCGACCTAAACAATATAATTGACCATCATGGCGGAGAGGACTCGCTTCTTTCCACCTGCGGTCAGCTTGTTGAACTGATAAGACGCAAGCTAGACACATCCAAATAAAACTCGGACAATATCCAGAGTCAGAGTTTTTGCGCTGCAACGTACAGCAGCGTGTATGAGGTTCGCAAATGAGAAAATAAGCGTTTTGGGACGCTTATTTTTAATAGATAAACCAAAACAACCGCTACCTCTGTTTAGCTCCAAATTTCTTGGTTAAATCAGCCACGATGCGCTTAACTAAGGAATCAATTTCGGCTGATTCTAAAGTTTTCTCATTGCTGCGGAAAGTTAGGGAAAAAGCCAGCGACCGCTTGCCTTCGCCCAGTTGCGGCGATTCAAAGACATCAAATAGTTCAATTTCCTCTATCAAACCCGAGCTACCAACTAACTGTTGATAAATATCACCCCAGGCAATAGTGCGATCCACAACAATAGCCAAATCCCGGACAACACTGGGAAATTTAGGGAAAGCCGTAAAGCTGCGCCGAACTTCGGCATGCTTAACCATTTTTTGTAAATTAATCTGCCACCAAACAATGTTGTAGCCAGAAAAGTGTTCCTCCATTATTTCCGGCCGGAGAGTTCCCAGCAGACCAAATTTTTGATCATGAGCTTGGATACCTAATACCTGACTGCCGAACTTAACTGTTTCCGAGCGGAATTCATAAGGCAAGGAATAGTGCTGCAATATCTGCTCAATTAAACCCTTAGTTTCTAAATAAAGTGTCTGTGCCGACTTATCCCGTGAAATACTGACACCGGCAAGCATTTTCGGCTGATCAGGTAGAAAATGTTTATCGCTGCCATCAGTGGCAAACTCACCCTTTTCCGCCCGGTAGATACGGCCAATTTCATAAAAACTAAACTCCTGACTCCAGCGTAGGTTCTCCTCCACTTTCTGTAATAATCCCGGCAGCAGTGAGGTGCGCAAAAATTTCTGATCATCGCTCAAATAGTTAGCCAAAGCCACCTGATGATCAGTTAAATTCAGAAATTGCGCCCAGTTATTAACCGCAAAGGAATAATTGACCACTTCAAAGTAATTACCGTGTAAAACCAACAGATCCTTCAGCTGGCGCTCTAATTGAAACATTACATTACGCTCAGGCTGTTCTAAGGTAATTACCGGCATAACCGGCACAATATTCTCATAGCCATAAATTCTGATAACCTCTTCCACTAAATCCTCGGGAATACCGATATCTTTGGTAGCGCGGAAAGAAGGAACACTGACGTGCCAGTCCTTACCCTTATTAATCACGCCAAAATGCAGACGGGTCAGAATATGTTTAACTGTCGCGTCAGGAATAGCTACACCGGCAAGGCGTGAAAACATATCCTTAGGCACTACAATCGTACGTTGAAAATCAGGAGCACGGTTAATATCAATAATTTTACTGGCCACTACCGCCTCGGGACAGACTTGTTTAATCAGGTGAACAGCCTGGGCAATAGCCTGCGGCGTCAATAAAGGATCCAGAGATTTTTCATAACGGGATGAAGCTTCGGTCCGCAAACCCAGGGCAGTTGACATACGCCGGATGGTACTGGCCTGAAAATTGGCACAGGTTAATAAGACTTGCTTGGTTGAGGATTTAATTTCGCTGGACTGCCCACCCATAATTCCGGCCACATCCAAGATCTGTTTACTGTCAGCAAAAACGACCATGCCCGGTTCCAATTTACGTTTAACACCGTCTAACGTCGTGATATTCTGGGATTTCGTCAGAGTCTTAACTTCAATCGGTCCGCTCGTGGCCGCCAGATCAAAAGCGTGCAAGGGATGTCCCAGATCAAACATGACATAGTTAGTAATATCCACGATATTATTGATTGAGCGGATACCGACGCTATGTAAGGCCCGCTTCAGCCACCAGGGCGACTCACCGACAGTAACATTATCAAGAACAACAGCTGATAAACGGAAGCAAGCCTCGGCCGAAGCCGTAAGCTGTAAATCAACAGTTTCCTTATCAGCTTTAAGGCTGGGAATTTTTAACGCTTTAAGTTTAGTATCGTAGACCGCCGCCAACTCGCGCGCTAAGCCATACTGACCCCAGAGATCAGGGCGGTGAGTCACGGATTTATTATCAATTTCCAGAATAACATCATTCAAGCCTAAGGCCTCGGACAAAGGCATACCCGGCTTTCCAGGAAAACCGGACAAATCTAGAATAATGTGATCCGAGGCAGCCGGAAATAAATCCTCCAGACCAATTTCTGACGATGCCACGATCATACCGTGACTGGCTTGACCGCGGATCTTAGCCGGCTCCAAAGTAACCAGATCGCCCTGGCCATGCCAGCGAACTTTACTGCCAACAGTAGCTACCGCCACCAACATATTTTCTTTTAGATTACTGCCGCCACAAACAATCTGTACTGTCTCCCTGCCAATAGCAGTATTACAAATCCACAATTTATCAGCTTGAGGATGTTTGACAATTTCTTTGATCTGACCCACGACAATGCCTTCCAGCTGTTTAGCTTGTTCAACAACCTCCTCCACCTCTACTGTGGCCATAGTTAACTTCAAAGCTAAATCCTTGGGCGTGATGTCCGGCAGGGTCAAATACTGTTTAATCCAATTAACAGATAAATTCATACTAAAATTGCTTTAAAAAACGAATGTCCGAAGATGATAACAAGCGAATATCATCAATACCGTATTTCATCATTACTAATCTACTCAAGCCCAAACCAAAAGCAAAACCAGTAAAGTGTTGGGGATCCACTCCTCCCTCCTGCAACACTGTTGGATGCACCATACCGCAAGGCATCAGCTCCAACCAACCGGACTGTTTGCAGACGCTACAACCTTGACCTTCACAAATCAAACAGTGGATATCCATTTCAAAACCCGGCTCAACAAAAGGGAAAAAACCCGGACGTAGTCGCAGCTGAACATCGCGCTGAAAAATCGATTGCAGTAAGGCTCGCATAACCGCAATTAAATTAGCTATGGTTATGCCGCGGTCTACCATTAAACCTTCCATTTGATAAAAAGTATGATCGTGAGAAACATCGGTCGCCTCATAACGGAATACCCGACCGGGAACGACCGCCCTAAGAGGCGCGCCGTATTTTTGCAGGCCACGTATCTGAACTGGTGAAGTCTGCGTTCGCAGCAAATGACCATCGGTTAACCAGAAAGTATCTTGAGCATCGCGTGCCGGATGATCAGCCGGAATATTTAAAGCGGTAAAATTATAATATTCTGACTCAATATCCGGGCCGTCCAATACACGGAAGCCCATTTGGCGGAAAGTATCCTCCAATTGACGCTGAATCATAGTCAGAGGATGCCAATGACCCACTGGTTTTTGCCGGCCCGGTAAAGTTGGGTCAAAATCGTTTAATTTCTGACTCACCTGCTTTAATGATCCTTCAGCCTGGTCTAAGGCACGCTGAAATTCCCGTTTGACCTTATTGGCCAGCTGACCAATTTTGGGGCGTTCTTCCTTGGCAACCTCCGTCAAACCGGACAAAACGGAATTCAATAACCCTTTTCTTCCCAAAAAGGTATTACGCACATCTTCTAAAGCTTTAGCGTCTGTCACTTGCTTTAAAGCGTCTTGAAAATCTTTTTTGATCTGTTGTAAACGTTGCTCCATATTATTCTTCCCAGCGTGGTTGGCTTAACACTAAAATAGTAAATTCGATTGTGGCAAAAGCGATTACCAGCAACAATATCAGCCACCAACTTAGAAGCCTCTGAGATTGTAAAGCCAAAGCTATAACCAGAGCCACAGCCCAGAGACAAGCCTGACGAAATGCCATGGACACGCGGTACATTTGTCCGCGCTTACGGCCTTGAAACAGCCAACGAACAGCTAGGCCCAATAATGATAAAGTGCCTATCAGTGACAGTAATAAACTGGCGTAAAAAAAGGTAAATTCCAAAGGTGTGGCTGTTTGCGGATTTATCATAAAAACAATAATCGTCCAGCCTGACCAGGCTAGTACGGTCGCTAATGTCATTAAAACTAGGAAGGTTTTTAAACCCATAAGCTACTATCAGTGTACTGATTTTTCCCCTAAAAATCAAGAAACCCAGCACCACTTTTGAGACTGCTCAAAAGTGGTGCTGGGCAAAGATTACTTCAAACCTCCAATACCAGCTGAGGTGCCCCCTGACGCCTCTGGAGCTGCTCATAGGTAATGGCAGCTACTCCGGGGTACAGGTGCTCTACTGGCAAACCTAGATCTGACTGCTGATCGTCAGGCTGACGGCCAAAACGCTGAGACAGCTGCTGCCTCATCAGGCTATACTGCTCGGCCGGTGACATCCTGACATAACGCTGACAGCTAGCCACGTGGCCACAGTACTGACAGTGTTGGCCCCGTGGCAATTTCGGACTAATGGTGCGGCGTTCCAGATCAGCCTGGTCAAAGAAGGGATAGATCTCTGACACCGGCTGATTACTAATGATCTTTAAGTAATAGCCGGTGACCTGTCCCATCAATCTCCGCAGTTCATCAAAGATTACCGGATCGCGGAGCGGCACGTCGGAGATCTGATCACGTCCATAGTTGTGAACCTGCATCTGCAACAGTGGCGGCATTCCCGGCAAACTAGGACGAACAGCTGTTTCATACAGCCACTGATAGATGCTGAACTGGGTTCCTTCCGCTAACTGATGATCGGGAAACTCACTGGGTTTGTAATCAACGACACAGGCACCCGGCAACACCTGTTCATCAGCTGTTAGAAATAAACCGACATCCAACCGGTCAAAAACACTGGTGACTATCAGACCTTGCCAGTTTACTGTTGCCCGACGTTCCACCAACCGATAGTGGATCATCTGATCCTGACGAGTGGGATTAGCGCGGGCAAAAAAATTCCGCAGATAAGCCGCACCCCGACCGTAGAACTGACCGGCCTGATCTGCCGATTGCCAAGCAACATCCCTGGGAGCTGTTCCGCGTCCACTAAAGCCGTGGCGTCCGTTTACTGCTCCCCACCAGAAATGCTTGAACGCTCCCTGGAGTTTAGCCTCTTCCTGATAAGGGTAGCGCTTGGTTGTGGGATGCTGGCTGTAGAACTGCTGGAACATGTAGTGCATGGCCTGACCCAGAACAGCCGGCGGACTTTGTGGTACCGGTATCTCAACAATTCCCTCCCAGAAACCCCGCAAAGGACAAGCTGTAGCCGCGGCTAGGAAGGAATGACTAACCCGATGTAATCGGGTTTTGAGACCATATTTGCGTCTCATGTCACACCCCCTGACTAAAGAAGCGCCGGATCTTCTGACGGTCACTTCTGGTCAACGGACCAATAACCGCCAGATACGACTTGGACCAGCGCAGATACCGCCGAGCTGCCAGATTCACATCAGCTCGAGACACCCGTCGCAAACGACGGATGATCTGTCGCGGTGCCAACAACTGTTGATGAGCCAAATACTGCGCCGTGTAGGATCTGGCCGCATGACCGCAGTCACGGAAGTTGGCAGTGACAGTATTGATGGCAAATCTCTGTGCCAGCAAAAACTCTGACCGTGAAATGCCTCGATCGTGATACTGTCGCACGTGATCCCGAATGAGCTGTAGAATCTCCAAAAAACCGGCTCGTTGCATCTTGGACTTTATCTGCAAGTAACCATATTCGGTAAAGTGCCAGGTGTAGGTGCCCAACTCGTATACTTGCTCCGTCGCTTTCAACCACAAGGGTGAACTTTCTCGCCCACCCAGAGTATTAGCCAATAACTGCAGGGGTAAACGATGTCGCGTATGATATCCGGGAAGCATTAAAGTCCAGAAAAACTGCACTTGCCGCAAATCATGACGCCGCAAAATCAGTCGCTGAAACCGTTGCTCTGGCGCCGTCCTCTGACGAGTCGGCAAAACGCTAGTTGGAACCGTCAGCTGACCAAAGGTCTGCTTGATCAGCTCTACTAGACGATCACGGTGAAAATTCCCAACAGCGGTAATGACGATCCTTCTCGGATCCAGTAGCCGTCGCCAATACTTCATGATTCTCTGATGCGTCAAGCGACGCAAACTGGAAACTCGACCAATAATCGGACGACCCAAAGCATGGCCGTTCGACACCTGCCTATTAGTCAGAATTAACAGCTGTTGCTCATGGTCGTCATGATCAGCTGACAACTCTTCTAATACGCGGCCGCGTTCTTGTTCAACTTCGGCCGGAGTAAAACTAGGCACCAGAACCAACTGCGTCAGCCGCTCCAGACCGACTCGGGCATAACGAGTCGGCACAGTCAGATAAAACATCGTCATATCTTCGGATACGCCGGCGTTAAGATCAGCGCCAATCCGATCCAGCCACTGCATCAAGTCAACTCGTTGCGGGTGACGCATGACGAACAGGTGTTCCAGCAGATGCAGTGCTCCTGACCAGTTTAATGGTTCGTCACCGGCACCATAGGCAATGCCGATGACAAAAGTCACGGTTGGCTCTTTTGGCCGCCGCTCCATAATGAAACTGACGCCATTGGGCAAAATCCGGGCTCGAGGCATATTTCACGCTCCTGACTAGAAGGTGAAGGTAAAATGACAAAGAACAGGAAGTTGCCTAATCTAATGACAAAAAAACAACTCTGTCAAACAGCTGTAGCCACGACTAACTAATGTAACGCAACCGATCTACTGCTTCGGCACCGATTTTTTCGTTAATATAGTCAATAATTTCCGCCTCGCGGTTCTTCAGTTCCTGACCTAAAACCGGAGATAATACCGCCACGGTTAAAACATGATCCTTTAAATACAAGGCTCTGGCGCGGTCTTTCATTTTTCCTGACCACAGCTGATCAATAATA